>NZ_JBIUCG010000007.1:122455-295761 GCF_044548645.1 Nocardia sp. NPDC051929 | reverse complement strand
CACACCCCCCCCCCCCGCGCCCGCCCCCCCTTTCAACCCCTACCAGGCGCGGGCGCTCCATCTTAATTTGGGTGGGGGGCGGGGGGGGCGCGCAACCCCCCCCGCGCCCCCCCCCACACTCGAGCTGACGTTGTATATGGACGACAAATTCCGGAACGTCGCCATCGCGGCGGGTGTGTCTCGGCCCGAGTTGCTTTTCGGACGTAAGGAGTGGCTGAGCTGGCTGGAAGCTCGCCACTACGCCGAACAGCATCTCGGCGATGAGCTGAGCGTGGAGTTCATCCTGAAATTGCATGAGCTGCTCGGGCGGCGGATGGCACCCGAGCGGACGGCCGCGGACGTCGCAGCGATGTGCGAATGGTTCAACGCCGCAGTGAGCAACCCCGACAAGGATCCCTACGAAGTAGCCACAGACCTCGAGCTGTGGAGCATTTCCGGGCGTCACGGGGAGGGCGACTATCACCGTCCGCTGTCCAGGATCCTGCTGAATTGGGCGCTCGAAAAGCAAGGGAAGCCCGCCAGCGCCATTCCGGAGTTCGACGAAGATCTCCTCACCCTGCGGGACGACTGGGTGGACACGGTCAAGGCGGGAAGCCTGCGGTACCGACTGCTCGCAGCCCAGGTGGAACAATCCGCGGGTATCGCGGATCCGGTGGCACTGCTCGGTCTCTTCGGTGCGCGAGAGCGCTACCGCCGCATGGGTGGAAGGCCCGCGCCGTTCGTGCCGGGAGAAGAGCACGATGCCCTCGCCTGCAAGCGACTGCTGGCCACGCTGCTGTCGGACGCGCCGCTCCCCGAAACCGACGAACAGGTACTGGCCATCGTCGACCGATCGCTGCGTGACGCGCCGAACAGGGACGGCGACACAGCGCCCCAACCGGATAGCACCCCGCACGAACCCGCGAAGCAAACATCATCCGGTGAACGCATCGACCCCGTCGCCATCGACCTCGGCGCGGATGACAATCGAGCGCCAGGCCGACAGCAACACCACCCACCGGGCTCCGACCCCGGCCGCGACCGATTCGAAATATCTCCGGAAGAAGCCGAGGCGCTGTTCGAACAGGTCCGGGGTCGCGAACCCGATTTCTCCGGGACCGTCAATCGGCTGTATCTGGTGGACACCAGTGCGGGCCCGGCTGTGGTCAGATCCAGGAAGGATCAACCTACCGAATCCTTCTTGAAGAAATGGATGCCGGAGAACGCGGCTATAGCGTACGCACGCGAGTGCGGCGTGCGAACTCCCAAAATTCTCTACGCCGGGGTGGGCCGCACTGTCGGCGAGGAGTTCACGATCATGCAGTATGTTCCCGGTGAAACGCGGCCATGGGGCGATCCCGAGCTGATGAATTGGCTACCCGACCTCTTGGATCAAGTGCAGTTGATGCAATCGCACCCTGCGCCACCTGGGCTGGAAATGGACATTCCAACGTGGCAGCAGCAGATGATCCAGCATGCCGACGACAGGTACCACAGCCTGTCACCGCACGTATTGTCGAGGTTGCGAGAACTCGGAATCGGGCCATTGTCGGAGTACGTTCAGCCCGATCACAGTCGGTCGGGTGAACCAGCTGTCTTTGCCCACAACGACCTATATCCGCTCAACCTTCGGCTCGACAACAAACGGAAATTGTGGATTTTGGACTGGGAAACCGCCGGTCCCAGCGATCCGATCTACAACGCATCGTTCTTCGTTACGCGCCTCGGTCTGCGGGTAGACGAGGAGACCCGTGCTCGGGTGGCTGCGATGTGGTTCGATCGAATGCCCCTCGTGAATCCGGCCGTTGATACCGATGCAGTCCTTCGCATGTACCGCGCCTTGGGAGACTGGCGGGAGATTGTCCGCAAGTCGGTGCATAGCGCTGTCGCGGACCCGAGCAGTCTCGAGAAGTCGATCGACTGGTACCACAAGCGGTTGTCTCGACACTCCGATCCTTGGCCTGATGTCTCGCGAGACGAATTGCGCGCTCTGCTCCTCAGATGGAGCGGATCCGAGCAAACGACTGCCTCGTCCCCGGGGCCGAGCCGGTCCACATACGACACAGTGCCACTGCCCGAAACCCTGCTCGAGCCCGCGGACGACATCGAACTGGTGTGGCCTGAGGTGGATTCGCGCGGCTGGTTCGTGGTGCCCGGGACGGGGCCCGACAAGCAGCCTTATCACACCAGCGACCCCGAAAACGGCGATCCTTTCATCCTGCTGGCCCACGGAAAGTTCGTCACCGCCGACGCCTCGCACGAGGATCTGCTCAGCGCACTCCTCGCGCAGGGCGTATCGCTGGACGAGATCAGTGGTTTCGGATGGTGGCGGATCAGCGGCCGGGTGAAGGGCCTCGACGCGTTCAGCCAAGGTTTCGAGGAATGGAACGGGGATCCGATGAACCCCGCGCAGATCCTCGACGCCTTGGAGAACAGCGGAGCCGATCTCAGCGGGTGTGAATTCGACGCACAGTTCGGTTCCGAGCACCAGGGACTGATGTGGCGAGGCGCGGCAGCCGAGATGCCTGTCGGACAGATACTCAGCCACGAAGGCGACGCATACAAGCTGCTGTCCGGCTACGCGTCCGCCGAAGACGGCGCGGGGAACCGCGTGATCTTCTGGACCGACCTTGTCGCCTGGGAATCGACCGCCGAGGGCCAGTCGTTCACCATCCGGGTCAACGCGGCACGAAGTGAATTTGCCGAGGGCACGATCACCGTGCGCGCAGACGGTGGCTCTGTCGAAGCGCATTACACCGCCGTCCGGTTCGGACAGGATCGAACGCGAGCATCTCTCGCGTGGTCGGCCGTGCACGACCAACTCACCTCCTGGCTCACCGATTCCGGCGCGTCTTGGGCGATGGGCAGCGAAACGGCGCCGACCGAGGACATTTTCGTCGCGGCCGACCGGCCCGCGACGGTGGCGGAGTCGGCCCAACGGTCCGAGCGAATCATTCGTGCCGAGCCCGAGGGCGAATACAACCAGAACGCGGCGTCGGAAGCCGCGTCCTGGCTGGCCGAACAGCTCGGCGGCTGGCCCGCCGAACAAGTCAGCCTCGGGTGCGCCGAACTCACGGCCATGGTGACCGACGCCGCCGAACACCGCCGCGGCAGAGTCCACCTCATGGCGGAGACAACGGATGACCGGCTGCGCGTGACGCTGCTCGACACGCACGCCGCCTCGGTGCCGCGGAACGCGCGAGGCGGTATCCCGACCCGCTCCGGTCTCGCTGTCCTCCCCGGGCCAGCTGCCGCAGTGGATGCTTCGACGCCGATGCGCTCCGGCATCGAGCTGTTCAAACGCCATGAGGACGGCTGGCACCAAGCCGTATGGTTCGAACTGCGCAAGCCTCACCCGGACCAGAACACAGGGCTGGCCGAGGCACTGCAATCGGCGGACGAAACTCTCGGCCCAATCCCGGATATCACCCAGGCGGGACGACCAGGCCGCAAACCCGCTACGCCGCAGCCACGGACCGGAGCCGAGAACCTCAGCTCAGCGGAATCCGACAGCCTTTCCGGCCCGGAACAGAACCGGTCCACACCGACGAACAACCGACCGGTCGGCAACCGCATCGACCCAGTCGCAATCGACCTGCTCCCCGAGCCACAGCCGAACGACCCGGCGGTCGACGGGCATCGAGCCGACGCGAATGCACTCCGAGCGAGGCTGGAGTGGTTCCGGAGGAATGCCGTCGAAGGCGATGCGGCCCTCGCGCGCATCCGGAACGGCATGGGCCGGGCGCATTTGGCACATGACCCGACGGGAAATCGCGCGGACGAGATCATCGACGCGTTCCGGGAATACACCAAATTCGCCGGGCCCAATATGCCACTACGCGCAATGGGCCGAAACCTTACTCCGCATCAGCGAATCGAACTAGCACGACGGGAGGTGACTCGGGAGGAGGTCCTCGCGGCCGGAGCAAGCCTCGGCTGGCCGGAAGCTCGGTTCCGAGAAGAAGCCGACATCATTGCCGCCCAGATCAACCGGATGGACTGGGCATTCCGGAACGCCCTTCCATCCACCGGACCGGTCACGATGATTCGAAAGCTGGACGATCTCGTGCGGGTCTTCGGTCGCACCGACAACTTGCTCGGTCACCGATCGACCGACTCCGGTTACACGTCGCTTTCACTGTCGGATGAGGTGTTCGCGGACCAGGATGTCGAGGTCGTCGTCTACGCGGATGCCGGATCGGCGCTGATCGCCGTGGAGTCGGTTTCGGCAATGGACACCGCGGACGAGAGTGAGTACCGCGAACGAGAAATCATCGCCCCACGGGGATCGACTCTCGTATTGCTCACCGAGCCGACCGAAGTCGACGGCAAAATAAGACTCGAAGCCGAACTCGTCACCGGGTTCCATAAGGATGCGCCCCAACCACGCCCGTATCCGACGGAATTCCCGCCCGCCACAGTCGAACCAACTCCCGACTCCCGCTGGGCCTTCGGCACCGCCGAGGGCGAGGAAGGATCAACGCTTCCAGCTGATCCACACCCCACCCGACCGGAGAACGAGCACGCGGCGCGGGCAATCGCCGCACTTCGCCATCAGTTCGGCGAGCACGCGACACTGCGGTCGCTGGTCGAGCGCGTCGACCCCGATGAGGTAGTCGATGCCGCCCGGGCCCGCGCCGGAAGGAATGCGCGCTGGTGGTTCTCGCTGTCCGCCGAACAGCAGGTGGGGATGGTGGCGGTAGACCCCGCCCTGATCGGCAATACCGACGGCATCCCGTACACCGTGCGCGATTACGCCAATCGCCGGTCGATCACCCGGCAGCTCACGCAGCTGCGCCGGATCATCGGGCACCGCGGACTCACCGCCGCCGAGAAGGCGCATCTGCTCAACCTGGAGACCACCCGGGATCAACTGGCCGAAATCGAACGCCGCGTCGAGGACTTCGGGTCGCCGCCGGTGCAACTGCTCGCCTACGACGCCGAGAAGTACGACGGCAACGGCCGGATCTCCGTCTCCATCGGAGACGCCGACGAAGCGACGAACGTCACCCGCCATGTCGGCGGCTTCGGGACCACGCTGCGGTCACTGCTGTACCGATACGGGTTCGCGGGTGCGCAATACGAGATGACCTCACGGTATGCACCCGAAGAGACCGTGGCGGCCATCATCGATATCGGCTACGAACACCCGACCAAACTGCTGAAGGGAACGGTGCCGGTTCTCCCGTTCGATCCCCTCTATCACCGGTTCGCCGAAGTCGGGGGCTATGTCGTAGCGCGAGATACCGTGTCCTACAACAGCACTCGCGAGTCTTTGGCAGAGCATCGGGGCACCGCGCTGCCACGACTGCACACTCTCCTCGGACACAGCTACGGCTCCACGACCGTGTGCTACGCGGGCCGGGACGCTCGGCTGGCCGGCGAGATCGACCAGGTGGTTCTGACGGCCTCCCCGGGCGCGGGTCCGATGACTCGGGCTACCGACTTCGGTATCGGGGCCGAGAACGTCTACGTGCTGACGGCGACCCGTGATCCCATCGCCTGGCTCGGCGCCACCGCTCCCGACCGGCGCGGCCGATTCCTCAACCGCGGTCTGGGACCGGATCCGGCCGGCGAGTCCTGGGGAGCGGTGCGGGTCACCGCGGAGCCACCGAAGACACCAGAGTTCCGCAAGCGCACGCAGGTCCATCAGGGTTACAACTCGTATGCCGATATCGAGGCCCGGGTGCCGACCGAGTCGCTGGACAATATCGGCCTGATCACCGCGGGTCGTGGCGCCGAGGCCACCCGCGCCGAACATCGGCCGGCCCGAGGGGGCCGCGGTCCGGCGCTTCATTTCACCGATCCGGAACGCAGACGGGCCGCCCGCACCCGCGCACTGAACGACGGCTTCGCGCCGGCGGAGGCCGCCGAAATCGAGCAGCTCATCGCCGAACTGCTGACCTACCGCGACAAGGACGGCAATCGTCCGTTCGCCTACCTCGAGAACATGCCGATTCCCAGCGCCACCGAACCATCCGGGCCGGATTGGGTCGCCAACCGCAGCGAGTGGTTCCGGGCGCTGCGCGAGGGCGACCGCGCCACGCTGCGAACCGTTGAACTCACCGCCAAGGATGCCTTCGAACTGAAGCGCTTGCTGCGACGCTCCCCCATCTACCTGACACTCGCGCTGGTCGTCGCAACCGGTTTGAAAGCCGAACAGCTACTGGGTATTTCCGACCGCGGACCGCTGTTGTTCAAACAGGAGAAGAGGATACAGGGGAACGAGACGATCACCGTCTGGAAGTTCCGGACCATGCCGGAGGACGAGCCGGAAGGACCCACCAGCAGCGCCGCCGTCGATCGGGCCATGCCGTTCCAGCGGTACCTGCGTGACACATCGCTCGATGAACTGCCGCAACTGCTGTCGATCGCGACGGGAACCATGTCCTACCTGGCGGGCAGACCGATGCTCGACGGCGACCGTGTCCAGATGCGGAAAGTACTCACACCCGGGGAATACGAATTCTGGGAGCAGCACCGCAAGAACGACCTGTGGTCGGCGCTGCACTTCCCCGGCTGCCGCGGTTTCGACCGGGAGTCGCCGGAGTATCTTCGCACCAGATATCTTGCCGCCCGGCTGTATTCGATGATCGGAAGCCGGTCGGTCGACGAGTACATGCTCGGGGTGATCGACCAGTACCTGCTCGGCATAGTTGGTAGCCAGGGCCGAGTACTGATACAGAAGCTCGCCGCTCACCTGCACGGCCGTTTTCTCTCCAGCACCGGTGCGAGTACGGAGACGACCGATGTCGCAGCGCAACTGTCGCCCGACACCGTACCCACGCAATCCCCCGATGGCGACACCGATCGACCGGCCATGGACAGCGGCGCGGCGCAACCGTCACCCACCCCGGTGGAGCCCGCGCCCGACGACCCCTTGCTCGCGCGGATCCGCGGCATCAACCCACTGCGCAACCGGGACATCAGCGCCGAGTGCACCCTCGCCGCCGACCTCCGGCTCAGCGGGCGACCCGATATCGTCGCCGAACCGTCGGAAACAGGACGAGTACCCGGTGACGACAGTCGATCCCACGTCCGGTTCATCCAGGCCCACTACGACACGACGTTCCAGCACGTCGAGAGCTGGACCGACCTCGAACAGCAACTCCTCGACGCCGGCCACCTGGCACGCGGCATCATCGCCTACCGCCATCAACCCTTCGGAGGTTCGCAAGGCCACACCGTCAACGTCGTCAACTACCACGGCAGCATCCGCTACGTCGACGGGCAATCCGGCCGAGACGTCACCAAGAGCATCCACGCACTGACCAACCGACTCACGGTACCCGCGAGCCACCGCAACCGACCTCCGGATATCGACGCCCACTTCCTCCGCACCGACGGCCACTACACCGGATCCCGCCCCGGCGCACCGGGTGTAGCGAGGCCCGTCCCTGGCCCGCCCACGGTTGATGAGCCCGCCCGCGGGCCTGGGGACTCCGACCGGGACCCGCAAAGTTCGCCGGAATCCGGAATTTTCCCAGGCACGTCGAGCACCCGCGGTAACACAAAGACCCCCGGCAACAGCGTCGACTCCGTCGCGATCGACCTCGACGACGAAGACGCCGAGGACGATAACTCTGCCGAAGGTCCGCCGGCCGACGCTCCTGTGCATCCGCTCGACGGCGCTCAGGTGGTACGGCTGATCCTCGACGGCCCGTCGGTACCCGTGCAATGGCAACCGGCCGCGCAGCTGCCGGACAGTGTGCTGCTCGCCGCGGCCGTCGAGCAGGATGTCGACCTGGACGCGATCCGTCGGAGGTGGGAAGAGCTCCAGGAGGAGTATCCGGAATCGGGGTGGCGTATCGGCGGAGGGCTGTTGTTCCGTGGCGACACACGTCCGCGCAGCGACCTGTGGGCGAACGGGTTCGTCCCGCTGTCACAGCGCGACGGCAGGGTTGTCTACACGACGGTGCGGGTGAATCGAGCCGCCGATTACGGCGAATCGGTGCTGGTGGACGACGAGACCTCGGAGTGGACCCTCGTCCATCAGATCTACGTCGTCGACGCGCCCGGCGGATTCGGAGTGGTGGACGAGAACGGCGGTGTCGTCTCCGTGCACTGGCCGGGAGGCCTGCGTAGCGATCGCGTCATGGGCTGTTTCGAGATCCCCGCGCAGATTTGGCGGGGCAATTTCGCCGCACTTGCCGACGAATTACCGCAGTACTGGCGCCCCAACCCCGGATACTTGCCGGACGGCCCCACCGATACAGGGACGACTCCCGGCACCCCCCAGGACCCCGTCGCGATCGACCTCGGCCCCTACGACGACGACGCCGAGGGCCGCGATGTCGTCGTTCCCGGGCACGCCACCGGTACCCCGGCGGGGGTTGCCGAGCTGGTGGGCGAGGATCTGTCGTTTCGCGGCGATGTCGCCGAACAGCTTTTCGCACAGCACATCCCGGAGGGCGAGCCGCCGGTGACGACGACTCGCGCCGCCTGGGAGCGGGATGTCCGCCGTGCGGTGCGCGGTGCGGAGGCGAGGCTCGCGGGCCTACGCCCCGGCCCGGGGACGGAATCGGGATCGGGCTTGCTCGGCCTGCCGCCGTTGTCCGAGATGTTCTGGTCACGAGAAGATCCGGAGGACGACGGCGCGCAGCCTGTCGGCCTGCACAGCCCGCCGATACTCGACGGCCTCGTCCGGGACAGCGCACAGGCGGGATCGCATGAGAATCACACCGCATTCGGCCCACCCGCCTGGGTGTACGCGGCATTCGCCGTCCGCAATCCCTGGCCGCCCGAGGTACGGCCGCAGGTGCTCAACTGGTGCATGCAGCAGATTCGGCAACGGCACTACGGCGCCGGGGAAGCCGACTTCCACCGCTACCTCGCGGTCGAAGCACGAATCGCGGCCATCCGCCAGGCACTCCAGGCGCCCACGGACATCGCTACCGACCCGGGCCGGTACACCGATCTGGTGTCGGCGTTTTCCACGAACCTCACCTTCGTGCGCCGCGAAGCGGCCATCGGCCGGGCCCTCCTGAATCGTGGGAAGCTCAGCGCCGGGTCCGAGTACGTGGCCGGCCTGCGTCGGGAAACGGAACATCGACCGGTACCCGAGGACGAAGGTCAGCGTGTGCTCGAAGCCTTCACGAGGCACCTGTCCCGGGGAGGGCCGTCGAACCTCGACGCCTATATGACACCGGCACTCGATGAGCCGCTCCCACCGCGGCTCGGGTCTTCGATTCGAAGATTGCTGGAGAACCGACGGCAGGTCGAGTTGAGCATCGCTATCCAGCCTCCGGCGACACAGACACAGCGCAGAACACACAGACTGAACGTGACTGGCGCCGCCTACGAGCCGGACCCCGCCCGCGAGGGGGCGGTACGCCTCCGCATGCGCGCCGCGGTGATGATCGATCAAGCTGAATTCGGCGATACAGACCTGATTTTCGAGCTCGATGCCTCCGGAATCGTCACGGCTTACGTCGAGCCCGGCCCGGCCGGCGACTTCCTACCGGAGTATCGGTCCGCTCGGGGCGGCACAGGACGAGGGTCGTTCCTCGACTTGGTTCGGCACTTCGTGCGCGGCATCGGCGCCGATGTGCTGCGGGTGAAGGTAGCCGACGACGCGGGCGCCGCGGAACTGTCCGGTCGCGACCTGCTGTCGCGCGCGGGCCTCGCACCGGTCGAGAACGCGCCGCAGTGGCTGAGCGAACGCTGTGCACCACCGGCGGTCGCGGCCGAGCCCGCCCCTTCGGGCCTGGACCGACGACTCACTCGCGAGCAGGTGCTCGGATTGATGGAACAGGTCCGCGTGACCTCGCCGCACGAGTCCGAAAACCAATGCGGTGTCTGGCATCTGCCGCTGCCCGCCGGACCGGGCGCGACCTCGGCACCGATGGTGACGGTCCGGGTGTACCTGGACGAGGCGGAGCGTTTGGGCTTCGATCTCGACTCGCTGGCCGTGCCGGCGGCGGAAGCGTCGGACCTGTTCCACCAGGCCGGGGTGCGCGGCCCGCGGCTGCTCTATGACTCCGAATCGTCGCCGATGGCACTGGATTTCAAGACCCGCGTGACGATTCACGAGCACATCGCGGGCGATGAAGTCCTGCCGGACGAGGGTTGGGACCGCACAACCGAGGACGTCTTCCTCGAGTTGTCTCGACTACACGGCCTGTCCTCCACTCCCCACACGAAGCATCTATGGGACCGGGAGCAAGAACACCGGGTGCTGGCACTGGAGCACGGCGACTTCGACCACAGGCTGGACACGCTGATCGGCGGCGTCCCGCTCTTCGTCTTGTGGCAGCCGACGCTCCTCAACGAGGGCAGCGAGCTGATGGGCTTCACGCACGGCAACCCGATCCGCCGCAAGATGCGGCGCGGCGCCGACGGCCGCATCGGGTTCACCGATTCGAAACTCGCGCAATACGCGCCGATCGCATGGGATTGGGCCCGGTATTACCTCGTGAACGACTGGGCCGACGACGCCGAACGACGTGCTGTGCACTCCGAAATCCGCACGATTCTGCAATACCGATACGGAGACGGTGTCGGTGACGAACTGGTAGCGGACTTCGAGCGCTACGTGCTGCTGGAGGCACGCAAGTCGATCATCGGCGACGCCTACCGGCTACCCAAGAAGATCGCCACCGGATTCGCGACCATCGAGGAGGTGCTTCCGGACTTCTACCGGAACGTCGCCCTCATCCGCCGCGCTGCCGGGCAGGACCCAATCTCCGAGGAAGCGGTTCACGATCTGCTGGCGGAATGGGCGCTACGTGAGCTGGAACTGCTGGACACGTCCGCCGCCGCGACGACTGCCTGGGAGATTCCGCCGGCTCACGCGACGGAACCACGCCGGTGGATGCGGCGGTTGCTGAACGCGGCCGACAGGGAGCTCGGTGCCGGTCACCACGATGTGGACAAGTCGGCGGCACTGGCCGCCGTCCAACGCTGGGACGGACCGCGACGGCTGGAGCCGGTCAGGCTGCGGTGGCTGGGCTCCTCGGAGGGCTTCGTCACCGCCGTCGTCACGGCTGCTGTCGTGGAAGGCACACGCATCAGCGGCGAGGTCTATTTCACCTTTTTCACGGATGCCTCCGGCCGGATGGTCGCAGATTGCGTCGGCGACCTGGAAGCCCAGAAGGTCGAACCTCTCGTGCTCGACTTCGTTCGTGACGCGGGCGCGGACCGGCTCCGGGCGACGTTGATCAGTGACTGGGCGGCTGCGGCTCGGGCCGGATTCGACTTGAACAGGGAGCATCCCGGTGAGAGAGAAGCAATCCGCGAGGCCTTGTGCGACGCCATAGACGACCTCGAACAGCGCGTGCCGACCGTCCCGCCCGGTGTCGCAGAAATAGGCCGAAGGTTGCGAGCAGGTGACCTCCCTACGCTGAGGGAACTGTGGGATGCCGGGCTGGTCGACGCCGGTGTTCCGCTCGAGGAGATCCTCGCACCGTGGGCCGCGTGCATCGACATGGCCGACGCACCTACTGCCGCGGATCTCGAATGGAGCCAACCCGAAGCGCGGCCGGTCGTAGCCATCCCCACGGACCCGCCCGCACAGGAAACGTTGCTGGACAACATCAAACGAGAAGGCCGCGGCACCCTGGACTCGAAGGTTGCCGCCAGGCAGATCCTGCGGGCCCGACTCCGAGCACCCGACTACGAGGGAAACAACAAGCGGGCGTGGCGCTATCGAGACGACAACGGCAACCGGATAGTCGTGCACCAGGTACTGCCGACGACCACAGGTGAAAAAGACCTCACCCGCAACCCCGATCCGTCGCACCGGAATGTCCGCTGGTTCCATTGGCTTCCGTTCGATGCACCCGATGCCGTGCAGCTTGCCGGAACTGTGACCGATGTTCCCGCACGGGTATACCGGTGGCGCGATTACTACGTGGAAGAGTATGCCGACGGACGCACCCCGGAGCCGGATGATCCGAACTGGGATCTGATCTTGAACAAGATGTTCGAGGCGAAGCGACGTCTGCTGGAGATGCGGCTACCCCCGCATCTGCAGGTGCGGCCTGTGACCGAACACCTCCACCTCTACCTGGATCAGCAGCGCCGCAACTACCGTCGCCGCGCGCCCTGGCTGGATCGGCTGTTCCGCCTCGCCCCGCATCAGGCCTGGTCGCCGGATACCGACGACGCGGTTTGGCGGCCGAGCCTCAATCACAACGACATGACGCTCAGCAACCTGCGAATCGACGACGAGAACGACACCGCGACGCTGATCGATTGGGACAATGCCGCCGTCACCCACCCGCTGTGGGATTACGTGACGATGCTGTGGTCGAACTGGCCGCCGGAGATCGCCGAACAGGTCGAGAACAAGATCAGAACCGAGGTTCGCGACCTCGAGGCCAACGGGCTGGTCGGACCGGGCGCCGAAGCGGAACTGGATCGGCTGCTGACAATGGGTTGCCTCGACTCGCTCTACGCCGATTCGCGCAATTTCGTCCAGCAGATCGCGGAGGATGCCGGCAAGGCCGACCGGCTCACCGGACGGTTCTACTCCGACTATCGACGGCTGTGCCGCCTGCGCGGATGGGAGCCGGAGTCGCCGAATGTCGTTCGCACGCTGATGCTGGAAGCAGTGAACGAGGTGTGCACGAGGCAGGGGCTGCCGACGCTGCCGAATGAGCCTGCGGCGCAGCCGATCCGGCAGGCACCATCATCCGCGGAACGTCCGGAGGCCGTCGCGCCCACGGCACGTCCGCATCCGGCTCTGCCGGCCGCCGAGGTCGCAGGCGACACCGAACTCCTGGCTGTCGTGAACGGTCTGCTGGATCGACGGTACGGTCCTCGCGACTACGCCGTGACACCGACCGCCGCACGGTACACCGACAACGCCGGGAATCGGTGCTTGACCGTATCAGCCACCATTGTCACCGGGGGCACGTGGCGCGTCGGCGAATCGGGCGACATGCGTTTCCATGTCAGCCAGGGCGGAGCCGCCGAGGGCCTACCGGGCGTCGATGAAGCGGGCGATATGCGTCTCCATGTTCGCCGAGACGAAAATGGCCGGGTCACGGTGACTTTCGACCACCTGGTGGTCGACCCGGCCTTCGCGGGCGGACACTTCGCGCAGCACTTCGTTCCGCAACTGCGCCAGTGTGTCGGCACGGATGGCCGGGTCATCGTGCCCGTCAACGGCCCGACCGGCTTCACGATTGCGGCACAGCACGGTCTTCGGCTGGATTCCGATCCGGACCATCTGGCCGAATCGCGGGAGAGCACGGCGCACCTGCTGAGCACCGACCCGCGGGAACTCATCGCCGACCCGATGCTCGACCGGTTCGACCGGCCCGCCGAGGCACGACCGACCTTCACGGAGCTGGCCGCGTATCTCGAGCCGTCATCACAGCAGTGGCCGCAGGACCGCAGGTGGTGGGGCGTGCTGGACAGTGCGTCCACGGACGTTTCCGATCCACTCCCCGGTGCGGCTCCGCGACCGACAGCCCGGATGGCGTCCATCGGTGCCGAGACCGAGGATCCCGCGTTGACCGGAACCGACATCGAACTTCTCACCACGCTGTTCCGCAACCGAGCCCACTTCGCCGGGAATCATCACGGCGTCTGGATCTTCGAGCTGAACGGCAGGAAGGTTGTCATCCGGGCGTCGATCAATACGCCGAATCCCAATTTCGATCCCCGGATCGGCCTCACGTTCGGGGAATCCGCCGCGGTCCAGCTGTGCCGGAAGGCCGGTGTCCGGGTACCGGCGCTGTATCACGTCGGTGCCCAGGAGTCCTATCCCGAGCATTACCTGTTCCACGAGTACCTCGACGGGGAACACCCCACACCGGATGATCCGTGGCAAGACGTCGCGGAGACCGTGTTCCCGGCGCTCGATCGCCTGCACGCCTTGCACGCCGAGCACTGGGCCGAGGCCGAACCCGAGCAACAAGTACCCACCACCCGCGTCGAATGGGAGCAGCGACTGGTTCGCGAGGTGGCACGGATCCCCCTGGAGTTCGACACCGATGATCGGCTGCACGGCGAACTGGGTCTGCCCGGCCTGTACGAGATCTTCGCCGTGCGGCCCGCGACGAACGACGATATCCAGCTCGGTGTACTGCACGGCGATCCGACCTTCCTCAATATGAAGCTGGGCCCCGATGGGGCCGGGCTGCTCGACCTGGAACTGACCCAGCCGGGATCGCCGGTGTGGGATTACGTGGCGTTCGCGACAAGGAACCCGTGGCCTACCCCCACCGTCCGGAACAAGGTCATGAACTGGTGCCGGGCGCGGCTGCGGCGCGACCACGGCGCGGACGCTGCTGCGGACTTCGACCGATATCTGGTGCTGGAAGCATGGAAATCCGTTGCCGGAGACAGCTTCCGGTTGCCGCTGCTGATCGCCCGCGACCCGAGTTTCCTCGCCGACGCGACGGATGCGTTGCACCGCAACCTGAAGGTCGTGTTCGCGGCCGCGGGTCGACGGGCACCGGATGAGACCCAGGTGCATAGCCTCTTGCAGCGATGGTCTCGCCAATTCGTACGGCAACGCGAAAACCACCTGACGGCGTCGGATTCGGCTACCGACCGATCGGCAGCCGTCGAACCGGCTACCCAGGCGACGGATCCGGACACGTCCTGGCTGCCGCGGCTGTCGGTGCGCGAGTTGCTGATGCGGGCCACGATCGGGCACGACCGCGCCGCAGCGGAGGCCGGCCTGTCCGAAGCCATCGCCACCCTGCGGTGTGCCGATGGACCTGCCAGGCTGGAAGCTCTCGCGGCGGAATACGAGTCGCTCGATGACGCTGACCCGGGCGTGGTGAGCCGCATTCGGCTGCGCACCGTGCTGATGGACGGCACCCGCGAATACGGCGAAATCACCGTGCGTTTCGACCTCGACGAGTACGGACGAGTCACCGCACGTCCGGAACCCATCGGCGCCGACCTCGATCGCCTCGCCGCCGACTACGGCGGCCCGTATCTCCTCGGACCGGCCGAAGACCTGGCCCGGCGGATGGGCGCCGATGCGATCGAGGTCGAGGTTTCGCGCAAAGACGGCGTCCGAGCGGCGCGGTGCGGTTACAGCTGGGTCGCCGAGCCCGGCGGGCAGGCCGGGCCGAGTGCGTGGTTCGCCCGGCGATGGGCGTACAAGGACCTCACCGATCCGGCGCTGCCGACCACCCCGATCACATTCCGCCCTGCCCTGCGCCGCCCGCAGGGCACCGATTACCTGCTCGACATCGCCGAACCGGTCCACGACGGCGGCTTGCAGCTCGACGATGCGGCCCGCATGCTGATCACCGTCGTGACGAATTCCCCCGATGTCGCCGGCCATTACACGGAGGTCTGGTGCGTCACCGACGGCGGCGGAAAGCCGGTGAAGGTGCGGCGCATCGTCGCCACGCCTGGAGACAAGGATCTGGCCGCCAATCCCACGCATCCGAAACTGCTCGCCGGAGACCGGCTCGTCGACCAGGTCGCCCTGGACGACGAACGCGCGGAAGGTCTGGCCCGGCAGGCAGGTGTCGACGTACCGACGACGATGGCCCACTCCGACGACTACTCGTTCCGCGAAATGGGCCCCGGCCGCGTCCCCACGACCGGTGACCCGGACTGGCCACGGACTTTGCGCGCCCTGCTCCGACAGTTGCGGCGGTTGCAGGCGGTCGAGCTGCCCGACGATCTGTCGGTCCGCACCGTAGCCGACCAGGAACAGCTGTACCTGAGCATGCAGCGGATCAAGCAGGAACAATCTCATCCGTTCCTGCACAGCATGCGAGTACCGCTGCCGCACGAGATCTGGGTGCCGGGCGACACCACCTGGACGGCCGGGCTGAGCCACGGCAACGCCACCTTCCGCAACCTGTGGGTCCGGCCCGACGGCGAAGTACGCCTCGACAACTGGAATCTCACCGGCGTCCGGCACCGGCTGTGGGACTACGTGACCGTCTTCTGGAACTCATGGCCGCCGGAGGCCCTGGCCCGGGTGACGATCATGGTGGAGGACGAAATTCGCGACCAGCACGGTGAATCCGGAGTTCGGGAGTTCCAGCGGCTGCGCGCCATGGCCGCCCTCGACTCGCTGTACACCGACTCCCGATACTTCGTGCGCAAGATCAGCATCGACCCCGCCACAGCCGGCCCCCTGACACGTCGCTTCTACTCCGACTACCTCGCCCTGTGGAGCTACGCCGAGACGACCGGGCAGTGGCCGTCACGGGGAACGCGACTGACCTATCAGCAGGTCCGCGACCTCATGCTGCATGCAGCCGACCCGAGCCGGCCCCGCCCCGACCTGCCCAGCACCGGTCTCGACACCACAACGCACTCGACTCGGCGGACCACCGTCGCACCGGACCCGAATCTGTCGGAGGTGCCGGCCATACCGGATCTGCTCGCCGAACCCCCGGCCGAAAGCGAGTTGCTACCGAGATTGTCCGGCCTGCAACGGGAGTACGGCCTCGAGCTCGAGCTCCGGCTGACCCGTGTCAACTATCTGCGCGCCGACGACGAGTCCATCTCCGGGATACGGATCCGCGGCGTGTTCGTCAGCCGTGGCGAGAATCCGGCCGAGGCGGGCGATCTGGATCTCTCCATCGAGTTCGACGAAAACGGCTGGCTCACCGCACGATTCGACAAGCTGTGGATAGAACCGTGGCAAGCCCACACCAGAGCCGGTGACCAGGTCGTCTCCCCACTCCGCGCTTACCTCCGTCGGTCCGAGGTGGAAGATGTGACCTTCACGGTGCACGGTCGCCGCGGGGCTCGCGCCGCGATCAGGCACGACCTCGACTGGAACGGCGTCACCGATCCCGACCATCTCGCCGCAGGCATGCGGGCGCTGAGCAGCCGCATCCGTGCGGATCTCGCCCTGGAACCGGACGCTGTGATCACCCGGGAGTTGCGACAACTCCTCGACGAACTGGATTACCCACCCAACGACGCCTCACCGAACGACCGCTACCCCACCCTCGCCGAAATCGACCGCCACCTGCCGAGGGGAATGCACGCGGCCGACTTCTTGAAGGGATTCCACTGGATCGGCCACACCACGCCGTGAGAGCTGTCAGGGTTGCCCCGGCTCCCCGCCCGGTCGTGCTACGAGCGTTTCCACGAGGGCCGAGGCTATGGCCGCCACAGCGCGATCCTCATCGCAGGACAGTTGCCGCAGGGTATCCAGCGCGATGGTCCCCGGCATTTCAGCGAGCGCCTGGGTCAGTCGGATTCGCACCGCCGAGTCCGCCGCATATGCGGTGAGCTGTTCCACCAGCGCACTGATGATCCGAGCCGCCCACTCCGCGTCCTGCGCCAGCGTTCCCAAGAGTTCGGCCGCCTCGACGTCGTTCGGGCCTTCGACCACCGTGTCGACAAGCGCGGGCACGGCCCGGGTCACGCCGCGCCCACCCAGGGCGAGAGCAGCGTGTCTGCGGACCGTCGTGTCCGGGTCCTCGAGGGCGTCCGTGAGCGCCGCGGTCGCCTCGTCGCCCGGCAGCTCAGCGAGCGCGAGGACCGCGCGCCGCCGGACGTCGACGTCCTCGGAGCCCAGGCCGGACGCCACGCTCGCCACCCCGTCACCGCCGGCCCGTGCCAGCGCCCACCGCAAAGCCCCGGCCACATACGGATCGGATTCGGTGAGCAACGCCTCGGCCAGCAGTTCGGCAGGCACCGCTACGTCCTCGGCCGGCGCCAAGACGGCCTGCTGCCGCCGGGCGGGGCTCTGCGAACCGAGTCCGTGCAGCAGTTCGATGATGCGCAGGACGTCTTGCCAGCGGGAGGGCTCGGTGGAATCGACCGTACGAAGCCGCTCCAGGAGTTCTCGCTCCCGGTCCAGTCGTTCTCCGGTTTTCCGAATGAGGTCTCCGACCAGCGCGGACGGGGTGAATGCGGCATCATCGAGAGCGCGCCCGATCTGGCTCAGTGACAGCCCCAGGGAGCGCAGGCCCTCGACATGGAAGATCCGCCGGATGTCTTCCGGCGAGTATTCCCGGTAACCGCCCACGGTGCGGCCGGTCGGTCGGACCAGCCCGAGTGAGTCGTAGTGCCTGAGCATGCGGGCGCTCACTCCCGAGCGGCGCGCCACCTCACCGATCAGCACGCAGTCGTCTCCTCCCGATCCGGGCCGAGCGCGACGACCCGCCGTGCCTCGTCGACGGCGAGGTCGAATCCGGCGTCCGGATCGCGCAGGAGCCGCTCCGTGGCGCGCGCATGCGCCCGCACCGTTGGATCGGGATCAGCCATCGCGGTCCGGAGGACCGGCTCGACCACCTCCCCGAGCGCGACCAGAGCGCGGCTCAAGCTCAACCGTACCTCCCGGTCTCCCCGGCCGAATTGCCTGGCCAGCTCCGCGCCCAGCCATTCCGTCGCTTCGTGGGGCACGAGAACGACGGCAGCACGCCAGGCACTTCGCGCGACTTCAACGTCGGCATCCTGGAGCAACGAGCTCGTGATCGCCGGCCACGCGCTCGGATCGCCGATCTTGGACAACGTGTGCAACGCTTGGCTCCGGGCCTGCGCACGCTCGGAACGCACCTCCGTGAGCAGTCTCGGCACCGTGAGCTCCGCCGGGAGCCGAGTCAGGGCCCACGTGAGCATGTCGCGCACGAAGAAGTCCGGCTCGATCGCGGACCGCTCTACCAGCGCCTCGATGAAACCGGGTTCGGGATGCGTGCCTACCGCCAGCGCCGCCTGCAGCCGCGTCGACGAGTTCCTCGCCGCCAATGCGTCGAGCAGCCGGGTGTGCTGTGTATTGCTGTGTGTCGAATTGATGGGGACCACCTCCGACAGCCAGTGAAAGCCTTGACACAGTGAGAAGGTCAAGCGAACTTCGGTGCGCTCGTCCACCTCTCCCCCGCGATGACCACGTGGTCGAGGAAGCGGAGGCCTACGGTGTGGGCGGCTTCGGTGAGGAGGGTTGTGGTGTGGCGGTCGTCGGGGCTGGGGGTGAGGTCGCCGGAAGGGTGGTTGTGCACAATGGCGAAGGCTCGGCCGTCGTGGCGAAGGACGGTGTTCAGGATTTCCCGGACGGGGACGGCGACCTGGTCGACAGTGCCTTCGGCGACGAAGACCTTCTGACGGAGGCGATTCTGGGCGTCGCAGATCAGGACGAGAAGACGCTCCACCCTGGCGCCCGCGAACAGCGGGAGGGCGGCGGCGGCCACGTCGGCGGGGCTGGTGAGTCGGATCGACGTGTCCGGCCTGCCACGTGCTCGTGCGCCGAGGTGGAAGGCGGCGATGATCGCGGCCGCCTTCGCGACGCCGATGCCCGCCCGGCGAGACAACTCCTCCGGCCGCGCGGACGCCAGCCCGGCGAGACCGCCGTGCTCGACCAGCAACTCCACCGCCAGGTCCAGCGCGCTCGCACCGCGCCTGCCCTGGCGTAGCAGCAGAGCCAGCAACTCCGCATCGCTCAGCGCGTGCGGCCCGAGCGCCAGCAACCGTTCACGCGGCCGCTGCGTCACCGGCACGTCGACTAGAGAGACCGCCATGACTCCCACCCCTCGGTCACGCCAACAGTGCCAGGGATTCTGCCAGGGGCCACCGACACTCAGGCCAGAACTCGACCGCGACCCTCACCTCACGCACCCCGTCAGCTCAGCAGCGGGACGCCGACCCGCGACACCCATATGCTGGCTGATATGCGGTTCGGCAACCGAGTCGGTCACGAACTGGGGAGTTGATGGGCGATGTGGTACCTGAAGGCGCAATGGCACCACGATTTCGACGACGAGCCGGTGGAGCTGTTCAGCGAGATCGGCGACGACGGTTTCGAGGTGCGCAAGGTCGAGGTGTTCCGGGACGGCCACCGCGACTGGGCCGATTCCGGTCGCGGCACAGGCACCACCGAACTCGGGCAGATCCCGGTTCCCACGCCGGACGAACTGAACGCCGAGACCGAGTTCACCGCACTCCAGATCGACGCCAGGGAGTTCGACGAGGTCTGGCAGCGCGCTCTGGACGAGCAACGACCCGCCTCTCCCAGATAACCGAGAGACCGGCCGCGATACCGCTAGCGGTCCATCACCGCGACGTCCGGTAGCCCGACGAACGCCTTAGCGGCGAGCCGCTGCAGATTGTGCAGCTGGCGCTCGTGCACGACGATCCGGCGCAAGGCCTCGTTGACGGTGGCGTCACTGGTCGACGTGCCCATGATGGCGGCGGCCGCGGCGAGCAGGTCCTGGTCGAGATCGATCCGCACGGATTTCATGCGCCCTCCTTCATACTTTCGCCATCTTGCGGCATAACGCCCGTTCATGTCCGGCAAATCGAGAACTCGGCCTTGCGCAAATACCCTACGGGGGTATAGTTCCAGTCATGGAACACAGGCACCACCCGTCGGCCGAACACGTCTCGCACGCCGCACCCGCCGGACAACACAGCGCGCACCACGGCCCCGCTACCTGGCGGATGGCGGCGATGGCGACCCTGCACTGCCTCACCGGCTGCGCCATCGGCGAAATCCTCGGCATGGTGATCGGCACCGCGCTGGGCTGGAACAACACCTCGACGATGGTGCTGGCCATCGTGCTGGCGTTCGTGTTCGGCTATGCGTTGACCATGCGCGGCGTGCTGCGCGCGGGCCTGCCGTTGGCGGCCGCCGTCGGCACCGCGCTTGCCGCCGACACGGTGTCCATCACGGTGATGGAGATCGTGGACAA
Organism: Nocardia sp. NPDC051929; assembly: GCF_044548645.1. Taxonomy (NCBI): domain Bacteria; kingdom Bacillati; phylum Actinomycetota; class Actinomycetes; order Mycobacteriales; family Nocardiaceae; genus Nocardia; species Nocardia sp. NPDC051929. The sequence goes on along the minus strand of NZ_JBIUCG010000007.1, from coordinate 275,209 downwards.
CGCCGTGATCCTCGCCGTTCCCGGCGCGATGGACGCCCACTTGGACACGGTGCTGTTCTGGACCACCCTCGCCTTCGCCTTGGCGGTGGCCTTCGTGCTGACCACGCCGGTCAACAAGTGGATGATCGGACGCGGTAAAGGCCACGCGGTGGTGCATTCGTTGCACGGCGCGCACTGATCAGCACGCCGTCCGATCCCGGCCTTCGGTTGTCAGGATGGCCCCGGGAAAGCCCGTTCAGCTAGGCAGATTGCTCAGCTGAACGGGCTTTTGTTGTCGGCGGGTGCCTGCGGTGCTTGCATCGAGTCATGTTCAGCGAGGCGCAGTTGTACTCGCCGGTGACCCGCACCGGCGACGGTGACGTGACCGTGCACCTGAGCGATGAGCACCCCGGTGTGCACGATCCGGAATATCGGGCCCGGCGCAATGCCATCGCCGCGCTGGCACTGGACCATGCACCGGGAAAGCCGACACCCCACATCGCCTACACCGACGAGGAGCAGCAGGTGTGGCGGATCGTGTCGGCCGAACTCGCGCGCAAACATCGCACCTACGCCAGCGCGGAGGTGCTGACGGCCGCCGAAGCGCTGTCGTTGCCCACCGATCACATCCCGCAATTGGACGAGGTGTCCGCGGCGCTCGCCCCGCTGACCGGATTCCGGTACGCACCGGCCGCCGGACTGGTGCCGCTGCGACAGTTCTTCGGCTCCTTCGCCGATCGGATCTTCCACTCCACGCAGTACATCCGGCATCATTCCGCGCCGTTGTACACCCCGGAGCCGGATGCCATCCACGAGATCATCGGGCATGCCACCCAGATCGCCAGCCCGCGCTTCGCCGCGATCTACGCGACCGTCGGCGCGGCGGTGGCGCGCCTGAGCACCGATCGCGCGTTGAAATTCCTTGCCGACGTCTTCTGGTTCTCGATGGAATTCGGCGTCGTCCGGGAGCGCGGCGAGATTCGGTGCTACGGCGCGGGCCTGCTGTCGTCCTACGGCGAGATCGAGGAGTTCCGGCACGCCGAACTACGCCCGCTCGACATCGCCCGGATGGGTACCGCGACCTACGACATCACCCACTATCAGCCGACTCTCTACTGCGCGGACTCGATCGCCGAGATCGAGGACGTGATCGGCGGCTTCTTCGCGACCATGGACGACGACACGCCCGACCGTTTGCGGCAAGCCAGTCCGGCAGGCGCGTGATAGTACGGCCGGGGAACTTTCAGGACTCGCGCTTCGGCGCGAGCGGCATGCCCGCATCCAGGAAATCCAATGTGCGGGTGATGTTCTCGACGTTCAACGGCGTCATCGTCGCCATGCCGAGAGCCGCGCCCGCCATCGCGCCCGCTGCCACTCGCACCTCGAAATCGTCGGCGGCCCGGCCGAGATGATCGGCCAGCAGGCTCGCGATGAGGTCGATGCTGCGGATGATCTCCAGGCCGATGGCCGAGCGCAGCTCCGGCACGTGATAGAGCAGCGCCTGCCGCTCCTGCTCGAACGCCAGCTCGGCGGCGGCCAGATTGCCGAAGACCTCCAGCACCGCGTTACGAAATGCCGCCATCGGCCCGATGTCGCGCGGCTGACGCCGCAACGCCTCGATCATCGCCGGATCGAGGTCGTCGGCGAGCACCAGCTGTTCCTTGGTCGGGAAGTAGCGGAAGAAGGTGCTGGGCGAGACATCGGCGGCAGCGGCGATCTGTTCGATCGTCGTCTCGTTGTAACCCTGCTCGCGGAACAGCCGGAAGGCCTCGAGGCGAATCGTCCGGCGGGTCCGTTCCTTCTTCCGCTCGCGCAGACCCTGCGCCGTCCCGCTCGCGGGTAGCTCAACCGACATGGATCGATTCTGCCGCACCCGGCTCCGGCGCCCGTGCGGGTTGCCGTGTGCGCACCAAGGTCGCCGTGAGCACCGCCGCCAGCACGCATAGCGCGGCGCAGGCCCACAGCATCGCGCCCATGCCGCCGAGGAAGGCCATCTGCACCTGGTGCAGCATCGAGGGATCGCCCAGCTTGCCCGCCGTGGCGACGCCCGCGTTCACGCCGTCGGAGATCGGTTCGCGGTTCAGCTCGCCCAGTTCCGACCGGTACCGAGTGGACAGCACGGTGCCGAGCACCGCGACGCCGATGGTGCCGCCCGCCTGGCGCAGCGCCTGCAACAGCGCGGAGCCGGACCCGGAGCGCTCGGCATCCAGATCACCCATCGCCATGCCCATGGCCGCGGGCATCACCAGCCCCATACCGGCGCCGAGCAGCGTCAACCACAGGGCGGCGAAGCCGTAACCGCTGTCCACGGTGGTCAACGCCCCCAGTGCCAGCGAGCCGGCCAGCAGCGCGAATCCGGCGGCCACCACCACGCGCACGCCCAGTTTCGGCAGCGCTTTGTCGACCAGCCTGCTGCCGACCAGCAACCCGGCGATCAACGGAAGCAATCGCAGGCCGCTGCCGAGCGCGTCCACGCCGAGCACCGCTTGGAAGTACTGCGGAACGGTGAAGAACATGCCGAACATGGCGAAGTTCACCACGATCGAGAAGGCGGTCCCCCAGCGGAACCCGTCGGCGGCGAAGAGCCCGAGATCGACCAGCGGATGCGTGGTCCTGCGCTGCCAGAGCAGGAACGCGCCGAACAGCAGCACACCGGCCGCGATGATCGCCCAGGCCGGGCCGTCGCCCCAGCCTTTCTCGCCGATCCGGATGAAGCCGTAGGTGAGCCCCAGCATGCCCGCGGCGGACAGCGCGACGCCGGGCAGATCGATCCGGAAGTGCTGCGCGCTGCGCGATTCGGGCACCAACGCGGCGACGGCGCACGCACCGATCACGACCATCGGCACGTTGATCAGGAACACCGAACCCCACCAGAAGTTCCGCAGCAACCAACCTCCCACGATCGGGCCCAGCGGTAGGCCGATCGCGGTGGAGGTGATCCAGATGGTGAGCGCCCGCTGGAGTTCGGCCGGTTCGGGGAACATCGCGGGCAGCACCGACATCGACAGCGGCATCATCGCCGCGGCCGCGATGCCGAGCACGACGCGCGCCGCGACGAGCTCGCCGGGCGAGGTGGCCACGGCGCACGCGATGGACGCCACGCCGAACAGCACCAGCGCGGCGAGCAGGAACTTCTTGCGGCCGTAGCGATCGCCGAGCGCGCCCGCGGGCAGCATCACGGCGGCCAGCGCCAGCGTGTAGGCGCTGCTGAACCATTGCAGCGCGGCGGTATTCGCGTTCAGGTCGACGGCGAGCGTGGGCAGCGCCACGGTCAGCACGGTGACATCGAGCCCGATCGTCAGCATCGCCACGGCCAGCGCGCCGAGGGCGAGCCAGCGACGGGACGAGTCGTTCTTCATGACGCCTCCAGAAATGGTAGCTACATCTTTTTGATAGTAGCTCTCATTTAGTAGATACTGTCAATACCGTCGCGGGGATGGACTGCCCGATCACCGGATCGCTCGCTAGGCTCATCGGCGATGAAGATCACTCGCCGTGCCTTGCTCTGCTCAGGCGCCGTCCTCGCCGTCGCCGTGATCGGAGCGACGGCCGCGCCGTCCCTCGCAGCGCCCAGCACCACCACGCCGTTCACCACCCCGAACACCGACGGGTGCCCGCAGAAGACATCGCCGCCCGCACCGATCGACACTTCCGAGGTGCCCGCGCCCGGACAGCCGACCCCCACGCCGCTGCCGGTCCCTTCCCCGCCGATCGGGGGAACCCGCCTCGGCGAGTGCGGAGTCGTACTTCCCAAAGCCGCGCCGCCCGCTCCGCAGGACATTTCGGCGACGGCCTGGCTGGTGGCGGATCTGGATACCGGAGAGGTGCTGGCCGCGAAGGACCCGCACGGTCGCTACCGGCCCGCGAGCACGATCAAGGTGCTGCTGGCCACACTGGCGCTGCGCACGCTGAATCTGGACAAGGTGGTCGTCGGCACGCAGGCCGACGCCGACGCCGACGGCACCCGGGTCGGCATCGGCCCCGGCGGCCGTTACACCAACCGACAGCTCATGCAGGCGTTGATCATGGCTTCGGGCAACGACGCGGCGCATGCCATCGCGGCGCAGCTCGGCGGCGACGCCGCGACCGTCGCGAAGATGAACGACCTGGCGAAGTCGTTGCGCGCCATGGATACTCGCACGGCCACTCCGTCCGGGCTGGACGGCCCCGGCATGAGCACCTCGGCCTACGACCTCGCCGTGCTGTTCCGCGAGGCCATGACGGTTCCGCTTTTCGCCGAGCTGATCCATACCGAGCAGGTCGACTTCCCCGGCTACCCCGCCGACCCTGCCGTTCCGGGCGACACCGACCGCCCCGGCTACCCGATCGGCAACGACAACCAGCTGCTCTACAACTACGACGGCGCCCTCGGCGGCAAGACCGGCTTCACCGATGACGCGCGCCAGACCTTCGTCGCCGCCGCCCAGCGGGGCGGCCGCAGGCTCGCCGTCACTCTCCTCAAGGCCGACGTGCGGCCGGTGCGCCCATGGGAGCAGGCGGCCCGCCTGCTCGACTACGGATTCGCGCTGCCCCGCGGCGCCTCGATCGGCAATCTGCCCGGCGCGGTGGTACCCCAGCGCGACCAGAGCGGAGCCACCCTCGCCGCGCCGCCCACATCGGGAAACGACCCGGCGATGTCCTCGTCGCCGGGCAGCGACCCGTCCGCCATGCCACACACCGGAGATCGCCGCACCGGCGCGCGCACCGTACTGATCATCGGCGGTGTCCTCGTGATCGCCGCGCTCGTCCTAGGGGCACGGCGGGCCACCCGGCGACGCTGAATCGATCACCGCCGGTCCGACCTGCGTAATCCGGAAAGAGTCAGGGCGGCAAGCGCGCCCGCGCCGAAGAAGGCGGCGCCCACCCCCATCGAGACGTCACGCGCACCGACCCGCGGCGCGATCACGGCCGGTCCGGGGGCGGGAATCTCGGCTTCCGGCTCGTTCTCCGCGGCGGTGGCGGCCCAGGCCGTGGCGAACAGGACGATGCGGTAGGTGACGTAACTGAACACCATCAGACCGATGATCGAGCCGAAGGTGGCGCCCGCCGGGCTGCTGAGCACCGATTGCAGGTAGATCGAGGCGACGATCTTGAACACCTCGAAGACCAGCGCGGCCAGACCGGCCGCCTTGGCGGCACTGGCCAGCGTCACCGGTTCCCGGGGCAACCGCGCGATGACCCAGGCGAACACCGCCCAGGAGGCGAGGAACCCGAGCGCGATCGACAACAGCGACAACAGCAGGTCCGCGCCCGGCAAATCGCCGAGGCCCAGATTGTCCAGCAGTTGACTGCCGAGCGAACTCGACGCCAAGGCCGACAAGCCCAGCGAGACCGTGAACGCGAGGCCGAGACCGACCAGCGCACCCAGATCGGAGAGCTTGGTCATCAGCCAGTTGCCGTCCGGAGACTTCTGGTCCCATTGCTCGGTGAGCGCGGCGCGCAAATTGGCCATCCAGCCGAGGCCGCTGTAGACGCCGGTGATCAGGCCCAGCGCGCCGACCGTGCGCCGGGAGTCGACCGCCTGCTCGATCAAATCGTTCAGCTGGGTGCCGAACGAGCCGGGAATGTTCTCGACGATCTTGGCCTGCAACTCCCCGAGCAGATCCGGATTGCTGGACAAGATCACGCCCGCGACCGCGAAAGCGATCATGAGCAGCGGAAACAACGACAGCACAGTGAAATACGTGATGCCCGCCGCGTAGTAGTCGCCCCGCTGCCGCTGATAGCGCCCCGCCGCGCGAACCAGATGGTCCAGCCACGGCTGCGCCTGGATCCGGCGTTGGATCCCGGCTTTGACATTGTCGATCACCTGCACCATTCGCCCCTTCGACCGAGAGACCTCACACCGGTGGTACCCGGTCGGGCGCGCGACAACCGCCCAGGCGAGCGGCCGCCTAGCGACTCAGCAAGCCCACCCGGTCGTAGACCTGCGCGAGGGTGTTGCCCGCGATCTCTCGCGCACGCTCGGCGCCGGCCGCGAGTACGCGGTCGAGTTCACCCTGATCCGACATGTACTCTTGCACCTTGGCCTGCAACGGCGTGACAAATTCGACCAGCGCGTCGGCCACGTCGGCTTTCAGCTCGCCGTAACCCTTACCCTCGAAATCCTTTTCCAAGGTGACGATCGGCGCACCGGTCAGCGAACTGAGGATCACCAACAGGTTGCTGACGCCCGGCTTGAGTTCCGGGTCGTAGCGGATCTCGCGTTCGGTGTCGGTGACCGCGGATTTCACCTTCTTCGCGGTGACCTTCGGGTCGTCGAGCAGGTTGATCAGACCCGCGTCGGTGGAGGCCGACTTGCTCATCTTCGCGGTCGGGTCCTGCAGGTCGTAGATCTTCGCCGTGCCCTTGACGATGTGCGCCTCCGGCACCACGAACGTCTTCTTGAACCGAGAGTTGAAGCGCTGGGCAAGGTTACGGGTCAGTTCCAAGTGCTGACGCTGGTCCTCGCCGACGGGCACCTGATGGGCGCGATAGAGCAGGATGTCCGCGGCCATCAGTATCGGGTAGGTGAACAGGCCTGCGGTCGCGTTCTCCGCGCCCTGTTTCACCGACTTGTCCTTGAACTGGGTCATCCGGCTGGCCTCGCCGAAACCGGTGAGACAGCTGAGCACCCAGGTCAGCTCCGCGTGCTCGGGTACCTGGCTCTGCACGAACAGGGTCGACTTCTTGGGGTCGATGCCCAGCGCGAGCAACTGGGCGGCGGCGGCGTTGGTGCGGAGTTTCAGTTCCTTGGGGTCCTGCGGCACCGTGATCGCGTGCATGTTCGGGATGAAATACAGCGCGTCGTAGTCGTCCTGCATGGTCACCCAGTACTGCAGCGCGCCAAGGTAGTTCCCTAGATGGAACGAGGAGCTGGTCGGCTGGATCCCGGACAGAACCCGCTGTTTGCGTTCGGCGGCCGGGCTGGGCGCAGGACTCGACATACTCCGATTTTCGCATGCGGCTCAAGCCGAATTTCGCTGCACCCAGTTGCGCGGGTCCACCCCGGGCATGCTCGGCCGTCCGCCGCTGACCAGTTCGTGTTCCCGCTTGGACAGCATCTTGTAGACCGGCGCGCTCGGCCCGGCGAGCGTGCCACGCAGCACCGGGGGCACCAGCGGAACCGACACGTGCGCGGTGCGGACCGCTCGGGACAGTCCCTGGTAGGCGACCTCCTCCGCCACACCCCAGCGCATCCCGTACATCCGGCGGATGCGTGTCGGCAGGCTGCCCTGCACCAGCAGGTAGAACGCGGAGGTGACCTGCTGCAACGGCACACCCTGCGAGTAGGGGACGCGCTGTCCGGCCAGGTAGGAGCCGACCAGCCGCGCCTCGTCGGTGAGGAACAGTTCGCCGGAGGCGAGGTAGCCGTCGAAGAAGGCACGGAACTCCGGATAACTGGCGGGCGCCGCGTCCGCGGGCATGCCGAACAGCTCGCCCCAGCGCACGTAGTCCTGGTAGAGCCCTTCGCGCTCACCGTCGGTCATGGTGCGCACCAGCAGGTCGTACATCACCTCGGCCGAGTCGAACGTGAAGGCCATGGTCATGAACATGAGGTGCGGGTCGAGCGCGGAGTATCCCGTCCCCGCCGGGTGCTGGTCACCGGCGTCCTCCGGCAGCGTCCCACGCACCTTGACGTGCCGTTTCCTGGTGAACGCCAGCGCGCGGTCGGCCTCGGCTCTGCTACCGAGGAACACCGCCTCGAACAGGCGGCCGGTCAGCGCGAGCCGGGTGTAGGGGGTCATGCGGTGCTCGGTGTTCTCCGCCGTGCCGACAAAGAGCAGCGGGTGCACCGCCCCGATCACCAGCGCGCGCAAGCCGTAGGTCAGTCCCACCGCCCGCTTGCTCATCACCCGCCGGACCATCGAGTGGTCACTGAAATAGCCGGGCTCGGACATCGCCGCCTCCTCATCGAGCACATCTGGCAATAGCATCCACCAGAACCTACCTTTCTGGCAATACTCCATGCCAGAATGTTGCGCGCGGGTCGATCGGGCGACAACCACGGTGTTAAGCGGACCTGTAAGAATCGAAGGGTGACGGCACAGCGGACTTACGGGGGCATCTCCGCCGAGGAGCGCCGGGCGCAGCGGCGTGCGGCGTTGCTGGAGGCCGCGCTGGAGATCATCGGCACGGAGGGGCTGGCGAAACTGACCGTGTCGGGGTTGTGCGCGCGGGCGAGTCTCAACGAGCGGTACTACTACGAGAACTTCGACAGCCGCGACGCCGTGCTCACCGCCCTGATCGACGGGATCGCCGCGGAACTGGCGGCGGCCATCCTCACGGCCGTGCGCACCGCCGCGGCGGACACGCGCGCGACCGCGCACGCCGCGATCACCGCGGGCGTGCACCTGCTCACCGATGACCCACGCAAGGCGAAAGCCGCCCTGATCGCGGGCATGGCGACGCCGGAACTGCGCGCCCGCACCACCGAGACGGTGCGAACGTTCGCGCGGATGGTGGCCACCGAGGGCACGGACTTCTACCGGATTCCGGATTCCGGCCCGGCCGCGATGGTCGAGTTCCGGGCCCTCTACCTGGTCGGGGGGCTGGTGCAGACGCTGACCGCCTGGCTCCAAGGCGACCTGGATCTCACGCGCGACGAATTGATCGAGCAGACAGTCGACGTGTTCGTCCTGCTCGGCGAGGACATGGCCGGCAAACTGCGGTAACAGCCCTGGTCACAGCCGCAGGGACACGTCCTCCAGATCGGGCGCTTCGCCTTGCAGGACGACCCGGAAGAGCACGTCCCGCCGCGACCAGTAAGCCGCGCAATCGCGCATGGCCTCGGCGAACCAGTCACGCTCGACGGGCTCGTCGGCGAGCAATCCGGCCGAGTCGCGCACCACGGCAACGTATCCGGCCCCTTCGCCGAGGAAATCGTCCAGATCACGCAGGCACTCGTCGAACGCGTCCTTGTTCTCCCCGAAGTAGTACGGAAACTGGAACGCGGCGGCGAACTCGTCGAACAGGCGCGCGGTGGTGGTCATCTTCGCGCCGCGCAGTTCACGCACCAGGTAGCCCGAAGGCGCTTTGTCCCGCACCCCGCTGAAGTCGGCGGCGTCCACCGCGAGCGTGCCGAACGTGACACGCGGCGGGGTGAGTGCGGCGCCGGGCGGCGCGTCGTCGGCGTCGGAGCGGGCAAGGAACTGCGACAGCGTGACGGTCTTTGTCATCAGCGCATCCTCGTGAAGGTCTTGTAGTGATCGCCGGTGTACCAGGCCGAACCGTCGCTACCGGTGACGATGCGTTCGGCGTCGCGGGATCGGCCGGACTGCTTGGGATTGACGTCCCATTCCTGATAGATGATCGGCTTACCGGAGCCGTCGGTCGCGGGCAGGTCCCCACCCCGATTCATCCATCGCTCGCCCCCTTTGGTGCCGGGTGCGTTCGCCGAGTCCGGCCACTGGCCCGTGTCGATCTCCCTCAGCGTGGCGTACGCGCGTTCCGGGACACCGGACGCCTGGGTGACCGGCGACGCGCTGTCCGCACCGCGCGGCGCCGCGCCGGTCGGGGTGACCGTGCTCATCGCGGCGGTGGTCGCGCGACTCGCCGGGGTGGATGTGGTGGTAGCGCCACCGTCGTACAGCGCGAGCACCGCGGCGAGCACCACCAGGGCCACCGCGACCAGCAGGCCGACACCGCGCTTGATCGGGCGCGCCCGGTTCATCGGTACTGCACCGTGACGGGCGCGTGGTCCGACCAGCGTTGATCATAGGTAGCGGCGCGCTCGACCACCGCGTCCTTGGCTCGGGTGGCCAGCTCTCCTCGGGCGAGGTGGTAGTCGATGCGCCAGCCGCTGTCGTTGTCGAACGCGCGGCCCCGGTAGGACCACCAGCTGTAGGGACCGTCGCCCGCCGGGTGCAACTGCCGCACCACGTCGACGTACCCCGCGGCCAGCAGCTCATCGATCCACGCCCGCTCCTGCGGCAGGAACCCGGCCGACTTCAGGTTGCCCTTCCAGTTCTTCAGGTCGCGCTCGGTGTGGGCGATGTTCCAGTCCCCGGCGACCACGAAATCGCCGGTTCGCGCGGCGAGGTAGGCGCCGAGTTCGGCCATGAAGCGATACTTCTCGTCTTGACGCACCGTGCCCGCGTCACCGGAGTGCACGTAGACGCTGGCCACGGTGACATCGTCGAAATCGGCCTCGAGATAGCGGCCCGCCGCCGCGAACTCACTGCTGCCGAAGCCGACTCGCACGGCGCTGGGCGCCCGCCGGGACAGGATGCCGACACCGGCGCGGCCCTTGGACTCCGGTTCGGCGTGCGACAGCTGCCATCCCGCGTCCAGCGCGGGCGCCAGCGCGGCCCGGACCTGGTCGTCGGTGGCGCGAGTCTCCTGCACGCAGACGATGTCCGCCTCGGTGGCCGCGAGCCAGGCGAGCAGCCCCTTGCCCGCAGCCGCGCGGACACCGTTCACGTTCACTGTCGAGATATACGGCACACCACGACCGTACAATGCTGGTCAGATGAAGTCCCTTGGACACTGCCGTCCAGGAAGGGGTGATGACGATGTCGTCCGACACCTCCCAGTCCTCCTCCGCCCCCGCGCGCGGATCCACCCGGGCGAAACAGCCCCAGCCGATCAAGGCATTGCACGTGGGATCCGGCGATCCCTTGCTGTTGCTGCACGGATTCATGATGTCGCCGCACTGCTGGGAGCAGACGGCGGCGCGGCTGTCGACGCACTGCGAGGTGTTCGCGCCCGCGTTCGCGGGCCACTGGGGCGGCGCGCCCACCGGAGGCCCGTCGGTGGACGTGGGTTCGCTGGCCGACCGGATCTGCGAGCAGCTCGATGAACTGGGTTGGCGGACTTGCCATATCGCGGGCAACTCGCTCGGCGGACTGGTCGGCGTCGAACTCGCCCGCCGCGGACGCGCCCGCACCCTGACGCTGATCGCGCCCGCGGGCGGCTGGCACGCGCCCTCGTTGACCCAATGGCGGGTCAACCTGAAATTCCTCTCCCTGATACCGCTCGTCGAGATCGGCAAGCGCATGGGCGGATTCGTGATCGGCAACCCACTCGCCCAGCGGGTCGCATTGCTCGCGTTGAGCAAGCAGGCCTCCGCGGTGTCCCGGCGCGACGCCGCGGCCGCGCTCGCCGCCGCGCTGCATTGCCCGGCGATGGTGCCGATGATTCTCGGCGCGATGCGGGCGCCGGCACAGGACGACCTGTCCACCCTGCGGACGCCGGTCCGGCTGCTGCTGTCGGAGTACGACCGGGTCATCCCCAACCGCGTCTACGCGCGGCGCTACCTGAAGGAACTGCCCGAATCCGCCGACCGCATCCTGGTCAACGGCGTCGGCCATGTGCCGATGCTGGAAGCGCCCGACCGCATCGCCACCCTCATCGCCGAACACGTCTACGCCAGCCGCACCCGGCTACGCGCTGTGTAGTTCGGCCGCGACTTCGTCGCGGCGTGTGCTGTGTTGATCTTTCCAGCGCCTGCGGCGCTGGGTGTTCGCGGCCCTCTTATGGCTCGCGAACGGAACAGGCTCGGTCTCGCTTCGCTCGAAAGAGGTAGTTATGGTGCGCTGAGCACGTCGGCTTTCGAGTTCAGGACCAAGTGCACGCGGCCTCCCGAGTGCCCGTTCCGACACGCCCGAACGCGGCGACGGTGGGTGATGATGACCGCTCTATGGCCAGCCGGCCACTGTTGCGGTGGACAAACCGGGCACGAGCCGGATCGTCAACCGGCTGGGCTCGGTCTCCCCGCCCACGACCGGTGGTCGGGCCGATTTGGTTGCGCGCGGCCGTAGCTCACCGCGCAGTGCGTACGGCGAGCCAGCCGATTCGGAAACTACTGCGCGAGCAACCCTTTCGCGATGTGGGTCACCTGGATCTCGTTGCTGCCCGCGTAGATCATCAGTGACTTGGCGTCGCGGGCGAGTTGCTCCACGCGGTACTCGGTCATGTAGCCGTTGCCGCCGAACAGCTGCACCGCTTCCATGGCCACCTCGGTGGCGGCCTCGGAGGCGTACAGCTTCATCGCGGAGGCCTCGGCCAGGGTCGGGGGTTTGCCCGCCCGTCCCCGCTCCAGCGTGTTGAACACCATGTTCTGCACGTTGATCCGCGCGATCTCCATCTTCGCCAGTTTCAGCTGGACCAGCTGGAACCGTCCGATCTCCTGGCCCCAGAGCTTGCGGTTCTTGGCGTACTCCACGCACAGCCGATGACACTCGTTGATGATGCCCAGCGCCATGAAGGCCACGCCGACGCGCTCGGAGGTGAAGCTGGACCTGGCGCTGTCCCTGCCGTCGCCGCCCTTGTGTTCTTCGGTTTCGCCGAGCAGGCGGTCCCGGCCGAGGCGCACGTTGTCGAAGAACAGCTCGCCGGTCGGGGAGGAGTGCAGGCCCATCTTCTTGAACGGCTTGCCCTGGGTGAGGCCGGGCATGCCCTTGTCCAGCACGAAGGCGAGCACCTTGCGGTCGCGCTTGTCGCCGCCCGCGCCGTCGTCGAGCTTCGCGTAGACGATCATCACGTCGGCGAAGGGGCCGTTGGTGATGAACGTCTTCTGGCCGTTGAGCAGGTAATCCTCGCCGTCGCGCTTGACGTAGGTCTTCATGCCGCCGAACGCGTCGGAACCGGAGTCCGGTTCGGTGATCGCCCAGGACGCGACCTTCCGCATGGTGACGATGTCCTCCAGCCAGCGCTGCTTCTGCGCCAGCGTGCCCCGCGACATGATCGTGGTCGCGCCCAGACCGATGCTCACGCCCATCGCCGAGACCAGGCCCATGCACACTCCGGACAGCTCGCCGATGAGCACCGCCATCAGCGATTCCTGTCCGGCGAACGGGCTCGAGCCGGATGACTTCGGCTTCCGTTCCGCTTCGGCGGGAGCGCTCTCCCGCGCCGCCTGCCTGGCCAGCATCTTCTGCACGGCCTCGCCGCCCATCACATCGATCCCGAACTCGCGGAACAACTTCCGGATCACGGGGTACGGCGGCAGTGCACCGCTGTCGAGCGCGTCCAGATTCGGGCGGATCTCCTTGTCGATGAACGCCCGGACGGCATCGCGGATCATGACATCGGTCTCGGACCATTCGAACATCGTCGTTCTCCTCACATTCCCCGAGGTCAGGGCAGCCGGGCGGCGATGTCGTCGATCAGCCAGGGCCCCTCGGTCTCGATGGTCTTCACATCGTGCCAACCGGCCAGCTCGGAGATCGCGCCGCCCTGCACCGCGAACACCTTGCCGGTGATCGGGCAGTCTTCGGCGGCCAGGTAGGCGACCAGCGGCGCGATATTGGCCGGGGCGAAGGCGTCGAACCCGCCGTCGGACTCCTCCGCTTCGGCCGCCAGCATCTCGCCCATGCCGGGTGTGGCCAGGGTGAGCCGGGTGCGCGCGATCGGCGCGATCGCGTTGACCCGCACGCCGTAGCGCGCTAGTTCGTCGGCGGCCACCAGGGTCAGCGCGGCGATCCCGGCCTTGGCCGCGCCGTAATTGGCCTGTCCCGGGTTGGGCAAGGTGGTGCCCGACGCCGATGCCGTGTTGATCACGGCCGCGTTCGGCTGATTGCCCGCCTTGGACTGCTGCTTCCAATACGCGGCGGCATGGTGCAGCACCGCGGCGTGGCCTTTGAGGTGCACGGCGATCACCGCGTCCCATTGCGACTCGTCCATGCCCGCGATAAACGCGTCACGCAGGATGCCCGCGTTGTTGACGACGACGTCCAGGCCGCCGAACTCTCTGACCGCTTGCTCGACCAGTTTCTGCGCACCGTCCCAGGTGGCGACGTCGTCGGTGTTGGCCACCGCCTTCCCGCCCGCGGCGACGATCTCGCGCACCACCTCCTGGGCGGGACCGGCATCGGTCCCCTCGCCCGCGTTGCTGCCGCCGAGATCGTTGACGACCACGGCGGCGCCCTCCTTCGCGAACAGCAACGCGTGCTCGCGGCCGATGCCGCGACCCGCGCCGGTGATGACGGCGACCCGCCCGGCCAGTACGCCCATGTGTTGTCTATCTCCTGTAGTCGTGCCGAATCCGGCGAAGGGGAAAGGGCGCGGCGGACACCGTGCCGCCGCGCGATGGATGTCAGTCGGCGATCTCGGCCAGTCCGTCGCTGAGCACGACATCGTCGCCGCGCACGGTCTCGAAGGCGTAGCGGGTGACGCCGTCGGCGGAGCCCGCCTTCCAGATGCGGGTCTCCAGGTCGTCGCCGGGAAAGACCAGCTTTGCGAAGCGCACCGCGAAGCGCCTGAGCCGGTGCACATCCGACTCCGCGACTTCGGTCAGCACCGCCCAGGACGCGAACGCCATGGTGCACAGCCCGTGCGCGATGATGCCGGGCAGTCCGGCGTCCTTGGCGACCTGCTCGTCCAGGTGCAGCGGCACGGGATCGCCGGACGCCGGTGCGTAGCGGAAGGTTTGGTCGTGGTCCACATGCTGCGCCACGACGGCGACCGGGTCCTGCTCGCGCAGCCGTTCGTCGAACTTGTGCGCCGGAGCGGCCGCGCCGACCGTCTTGCCCGCATCGATGTTGCGGAAGAAAGCGGTGAGGTATTGGTCGTTGACCGGTTCTCCCGCCTCGGTCCGGCATTCGATGCGAATGGTGATGGTCGTTCCGTTGGGGCGGCTGGCGTAGCCGATCGCCTTGGCGCGCGACACCAGCCGGTCGCCGGGGCGGATCGCGCGGTGGAAGTGGAAGTCCTGCTCCCCGTGCACGACCCGGCCGAAGATGTCCATCGGCGCGACGTCGATGACGGGCATCATCATGGCCTCGAAGACCGGGACGATGGCGAAGACCGGTCCGGCCACCGTACCGGCCAGGTGCGCGGCGATCGGATCGTTCGTCGCGGCGGCGTACTCCGCGATCCGCTCGGCGGTGACCGCGAAACGGTCCTCGTCGGACCACGTCTCCAAGCCGCTGTCGTCGAACTCGACTGTGCGAGCGCTCGTTTCGGCGCTCATGCCGCATCCTTTCCGGCACGAGCGTGGCCCTGCGTGGTCACGCTCCGCCGCCGCCTCCGGGCCTGACCGCTCATGCCGCCGAGGCCAACGTGTCGAGTTGGTCGAGCGAACGATCGAGCTGTTTGATGCCGTCCTTCTCCACCGCTTTGCCGAGCGCGCCCTTGATCAACGCGCCCTCGAAGTCACCCGACACGAGGATGGTGCTGCCCTCGCCGTTGGGCCGGATGTCGAAGGTGAACTCCGTCCGCACGCCGGCCATGCCGGTGCCGCCGAGCGTCAGCTTGTTCGGCGCGTCCACCGCGACGATGGTCCATTCCAGTTTGTTCGCCATGCCGAGCATCACGATCTTGGCGACCAGCTTGGCGCCCGCGCTGAGCACGGCGGGCGGCTCCTCCATGAAGCGTTCGTGGATGGTGAACCACTTGTCCCAGGTCTGCGGGTCGGAGACGACCGCCCACAGGGCTTCGGGGGCGGCGTTGACGTCCTTGGTGGCTTCGATATGTCCCATGTGTCGCACTCCTCGTCGAGTTGGTCGGCGTTCAGCGGTCGGCGCGCTGGTAGGCGGTGACGACGGCCGCGCCGCCGAGGCCGATGTTGTGTTGCAGAGCGGCGGTGACGCCGTCCACCTGCCGCTTGTCCGCCGCTCCGCGCAGCTGCCAGGTCAACTCGGAGCACTGCGCGAGACCGGTCGCGCCGAGCGGATGCCCTTTCGAGATCAACCCGCCGGAGGGGTTGACCACCCATTTGCCTCCGTAGGTGGTCTTGCCGTCGTCGATCAGCTGCCCCGCCTCGCCCTCGCCGCACAGGCCGAGCGCCTCGTAGAGCAGCAGTTCGTTGGCCGAGAAGCAGTCGTGCAGCTCGATGACCTGGAAGTCCTCCGGGCCCAGCCCGGACTGCTGATAGACCTTCCTCGCGGCATGCACGTTCATGTCGTAGCCGATCAGGTTCTTGGCGGTGTCGTCGAAAGTCGAGGCGAAGTCGGTGGTCATCGCCTGGCCGACGATCTCCACCGCTTGCCCGGCGAGATCGTGGGCGTCGACGAAGTCCTCGCTCGCGAGGATCACCGCGCCGGACCCGTCGGAAGTCGGCGAGCACTGCAGTTTGGTCAGCGGGTCGTAGATCATCCGCGAGGCGAGGATGTCTTCGAGGGTGTATTCGTCCTGGAACTGCGAATACGGGTTGTTCACCGAGTGCTTGTGGTTCTTGTGGCCGATCTTGGCGAAGTGCTCGGCGGTGGTGCCGTACTGCTTCATGTGCTCGCGCCCGGCCGCGCCGAACATCCACGGCGCCACGGGGAACAGCACCTCGGAGATCTCGGCCAGCGCCATGATGTGCTTGGCCATCGGCTGCTCGCGATCGTCCCAGGTGGACCCCAGCGAACCGGGTTGCATCTTCTCGAAGCCCAGCGCCAGCGTGCATTCGGCCAGGCCGCCCCGGATCGCCTGGGCCGCGAGATACAGCGCCGTCGAACCGGTGGAGCAATTGTTGTTCACGTTGACCACCGGGATGCCGGTCATGCCGAGTTCGTAGACGGCGCGCTGGCCCGAGGTGGATTCGCCGTACACATAGCCGACGTAGGCCTGTTCCACCAGGTCGTAGCTGATGCCCGCGTCCGCGAGCGCCTTGGTGCCCGATTCCCTGGCCATGTCCGGGTAGTCCCAGGCGCGAGTAGTGCCGTCGGCTTCCTCGACCAGGCGGCGGCCCGGCTTCTCGAACTTCGTCATGCCGACACCGACGACGTAGACCTTGTTCGTCATCGAACTCCTCAGATTGTGCGTACGCCGCGAGCGGCCGAACGAGCGAAAACAAACATACAAGGTTGTATGTAAGTGAGCAAGAGGTCCGCGCGGAAGCGCGACCACGACCCCAGTAACCAGCCGATTGCATTTCACTTGATACATACAGTGAGACATGCATGTTTTCATCAGCACCGCCTCCGAAGGCGCGCTCGGCCGCAGTCGGATGCCGTCCGCCCGGCAGCCTCGATATCGCCCATTTCCCCGCCGAAACGGCGGAACATACAGCACTGTATGTAAGTGTAGGATCGGGCGGTGGCCAGGAGCGTAGTCGTGAAGCAGCAGCGCCGGACGCAGGAACAGCGCAGCACCGAGATGCGCACCCGGCTGCTGGACGCGACGGTGGACTGTCTGGTCGAGTACGGCTACTCGGGCACCACGACGCCGCGGGTGGCCGAGCGCGCCGGGGTGACCCGTGGGGCGCAGGTCCATCACTTCGGCTCGAAGACCGATCTGGTGGTGGCCGCGATCAGCCACCTGGCGCAACTGCGCGCCGAGACCGCCATGCGGGAGATGTCGCGGGTCGAAACCGGCGACGATCCGGTGGCCGCGGCGCTGGAGTTCCTGTGGGACCTGCACCAGGGTCCGCTGTTCATCGCGACCGTCGAACTGTGGGTGGCGGGGCGGACCGATCCGGTGCTGGCCGCGGCGATGGAGAAGGTCGAGCCGTTCGTCAACAACGCCGTCTTGCTTGCGGTCGCCCGCTTCGTGCCGGACGACGTGCGCCGCAAGGAAGCGCGCGACTTCATCTACACGGCCATGGACGCGCTGCGCGGAATCCTGATCTCGAATTTCATCGACCCGGACGACGAGCGCGCCCGCCGCCGGTGGCGACGCGCCTCGGCGCACTTGCACGACATCGCGGGCCGCGCCCTGGCCGGCCGCCCCGCCGGATAGTCCGCGCCCGACCCGGCGAGTCCCAATCCCGACAAGCCGCCGACGACCTCGGGGCCCGCTTCGACATCGCTACCGCGTCGCTCGCTGCGGGCGTGATCTCCGCGCGGTCCAAGCGGTCACTGTGAACAACGCGACGCCGATCGCCGCGAGGGCCGCCCCGGCCACGGCCGGAGCCGTGTAACCGAGGCCCGCGGCGATGACCAGGCCGCCGAGCCAGGCGCCCGCGGCGTTGGCGATGTTCAAGGCGGCGTGGTTGAGGGCGGCGGCGAGGGTCTGGGCGTCGGCCGCGAAGTCCATCAGACGGGTTTGCAGTGCCGGCGCCAAGGCAGCTCCGGACGCGCCGACCAGCAACGCGCCGAAGGCCGCGGTGTACGGGTTGTGCGCGGCGGCGACGAAGCCACCGAGGATGACGGTCATCGCGACCATCGACACCAGGATGGCGCGGTCCACGCCGCGATCGGCGAACACGCCGCCGACGATGTTCCCGATCACCATGCCCACGCCGAACAGCATCAACACCAAGGGAACCGCGCCGGCCCGCAGACCCGCCACGTCGATGAGTGTTGTCGCGATGTAGGTGTAGACGGCGAACATGCCGCCGAACCCGACGGCGCCGACCAGCAGCGTCAGCAGTACCTGCGGGCGACGCAGCGCGCCGAGTTCGGTCATCGGGTTGGTCACCGTGATGCCGGTGAGTTCCGGCACGAAGCGCAGCAGCGCCGCCACGGTGGTCACTCCGATGAGCGCGACGACCACGAACGCATCGCGCCAGCCGAGATGCTGGCCGAGCCAAGTAGCGGCGGGAACGCCGACAACATTGGCGGCGCTCAATCCCAGCATAACCGCGGCAACCGCCTTTGCCCGCTGCCCTACCGGGGCGAGAGTGGCGGCGGCCAACGAGGCGACACCGAAGTAGGCACCGTGCGGCAAACCTGAGACGAATCGCGCGAGAACCAGCGTCTCGAACGAGGGCGCCAGGACGGTCGCCACATTTCCCAGGGTGAACGCCACCATGAGCGCGACGAGCAGGCGCTTGCGCGGCATCCGCGCGCACAGCGCCGCGATCAGTGGCGCGCCGATCACCACACCGAGCGCGTAGGCCGATACCGCGTGCCCCGCGGTCGGCTCGGAGACCCGCATCGCCGACGCGATGTCCGGCAGCAAACCCATGGTGACGAATTCGGTGGTCCCGATCCCGAATCCGCCGATGGCCAGGGCGAGCATCGCGGGCACGTGCCAATCGGTTCGTCCGGGCGGCGCGGAGGTGCTGGTGGTCAGGGCGCTGGTCACGTGTTCATGTAACCGGCCTCGGCCTGCGATCGCTTCCCCAGCGAACGTGAGTTCGCCCACGTGCCGCCGACGAACTACGCAGGTGAACAGGAGAATTCGCCCAATACGGACGGGCGACCGTAGTCGGCCCGCCACCTTCGAGCATCGTCGCGGTGCCAGCTATCGGCTCGGGCCATGCCCGCGCCGGAAGATCGCCGCGCCCCGGCGATGCGCATCCGCCGATACTGCTGTACAGCGGCTCCCTCGCCGCGCAGGCCGAGCACGCGACATCCGCACGGCCAGCCGCAAGCAAGGCGTGGCGACCGATCTGCTCGATCCCCTGCTGCGACTGTTCGAAACGGAGGTCGAACGCGGCAACGGGGCGGCCGGTTTCACCCGCGCTTTCGCGGGCCTGCTCGATCCCGCCGGAGTCGGCGCGAGCTGACAAGCGGCGACATCGCGAGGCATGCGCGACGGGCCGACGCCCCCAGCGAATCGGTCGCGAAACAGTCCGGGCACCCGTTCCACCGGAGGTGGGGCGGGTGCCCGATGTTCAGCCCGGCGCTGGGTGACCACCCAGCGCCGGAGTCGGCCGAGCGACGCGGCTCGGCCCCGGGATCAGCGCAGCGCGCGAGCCAGGTTGGCGTCCAGCGCGCCGAGGAACTCCTCGGTGCTCAGATAGCCCTGGTCACCGCCGACGAGCAGCGCGAGATCCTTGGTCATCTGGCCGCCCTCGACGGTCTTGATGACGACGTCCTCCAAGGTCTGCGCGAAGCCGATGACCTCGGGGGTGTTGTCCAGCTTGCCGCGATGCTCGAGCCCGCGGGTCCAGGCGAAGATGGACGCGATCGGGTTGGTCGAGGTCGGCTTGCCCTGCTGGTGCTGGCGGTAGTGCCGGGTGACGGTGCCGTGGGCGGCCTCGGCCTCACAGGTGCGGCCGTCCGGAGTCAGCAGCACCGAGGTCATCAGGCCGAGCGAGCCGAAGCCCTGCGCCACCGTGTCGGACTGCACGTCGCCGTCGTAGTTCTTGCACGCCCAGACGTAGCCGCCCTCCCACTTCATCGAGGAGGCGACCATGTCGTCGATCAGCCGGTGCTCGTAGGTCAGGCCCGCGGCGTCGAACTGGCTCTTGAACTCGGCGTCGAAGATGTCCTGGAACGTGTCCTTGAACATGCCGTCGTAGGCCTTGAGGATGGTGTTCTTCGTCGACATGTACACCGGATAGTTCTGCTGCAGGCCGTAGTTGAACGACGCCCGCGCGAAGTCCTCGATGGACTTGCGGAAGTTGTACATGCCCAGGACGACACCGCCCTCCTCGGGCATCTTCACGACCTCGTGCACGATCGGCTCGCTGCCGTCGTCCGGGGTGAAGGTCACGGTGACGGTACCGCCCTGGAACACCTTGAAGTCGGTGGCGCGGTACTGATCGCCGAAGGCGTGACGGCCGATGATGATCGGCTTGGTCCAGCCCGGCACCAGCCGCGGAACGTTCGAGATGATGATCGGGGCCCGGAAGATGGTGCCACCCAGTATGTTGCGGATGGTGCCGTTGGGCGACCGCCACATCTTCTTGAGGCCGAATTCCTTGACTCGCGCCTCGTCCGGGGTGATAGTGGCGCACTTCACACCGACGCCGTGCTTCTTGATGGCTTCGGCGGCGTCGACGGTGACCTGATCATCGGTCTTGTCGCGGTATTCGATGCCGAGGTCGTAGTACTCGAGGTTCACGTCGAGATAGGGGTGGATCAGCTTGTCCTTGATGAACTGCCAGATGATCCGGGTCATCTCGTCGCCGTCGAGTTCTACGACGGTGCCTTCAACCTTGATCTTGGACATGGATCTTCGTGTCCTCCTAGGATGGTGCCCTCATTGCACGGCCAGGCGAACACGCTTGTGAGCGGACCCCAGCTGTTCCAACAGACAACGTATATGTCCCGCGTTGTCGGCGGGACATGTGGTGCAAACAAGACAAGCGTACTGCTGCCGAAGTCCTCACCGCACGGGCAGCCCCCGGAGTGAGCTGGACCACCTTTGCTACCGATTGGTAGGCAATGCCTTCCAGCGCCTCGGCGGGCACCCGCGCAACCGCCGTCGCCGCCATGATCCGCCTTCCGTTCCAGCACAGCAACCGCCTGGCACACGACGAGGCCCGCGCGGCGTCAGCACGCCGCGCGGACCTCGTTCCGGTGGATCAGACCGCGACCGGAAGCCGTGCCCCGTCCTCGGAACCTTCGATCAGGTTCTCCGGCCGGTCCCGGATCATCAGCGCGATGATCGGGACGGCCGCCAAGAAGAACCCGGCGCCGACGTAGAAGGCCACGTCGTAACTGTGGATCGCGGCCCGCGCGGCCAAGTTGTCGATGCCAGGGTTGTCATGCGCGAAGGTCTTGGCGACCTGCACCGAGATGGTGGTCAGCAGCGCCGTGCCGACCGCCCCGCCGACCTGCTGCGCCGCGTTCAGCAGCGCGGAAGCGACGCCGGAGTCCTCTTCCTCCACCTGATGCAGCGCGACCGTCTGCATGCCGACGAACAGCGGACCCATACCGAGCGCGATGAGCACCTGAGCGGGCAGCACACCGGCGAGGAAGCTGTCACCGAAGCTCAGTTGAGCCAGCAGCACCAGGCCGACGACGCCCAGCACGGCCCCGGCCAGCATCAGCGGACGCGGGCCGAGCTTCGGCAGCAGAGCGCTGGTGACACCCGCCGAGATCGCGATGCCCGCCGGGAAGGGCAGGAACGCGAAGCCCGCCTTCAGGGCGGAGTAGCCCAGCGTGATCTGGAAGTAGAAGCTCAGGAACAGGAACATCGCGAACATCGCGATCGGGATGAGCAGCGCGGCGAGGAACGCGCCGCCCCGGTTGATCTCACCCGGGATGTGCAACGGCAGCAGCGGGTTCGCCGAGCGCCGTTCGATCGCGACGAAGGCGACGAGCAAGGCCAGCCCGGCGACCAGCAGCGCCAGCGTGCTGCCCGCCAGCCAGCCGTCGTCGGCGGCACGACTGAAGCCGTACACGATGGAGATCAGACCGAGCGTCACGGTGACGGCTCCTGGCACGTCGTATCCCCCGCTGCGCGGCGCGGGCACGTCCTTCGCCACCCAGGCCAGCGCGCCGAGCAGCGCGATCAGCGCGATCGGCGTGTTGACCAGCAGGCACCAGCGCCAGGAGGCGTATTCGGTGAGCGCGCCACCGGCGATCAGCCCCAGCGCCGCACCACCCGCGGAGATGCCCGCGAACACACCGAACGCGGTGGCCCGCTCGCCAGGCTCGGTGAAGGTCACCGACAGCAGCGAGAGCGCGGCCGGAGCCAGCAGTGCGGCGAACGCGCCCTGCAACGCGCGTCCGGCGAACAGTTCCGCGCCGGTCTGCGCGAGACCGGCCAGCGCCGACGCACTCGCGAAGCCGATCAGGCCGACGATGAAGATCCGGCGTCGGCCGAGGTAGTCGGCCAGCCTGCCGCCGAGCAGCAGCAGGCCACCGAAGATCAGCGTGTAGGCGGTGAGCATCCATTGCCGGTTGCCGTCGCTGATGTCGAGATCCCGCTGCGCGAACGGCAGCGAGATCGTCACGATGGTGGCGTCCAGCACCACCATGAGCTGGGCTAACGCGATCACTCCCAGCGCGAGCCAACGCGCTGAACCGCTCGCCCGCTGCGGCGCGTGCACCGCTGTCGCGGTTTCGGTCACGGTCTTCTCCTCGTCCTCGGTGTCCGGAGCAATCCTGTCATCGAGCGACATTTGTCGTCAAGCGCAAAATGTCGTGTTACGACATTTGACCGTTACGGACAGGAAAACGGCAGGTTGCGTTAACATGGGGGCATGCTCGAGTTATCGGCGCCGACGGGCGCGGGCGCAGCGGCCGACCGCGCCGCCGGCGGCCCGGCGACCCAGGGCCTGCGCGAACGCAAGAAGCAACAGACCAGGCTGCGGATCATCGCCGCGGCCCTGGATCTGTGCGACACACAGGGCTTCGACGCCACCACGATCGAGCAGATCGCCAACGCCGCGGACGTCTCGCCGCGCACGATCAACCGCTATTTCGACAGCAAAGAAGACATCGTCCTGGGGCCCGTGCAGGATTTCGGGCAGACCATCGCCGAGACGCTGCGCGAGTTGCCCCGCACGGGCAACGAACTCGGGGCGCTGCGCCAGGCCTTCCTGCACGTGGTCGATGAAGCCGCCGCGGCGGGCGAGGCGGATCCGCTGTCGTTCCGGCAGTTCCAGAAGATGCAGCGGATTCTGCGCAGCAGCCCGTCGGTCAGCGCGCGCAGCATGGAGCACGCCGACGACAAGAACCACGCGATCGCCGCCGTGGTCGCCGAGCGCCTCGGCACCACGCCGGACGCGCGCCCGGTGCGGCTGATCGTCGGCACCTGGCAACTGATCGGCCACATCGGCATGGAGTGCTCCGACGATGTGTTCCTCGACGACGACCTGGCGGTCGCGGCCAGGGCGGGGCGGGCGGCGTTCACCGAGGCCTACGACGAGTTCGTGCGCACCTGCTGCGGGGCACCGACCGCTGCGGACCAGTGAGTTCGACGGAGGATTTCGGGCGCTGACCGCCCGCCGGTTATGATGCCGGGCAGGTCATGAGTACCAGCGTCAAGCCCCGGCTCGCTGGTCGGCAACCCTCCAGCCGCGGTGGGGTGCTCCGGGTGATGACCTGGCTCCCGAGAGCCGGGAGCAAGCGCGTAACAGGAGGTCGCCGGCATGTGTTGTTGTTCGTTACCCACACACCGCTAACCCCTGCTGTACCGGCGAACACCTGCTTGGGAGCAAACCATGAGTGAATTCACCGCGCCCGGGGCCGAGCGAGGCCCGGCGCAGTCGGCCCCACACAGCCGTGGTGCCGAGTTCGGGGTCGTGCGCTTCCTCCCGGATCCTCCGCCCGCCGGTTTCGCGGGGGCGGCGACATGACCGTGAACACCGAACCGATCGCGCGGACCTCCGGCATCGCCCTGCCGCCCCCGGATGGACAGCTCGGCACCATCGCCATCGGAGACGTGCGGCTGGAGAACGGCGCGGTCATCCCGGACGTCCACCTCGCGGTACAACGCTGGGGTGAGCTCTCCCCCGGCATGGACAACATCGTGCTGGTCGAACACGCGCTGACCGGCGACTCGCACGTCGTCGGCAAGCCCGACGGCGTGCACCCGCTGCCCGGCTGGTGGGACGGCATGGTCGGTCCCGGCGCGCCGCTGGACACCGACGAATGGTGTGTGCTCGCGACGAACGTGCTCGGCGGCTGCAAGGGCAGCACCGGGCCGTCCACTGCCGCTCCGGACGGAAAGCCGTGGGGCTCGCGTTTTCCCGAGATCTCCATCCGCGATCAG
This sequence comes from Nocardia sp. NPDC051929, assembly GCF_044548645.1. NCBI lineage: Bacteria > Bacillati > Actinomycetota > Actinomycetes > Mycobacteriales > Nocardiaceae > Nocardia > Nocardia sp. NPDC051929. The sequence continues at coordinate 251,044 of NZ_JBIUCG010000007.1, read as the reverse complement.
GTGACCGCCGAAGCCGCTCTGCTCGACCTGCTCGGTGTCGAGCGGCTCGCGGCCGTGGTCGGCGGGTCGATGGGCGGTATGCGGGTGCTCGAGTGGATGGTCGGCGCACCGGATCGGGTCGCCGCGGCGCTGGTGCTCGCGGTCGGAGCCCGCGCCACCGCCGATCAGATCGGCACCCAGACCACCCAGATCGCGGCGATCACGTCCGATCCGGACTGGCAGGGCGGCGACTATCACGGCACCGGCCGCGCCCCGACGACGGGGATGGCGCTGGCCCGGCGGATCGCGCACCTGACCTACCGCACCGAGTTCGAGCTGGATCACCGGTTCGAGAACAAGCCGCAGGGCGACGAGGACCCGTGGAACGGCGGACGCTACGCGGTGCAGAGCTACCTGGACCATCAGGCCGAAAAGCTCTGCAAGCGTTTCGATCCCGCCACCTATGTGCTGCTGACCGAGGCGATGAACCGCCACGACGTCGGCCGCGGCCGGGGCGGCATCGAGGCGGCGCTCTCGGCGACGCCGGTGCCGTGCGTGGTCGGCGGCGTCGACTCCGACCGGCTCTATCCGCTGCGGACCCAGCAGGAACTCGCCGATCTGCTGCCCGGATGCGACGGACTGGAGATCGTGCACTCCCGCGACGGGCACGACGGATTCCTCACCGAGGCGGCGGCGGTGTCCAAACTGCTGACCGAGACCATGCGCCTGGCCCGCGCCGGTGTGCGCCCCGAACGCTGACAAGGGTCCACTTCCCCTCGCGCCCGCACTGATCGGTACCTCGCGCCGTGATGCCGTCCACTCTCAGAGCGCTGCGGCTCGCCGCGCCGCTTCGATGCGGTTGATGTTGGTTTCGATCCACTCCCGCAGCGCCGCTATCGGCGTGCGCAGACTGTGCCCCAGCCCTGTCAGCGTGTAGTCGACTCGTGGCGGGATCGTGGGATGCACTGTGCGCGTGACGAAACCGTCGCTCTCCAGTTGCCGCAACGTCTGCGTCAGCATCTTCTGGGAGATGCCATCGATACGGTGGCGCAGATCGGTGTAGCGCATGGTGCCGTCGGCGAGCGCGTCGATGATCAGGACCGTCCATTTCCCCGCGATGTGGTCGAGGATCTCCCGCGTGGGGCACTTCGCGGAGTACACGTCGGCGGGTAGGCCGGAACCTTCTATATAAGTGGGCACCTATTAGAGTGTAGCGCACCAAATAGTGCCTTCTTCCCATTGGAGTGTGACTCTCCGATAGTTAGAAATATGGAGACAAAGACACTTTCGGTAGCCGATGCGATCCGTGGACGTCGCACGGTGCGGCACTATCGCCCCGACCCGGTGGCACCCGAACTGATCGAAGAGTTGCTCGAGCTGACGATGCAAGCGCCGAGCGCATGGAATATGCAGGACCGGTCGATCGTGGTGGTGACCAGCGAATCCGGCCGCGCCGCGCTGTCGGAGGCGGCGTTCGGCCAGCCGCAGCCGAGGGAGGCGCCGGTGGTGCTGGTCTTCGTCGCCGACGCCGCCGCCTGGCGAGACCGCAACGCCGACATCGCCGAACTAGCCGGTCGCAACGGCGCGTGGAACGCCGAGTTCACCGCCATGTTCGACACACGCGCCGAGTATTTGGCGCTGGAACAGCGCGGACTGCTGCGGGAGAACGCCGTCAAGAACGCGATGATCGCGGCCACCTACGCGATGCTCGCGGCGACCGGGCTCGGCTTGGCCTCGGCGCCGATGAACGGCTGGGACGCGGAGTCGGTGAAGCAGGCCATCGGTATCGGCGACCGGGCAGATCTCGCCATCGCGGTACTGGTCACCATCGGCTACAGCGACGCCGCCCCTCCGCACCCGGGGCGTCGTCCGCGCGAGCGGACGGTCTTCGCCGAGCGATTCGCCGCTGCCCGCTGAGCACAAGGGCGACCCGGCCATCGCTGGGTCGCCCGCCCTCAGCCGACGCCGAGCGTGTTGATCGTGGCCGCGAGGAACAGGATGCTCGACCCCAGCAGCGTCAGCGCGCCGACGTCGAACGGCTTGCTGCGCACCGCCAGCAGCCCCACCCGGGTAGTCGGCAGGCATAGCCGGAATGCCGCCGCCAGCAGCGTCGCACCGCCGAAGAAGAACGTCCCGCGCCGCCAACGATCGGACGCCACGAACACCACCGCCACCACGATGACCAGCGTCACGACGACCATCGGCAGATGAGAACGCAAGAACTCCGCTCCCGAACCGCGGCGTCCGGCCCGGGCGATAGGCGTATCGGCATCGGTCACCTTCCCGATTCTTGCAGACCGGTCCGGTGGTCGACGAGTGGCGCATGGCTGCGGCGAATCGCGAGTACTCCCCGCGGCGGTGTGCCACTCGTGTGGGGTGCGGGCGGACGGCTCCGGTGACCTGGTTGACTGATGCGTCGTGTTCCATCTGATGTTCCATGAGCCGTGCATTCCGCCGAATACCGGCAACGCGATCCGGTTGGTCGCGGGGACCGGGTGTCATCTGCATCTGATCGAGCCGTTGGGATTCGATCTGTCGGAGCCGAAGTTGCGCAGGGCCGGGTTGGACTACCACGATCTGGCGTCGGTGACGGTGCACCCGAATCTGGCGGCGGCATGGGAGGTACTGCGCCCGGAGCGAGTTTTCGCGTTCACCACCCAGGGCACCACTCGGTTCACGGACGTGGCCTATCGCGAGAACGACGTGCTGCTGTTCGGCACCGAACCCACCGGCCTGCCCGCGGAGGTGCTGGCCGATCCGCGCATCACCGACCGGCTGCGCATCCCGATGCTGCCCGGTCGCCGCTCCATGAACCTTTCCAACGCGGCCGCGGTGACCGTCTACGAAGCATGGCGCCAACTCGGATTCCCCGGCGGCATTTGAGCTGCGGCGGCGACGTCAAGGCATGTCGATTTCGAATCGTTTGAAGCGGGAGGTCGCACCCGCCGTCAGCCGGACGGCGGACTTGGGGACTCCGTAGTGGCCTGCGAGCAACTCGATGGCGGCCTTGTTGGCCTTGCCTTCGACGGCGGGAGCCCGCACGTACAGCTGCAGGCTCCCGTCGTCGAGGGTCTCCACCAGCGGTCCCTTACGGCTGTTCGGCTTGATCGTCGCCCTTACCACCGTCGGCACTCTTGCCTCCTGCGCTGGTCTCCGCGCCATCCGAGGCGCTGCTCACCGGCTCCGGTGCCGATTCTCCCGCACCAGGCGTGGGCTTGCGCCGCCGCACCAGGCGCACGATCCCCCACAGCACAGCGGCTACCACCGCGAGGAAGCCCAGCCACGGAATCGCTTTGCCGCTGAACACCATCGCGTCCTGCAGCCAGTCCACCAGCGAGTTCCAGCCGGAGACGATGCCGTCCCAGAAGTTGTCGGGGTCGTCGCCGGAGTTCTTGTGATCGGTGGTGACGTCGATGGTCAGCGTGGACAGGGCGACCTGGTCGTCGAGCCTGCGCTTCTGCGCGGTGAGGCTGTCCAGCTCACCCTGGCGGCTGGACAGCGCCTGCTCGGCGGCGATCAGGTCGGAGGTGGTGGTGGCGCCCGCGATGAGTCCGCGCAGCCGGTCGACCGAGGCTTGCAGTGCCTTGATCCGCGCGTCCAGGTCCTCCCAGTGCATGGTGACGTCGTCGCGATTGGTGGTGACCCGGGTGATCTGTCCGACCCCGCCGAGGCCCGCGATGAACGCGTCGGTCTTGTCCGCGGGCAGCCGGACGACGAGCGTGGCGCTTGGCTCGGTGTCGTCGGTGCCGGGCTGCTCGGTGCGGCTGTCGACTCGGCCGCCCGCGGCGCGCACCTGGTCGATGATCGTGCCCGCCGCGGTGACCGGCGCGTCCGCGGTGATCTCGACGCTGCCGGTGACCACCTCCTTGCGGGCGGACGTCGGTTCGGCGCCGGAGTTGTCCTCCCGCTTGGGCGGCGCCTGCTCGTGCAGTCCCGGGGGCACGAGCGCGGGAGCCGCGGGTCCCGGCCCGGTGACGATCGTCGGCGTCCGATCCCGAGCGGGTGCCGCGTTGTCGTCACCGCAGCCGGTGAGCAAGATCAACCCCAGCGCGCCGACGCACAGCACAGCAAGCTTCCTCATGCCTGGCACAGTAGCCGTTCGCACTGCGCGAAAAGCCGCGCATAACGGTTCTCTAGAACGCTTCTAACACTTCCTTAAAGCAACCGGCTCAACGGAAGTCGCGCGATTTGGACGCCATCCGCAGATCCATGCGCTGCAGATGTTCGGCGACCACGCTGACCACGCCCTCGGCATTCTGCACCCGCCCGCGGATGAGCAGCGCGGCCGCGCCTTGGGCCAGGCGCCGGTAGCGCCGCCACAGCCCCAGCGAGCAGACGATGTTCACCATGCCGGTTTCGTCTTCCAGATTGAGAAAGGTGATGCCCTCCGCGGTCGCGGGACGCTGCCGATGCGTCACCGCGCCGCCCACCAGGACCCGCGAGCCGTCGGGCACGGTGCGCAGGCCGGAGGCGGGTATGACGCCGAGGGCGTCCAGGTGGGAGCGCAGGAACTGCGTCGGGTAACTGCCCGGCGAAACGCCCGTGGCCCAGACGTCGGCGGCGGCCGTCTCCAGATCGCTCATCCCGGGCAGGACGGGCGCGGTGGTGGACGCGCCGGTGCCGGGCAACCGGTCCGGGCGCTCACCCGCGGCGGCGCCCGCCGCCCAGAGCGCTTCCCGGCGGGCGCTGCCCAGGCTGCCGAGCGCGCCCGCCGTGGCGAGCGATTCCGCTTGCGCGACAGTGAGTTCCACCCGGCTGGTCAGGTCGAGGAAAGACGTGTAGGGTCGCTCGCCCCTGGCGGCGACGATGCGCTCGGCGAGGTCGTCGCCGATCTGGCGGATCGCGGCGAGACCGAGGCGCACTTCGGTGCCCTTCGCCTCGAGGGTGGGCTCGGCGCGGCTGGCGTTGACGTCGGGACCGTGCACCACGACCCCGTGCCTGCGCGCGTCGGCGACCAGTGATTGCGGCGAGTAGAACCCCATCGGCTGGGCGCGCAGCAGACCCGCGCAGAAGGCGGCGGGATGATGCAGTTTGAACCAGGCCGAGTAGTAGACGATCGAGGCGAAGCTCTGCGAATGACTCTCGGGAAAGCCGAAATTCGCGAAGGCGTAGAGCTTCTCGTAGATACGGTCGGCGACCTCGCCGGTGATGCCGTGCCGCTCCCGCATGCCCTGGTAGAGCCGCGCTTTGAGACGTTCCATGCGCTCCGGTGACCGCTTGGAGCCCATGGCGCGGCGCAGCTGATCGGCCTCCACGGCGGTGAATCCGGCGACGTCGACGGCCATCTGCATGAGCTGCTCTTGGAACAGCGGCACGCCCAGCGTGCGTTCCAGCGAATTCTTCAGCGCCGGATGGTCGTAGACGACGTCCTCGGCCCCGTTGCGCCTGCGGATATAGGGATGCACCGACCCGCCCTGGATCGGGCCGGGGCGGATCAGCGCCACCTCGACCACCAGGTCGTAGAAGCTGCGCGGGCGCAGCCGGGGCAGGGTGGCCATCTGCGCACGCGACTCCACCTGGAAGACACCGACCGAGTCCGCGCGCGAAAGCATCTCGTAGACCTCGGGTTCGGCCAGGTCGAGCGCGTGCAGCTCGACGGTCTCGCCTTCGTGCTCGCGCACCAGGTCGATCATGTAGTGCAGCGCGGAGAGCATGCCGAGGCCGAGCATGTCGAACTTCACCAGATCGATGGCCGCGCAATCGTCCTTGTCCCACTGCAGGACGCTGCGGCCGGACATGCGCGCCCATTCCACCGGGCAGACGTCGGCGATCGGCCGGTCGCAGATCACCATGCCGCCGGAATGGATGCCGAGATGCCGCGGCAGCCCCTCGATATCGGCGGCCAGTTCCAGCACCTCGGCGGGGATGTCGGTGTTCGTCTCCGCGCCCACGCCGGTCCAGCGGCTCACCTGCTTGCTCCACGCGTCCTGCTGGCCGGGCGAGAAGCCCAGCGCCCGTGCGGCATCGCGCACCGCGAACTTGCCGCGATAGGTGATCACATTGGCCACCTGCGCGGCGTATTCGCGGCCGTACTTGCGGTAGACGTGTTGGATCGCCTCTTCTCTGCGATCGGATTCGATGTCGACGTCGATGTCCGGCGGGCCGTCGCGCTCCGGGGAGAGGAAACGCTCGAACAGCAAGTGGTTGCGCACCGGGTCGACATTGGTGATGCCGATCGCGTAGCAGACCGCGGAGTTGGCCGCCGACCCGCGGCCCTGGCAGAGGATGTCGTTGTCCTTGCAGAAGCTGACGATGTCGTGCACCACCAGGAAGTAACCGGGGAATTCCAGGTCGTTGATCACCGCGAGCTCGTGCTCGATCTGCCGGTAGGCCTCCGGGTTCTCCTGGGGAGTCCCGTAGCGCGCCGCGGCGCCCGCCATGGCGAGTTCGCGCAGCCAGGACTGCTCGTCGTGTCCGGCGGGCACGTCGAAGGGCGGCAGGTTCGGAGCGATCAACTGCAGGTCGAAGGCGCATTCGCGAGCCAGGGCCGCCGCGTTCGCCACCGCCTGCGGGCAGTCGGCGAACAACCGCGCCATCTCCGCCCCGGACCGCAGGTGCGCACCGCCCGCAGGGGCCAGCCAGCCCGCTATCTCGTCCAAGCTCTGCCTGGCCCGGATCGCCGCGAGCGCCATGGCTCGGCGACGCCCGCTCGGTGCGGCGAAATGCGCTCCGGTGGTGGCGAGCACCGGGAGGCCGAGACGATCGGCCAGGGCGATGAGATGAGCGTTGCGCTCGTCGTCCTCCGGGATGCCGTGATGGGTGAGTTCCACGCTCACCCGATCGGCGCCGAAGCGGTCGGTGAGTTCCCGCAACGCGGCTTCCGAACGCTCGAGCCGGGTGCTGCCCGCGCGCGAGTCGAGTTCGAGCGCCTGGCGCAGGTGACCCTTCCGGCATCCGGTCAGGATGTGCCAGTGCCCCTCGGCCGCCGCGGTGAGCGTGTCGAGGTCGTAGCGCAGGATGCCCTTCTCCCCTGCGGCCATGTGCGCGGCGGCGATCTCTCGGGAAAGCCTGCGGTAGCCCTCTTGGCCGCGGGCCAGCACCAGCAGGTGCGGCCCGGCCGGGTCCGACGCGCCGGTGCGCGGCGCCGAGTCGGGGGCGGCGGCGTGCCCGCGCACGGCGCCCGGCACGTGTGGTTCGAGTGCCGTGCCGAGCGACAGTTCGGCTCCGAAGACGGTGGGCATGCCCCATTCCTTGGCCGCCTCGGCGAAACGGACGGTGCCGTAGAAGCCGTCGTGGTCGGTGAGCGCGATCGCCGTCAGGCCGAGCCGCACCGCCTCCTCCACCAGTTCCTCCGGCTGGCTCGCACCGTCCAGGAAGCTGTAGGCCGAATGCGCGTGCAGCTCCGCGTACGGGACCGTCGGTTCATCGACAGGGCGCACCGGCTCGGGCCGGTACTCGCCGCGCTTACGCGACCACGCCGGACTGTCGCCGCCGTCGCCCGGATACGTCACATCGGGGCTCGGCCGCCCGGACAGCACCCGCTCCATCTCCGCCCAGCTGGGCGGACCGTTTCCCCAGCTCACGACTCACCTCCTCGTCTCGAACATACATTCGAAGACGGACGATGTACAGGCAGGTCAGGACGCCCGGAGACGCTCCACGGAACCGGCGGACAGAGCAGCCTCGACACCTTTCAGACGAGTCCGGATGAGCGCGCCGTAGGCATCGGAGGCGAGGACGTCGAGATGCCCGCGCGCGATGGCCAACTGCATCCTGGCCACTTCGAACTCGCCGACCCGGCGATGACTGTCGGCCAGGTTCAAGTAGAGCGACGGCAAGAAGCCGCGCAGGCCTTCATCGAGCGGCACACCGGGCCCGAACACCGCGGCCAGCGCGCGCTGATCCCAGCGCAGCGCCTCGGCGGGCTCCTCCTGGAGATCGGCGAGATGATGTGCGACCACGCAGCGCTGCAACACCCCGCCGTGTTCGCCGAGTTCGTCCCAGAGCTTTTCCAACGCCCGTCGCCCCGCCGCGGGGTCGACGCCACCGAGCCGCACCGCGGCAAACACCTCCGCCATCCGATCGTCCGACATGCGCTGAGTATCGCACATATGTTCGAACGTTTCGAGAGTTGTTCGATCCGTTTCGCGCATTCGCAAATCCCCAGGCCGCGTGCGGTTCTCGAACCGGCAGGCCGCACCGGCGCGACACGCCGCGACGACCGGGGGCGGCCGATCCCGGATGCGACCGAGAGCACTTGGCAGGGAACTTACTTTGGAGTAAGTTCATGGCCACCAGACCTGCAAAGGAGCAGCAGCGATGACCGACGCCCCCGCTGAGCCCGCCCGCCGCCGGCGCCACAACCGCGACCTCACCGGGCGGCATGTCCTCATCACCGGGGCATCCTCCGGGATCGGGCGGGCGGCCGCGCTCGCGGTCGCAGGCAAGGGCGCCACCGTGTTCCTGCTCGCGCGCCGTGGTGAGGAACTCGCCGCGGTCGTCGACGAGATCAGGGCGGCGGGCGGCTCGGCCTACGGGTACTCCTGCGACATCACCGATTCCGATTCCGTCGACCAGGTGATCAAAACCGTCCTGGACGAACACGGTCACGTGGACATGCTGGTGAACAACGCCGGCCGCTCCATCCGCCGCGCCATCCACCGCTCCACCGACCGGTTGCACGACTTCGAACGCACCATGGCCGTCAACTACTTCGGCGCGCTGCGGCTGACGCTGGCCCTGCTGCCGCAGATGCGGGAACGCAAGTTCGGGCACGTCGTCAACATCAGCAGCGCGGGCGTGCAGGTGGCCACGCCGCGGTTCTCGGCATATCTGGCCAGCAAGGCGGCACTGGACAAGTTCACCGAGGTGGCAGCCGTCGAGACCATGGCGGACGGCGTCACGTTCACCACCATCCACATGCCGCTGGTGCGCACGCCCATGATCACCCCGAGCGGCGACCAGGGCCCCGCCGAGTCGCCCGAGTGGGCGGCCGCGACCATCGTGCGCGCCCTGACCGAACGGCCCAAGCGCATCGACGTGCCTTTGGGCACCATCGCCGAATACGGCGCGCTGCTCACCCCGAAGATCCGCGACCGCGTCCTACACCGCTACTACCGCGCGCTACCCGACTCCCCCGCAGCCAAAGGCGAGTCGACCACCCCCGAAGAACCGGCCGAACCACACCCCCAGCCCCGCCCCCGATCAACCACACGCCGCCTCACCGGCACGGCCCTACGCCGCGCCGCCCGCTGGGTCCCCGGCACGCACTGGTAAGGCGTCCGTGACCGCCACAACCATGTGCCACTCGCGGTTCAACCCGCCAGGAATGGGCGGACGGTTGCGGCGAAGTCGAAGTAGCGGTCGCGGTGGATGCTGTGGCCGCAGGTGAAGGTGGTCACCGTGCAGTCGGTGATGCTTTCTTGCAGGATGGCGAGTTTCTCCGGATCGACCATGCCGCCCGGTCCGCCGCACAACACCAAGGTGGGCGCGGTGATGTCGGAGAGTCGGTCCCACCACTCCGGGTTCGGCTTACGGAACTGCTCCAGCGCGGTCTTCGTCATGGAGCGGTCGAAGGCGAGCACCGCGCGCGGGTGCCGGACCAGGCTGGAAGTGGCGTGCCACAGTTCGGGCGCGGTGGGAAACCGGCGGGTCAGGCGCAATTCCTCGGCGCCGGACCGCAGCGGGAGCGGGCATTCCTCGATGACCAGCCTGCGCACCAGTTCCGGGCGCTCCTGCGCGACGCGCGACACCGCGTAACCGCCGAGCGAATGCCCGACCAGATCCACCACGGGCAGTTCCAGGTGGTCGCACAGGCGCAGCAGATCGTCGCCGAACTCGTCGAAGAGATAGGAATCGGTGTGTGAGCTACGGCCGTGTCCGCGGAGATCGGGGATGATCACGCGGCGTCCGGATCGCACGAGAACACGCGCGAACCGGTCCCAGGTGTACCCGTCGCCGCCCATGCCGTGCACGAGCAGCACAGGGATGTCGCTGACCGCACCCACCCCCGAATCCCGATAGGCGATCCGCACGTCTCCGAATGTCACCTGGCCAAGCGTCAGATCCACGACATAGGAGGATACCGGCAGTCATGCCATACCCCGGCGTGGTGTATCGCTGATCACCCAACGGCGAAAACGCAGTTCGAACGGCACTTACCAGGTCCGATACCCGCGCCATCGCGAAGTTCGTTGCCCACATTGGTGTTTCGACCGGCGCGAAAAATCCCTGGCGCGTGGGCGAACTCGGAGCAATACTCGCCGCATGCCCTCCTTCGCCGATTTCGATCGCCGCGACTACCGCACCGTCGACGTGGCCACGGGGTACGACGGTTGGGCCCCCACCTACGAACAGACCGTCCTGGACGAGATGGATCTCGCTCTGCTCGGGCGACTACGGCTGGACCTCGGCCGGGTGCGGCGCGCGGCCGACCTCGGCTGCGGCACCGGGCGAACCGGAACCTGGTTGCGAGACCGCGGAATACCGCACATCGACGGCGTCGACGTGAGCCAGGGGATGCTGGCGTTGGCGGCCGAGCGCGGCGCCCACACCACGCTGACCCGAGCGGACGTGCGAGCCACCGGTCTGCCGGAAGGCGCCTACGACCTGGTGATCGCGTCGCTGATCGATGAGCACCTACCGGAGCTGGCGCCGTTCTACGCGGAGGCGTGGCGGCTGGCCGCACCGGGCGCGCGCTGCGTACTGGTCAGCTACCACCCGCAATTCATCATGGTTTCCGGAATGCCGACGCACTACACCGACCCTTCCGGCGAACCGGTGGCGATCAGCACCCACCTGCACTTGGTCAGCGAGCACCTGTCGGCCGGTTTGGCCGCGGGCTGGGTCCTCACCGAGGTAGCCGAGGCACTGGTCGACGACGCGTGGCTGGCCCGCAAACCGAAATGGGCCGCCCTGCGCGGACATCCGTTCACGTTGGCGACCGTGTGGTCGCGCCCGGAATGAAGCCTCTCAGCCGTAAATCCCTTCGGCGTGCCAGGTTTCGTCGTGATAGACCAGCAGCAGCACCCGGCTGGCGGCGGGGGCGTCGTCGAGTTGGACCTGTGCGCGGGCAGTGAATTCCGCGTCGTCCACATCGGGGGCCCACCAGCGTTCGTCCACCGGCCACGGGCCGGCCCAGCCGATGAGCCGCCACTGTTTGCTCCCCCAGCGCAACAGCGCGGGGTCGGCGTCGAACAGGGCGCGGTCGGTGACCTTGACGGGCGCGCCGTCGGCGGCTTCCAGTCGCACCAGCGGACGGTTCATCAGGATCACGGCGGGGGCGGGCTCGGGCAGCCGGCCCGGCCATGGCTGCGCGGGGTCGGCGGCGGGGACGAGTTCGTCACCCAGCGTGACCATGGTGATTCGTTCGGCGGGGCCGCGTCCGCCGCTCAGCACGCCGACACGCACCGCTTCCCCGCCGAGCAGACCCTGCACTCGGATGAGCGCGCGGCGGGCGCGTTCGTCCTCTTCCCCGTCCCCGCCCCATAAGCCGAGCTGCAGCGCGCCCGCCGTGACCACCTCGACCGGTTCCAGCCGCAGCACGGTGATCGGCGCGGTGGGCCGCGCACCGTCGCGCCGGGTGAGCCAGCCGTCCAGCTGCCAGCGCACCCGATCCGCCGTGCCCTCCGGCGTGAGCGGCTCGGCGCAGCGCCAGATTCGCGAAAGATGTTCCCCCGCCGCAGTTTCCGCGTACACCGAAAGCCTGGTGCAGGCCAGCCCGGCATCCGCGAGCGCGCTGTGCAGCCGGGTGGCGAGCAGGCGACCGGCGAAGGCGGCCGCGTCTACCCGCTCGATCGGCGGATCACAGCGGTACTCCACCACCAGATCCGGCGGTGGCTGCCGCGCGGACGGCGGACGCTCCGGCTCGGCCCTGGCACAGCGATGCGCGAGCACGGCGTCGGTGCCGAACCGGGAGGCGACCTCCGCCGCGGAGAGCACGGCGAAATCGCCGATCCTGCGTAGCCCCAAGCGGTGCAGCAGATCGACCAGATCGGCGCGTTCCGGGGCGGCCAGGCTCGGTTCGACCGCGAGTTCCCCCACCGGTAGCGGTGCGAGAAACCGTGCCCCCTCCCCCGCGGGCACGATCGCGGCGCGGCGGGCGGCGATCACCGCCGTGGACAGCTCGTCGGCGATCCCGATCTGCGCTTCCGCCCCGGCCGCTGCCACCGCGTCGACCAGGCGCTCGGCTGCCGCCTCCTCGGATCCGAAGAACCGCGCCGCGCCGCGCGCGCCGAGCACGAGCAGGCCGGGGCGCAGCACCTCCACACCGGGCACCGTCGCGGCCACCGCGGCGACCAGCGGTTCGAACAGTCGCGCGTCCCGATCCTGATCCTGTTGCGCGAGGAACAGCTCGGGGCAGCGTGCCTGCGCCTCCCTGCGCTTCAAACCGCGGCGCACCCCTTCGGCTCGCGCGATCGCCGAACAGGCCACCACCCGGTTGGCGAACAGCACCGCCACCGGCCGTGTCGCGGGCAGGCCTGCCACCGCCGCCGCGGCGACCGCGGGCCAGTCCGGGCACCACAGGGCGAGCACCCGCTTGGCTCCCGGCCGGATCACGGCGCCGCACCGCGGGCCGCGGCACTCACGACACCGCCTCCTGTGTGTCGACGGCTTCGACCGGCGGAGCCGCCTTTTCGCGCAGCACCCATTCCACGCGCCCCGCATTCGGGCACAAATCCAGCCGCCCACGCCGTGGCGGTCCCGCCTTGCCGCGCACTTCGACCGTCAAACCGAGCGAACGCAAGCGTCCGCGCCCGCGGCCGAGACCGGCATACCCCGCGATGCGGGCATCGAGCTGGAGGGACGCGCCGGGCCAGCGACCGTCGGCGACCACCAGGGTGGCGCCCTTGTTGCGGGCGCGGGCGGCGATCACCCGGCTGCGAGCGGGCGCGACGGCGGCGCCCCCGAGTCCGAGTACGACCAGATCGAGCCCGTCGAGCAGCACCGCGGCCACTTCCACCGGGTCGGGGCCGGGATCGGCGATCACGGCCAGCCGCCGCAACTGCGCCCCCATCTCCACCGCGGCGAGCAGACCGAGCCGGGGCATGCCCACCACCGCGGCGTGCCCACCGCCCTCGGTCACCGCGGCGAGCAGACCGGCCAGCAACGAACTCGCTCCCGTGTACGCCACCACGGAGCCCTTGACCAAGCCACCATCCGGCAACAACGGTGCGAGAGCCGTGGGCACCGGCAATGCCGCTCGGCGCGCCCCGTCTCCGAGCGGAGCCCGCTGTGCTGCCGATTCACCGCGACCCGGCACCGCAGCCATGCGGCTACGCAGCTCAGTGAGGGATGGGGTACCTTCCCGCCCACCACCGCGTCGCGCCGGCGCGCCCCGATTCACCCCTCCCTGCGAGATCGCATCCGAACCCATCTCAACCACCTACTTCCCGCGATGGACCCGAGGCGAAGCATGCGGAGCGACCCTCCATTCGAGCGCCAGCACCGATTCAGCTATCGATTCGTATCGAATATACGTTCGATACCGACACAGTAGAAACCGACCCCCGGGTTTCCGTCAAGGGTTCGGCAGCCTCGTGTCGCGGTCACGCGGGTCCGATCCGGCTTCGAGTGGAATCTGTGCAGGTCCAGCACGCGGGTGTCGACACGAGATGGAGTGCGAGCGATCCGCGACAGCCCTCGTTTCGCACCCGCGGCGCCCTCCGCAGGCGAGGCCGCCTGGCCGTCGGCTCCGCCCGGCGACCGCCGCCGGGCAACCTCGCCGCAGCTTCCCCCTGCCCCGCCGCAAGACACATCGGGACCGGATCCGGCGCGCGCCCGGCTACCACGCCCGGCACCGGTTCATCGGTATGGTGTGGGGCACACATTCGAACCGAGAGCGGGCGTGACACATACCAGTGCCTCATGTCCGCCTATGCGCGAACACGAATCAGGCCAGCTAGCCCCATTTTCCGCTACCCTGCACCCGTGACCGAACGCGCTCGTCCTACTGTCGGCCCCCAATATCTCGTCGCAGGCCGCTACCGCCTCCAGTCGAAGCTGGGTGGCGGCGGCATGGGCGCGGTATGGCTGGCGCACGACCGCCTGCTCGACCGGGACGTCGCGATCAAGCAGGTGCTCACCACGGCCGGGCTCGATGAGGCCGAAGCCGAGGCGGTCCGCAACCAGATCATGCACGAGGGCCGGGTCGCCGCGAAACTCTCGCACGACCACGCGATCGCCGTGTACGACGTGGTGCTCGAGGCCGGTGAGCCCTGGCTGGTGATGGAGCACCTGCCGTCGCGCAGTGTCGCGAAGGCGCTCGCGCTGGTCGATACGCTGCCGCCGATCGAGGTCGCGCAGATCGGCGCCCAGGTCGCCGACGCGCTGGCCGCCGCGCACGCGGTCGGCATCGTGCACCGGGATATCAAGCCGGGCAACATCCTCGTCGCCGACCGTGGCACCGGCGTGGGCATGGCGAAACTCAGCGACTTCGGCATCTCCAGCGGCGCGGGCGACCTGCTCGACGAACCGGACGGCGTGATCACCGGCACCCCCTCCTACCTGCCCCCCGAGGTCGCGCGCGGAGCGCAACCGACCAAGGCCAGCGACGTGTTCTCCCTGGGCGCCACGCTCTACACCGCGATCGAAGGACAGCCGCCGTACGGCTTCGACGAGGACAGCGACGTCATCGTGCACCGCGCCGCCATGGCGCAGATCATCCCGCCGACCCGCAGCGGCATGCTCACCCAGGCGCTGCTGCACATGATGGAGCCCGCGCCGCAGCGCCGCCCAACCATGGCCGAGGCGCGCGACGAAATCCTCACCGCCGCTTTCGGTCCCGGCACCGGACCGTACATTCTGGGCGCGCCCGTCCGCACCGAGGACGGAACCATCCCGTTCTGGGCCGCGCGCAATTCGGCATCCGGGATCCGCAGCCAGCACTCCACGCCGCTCCCCCGCCCGCACCGCAACCTCGCGGGAGCGGCCGCGGCCACGCCCCCGCAGCGCACCAGGAATTCTCAGCCCGGCAACGCCCCCCTGGCCATCGCCGTCGGCCTGCTGATCGGCCTGGTCATCATCATCGGGATCATCGTCGCCGTCCTCTGACGTCCGGGCACCCGGAGCCGAACGGCAGTCAGTCGATGCGGCGACGGTGGGCCCATCGGGTCAGGGCGTTGCGGTTGGACTGCTGGGTCTTGCGCAGGACGTTGGAGGCGTGCGTCTCCACGGTTTTGACCGAGATGAAGAGTGATTCGGCGATCTCGCGGTACGTGTAGCCGCGCGCGAGCAGGCGCAGGACCTCGAGCTCACGCGGGGTCAGGGAGTCGAGTTCGGGATCCAAGGGCGGCTCGGGTACCGGGGACCTCCCGGTGAACGAGTCCAGGACGAAACCGGCCAAGCGCGGGCTGAAGACCGCATCGCCGCCCGCCACCCGGCGGATGCCGTCGGCCAGCTCGGCTCCCGAAATCGTCTTGGTGACATACCCTCTGGCCCCGGCCCGGATCACCGCGATCACGTCCTCGGCCGCGTCGGACACGCTCAGCGCCAGGCACACCGGCCCCGGCTCGATACCCGCCAGCACCGCCACCCCACCGCCGTCGGGCATGTGCACGTCGAGCAGGACGACGTCCGGTCGCTCGGCATTGATCCCGGCTACCGCCTCCGCGACCCCGCCGGCCTCACCGACCACCTCCATGTCCGCCTCCCGGCTCAATTCAGCACGCACACCCGACCGAAAAACGGCGTGATCATCGACGAGAAAGACCCGCACGGTCACCTACTTCTCCTAACCGACCCTTGACCCCCAACCCGTACCACACTCGTCCCCCACACGCCTGTCTCGTCCTGGCAGGTGCGCAACGCGTGCCTAGTGGGCGGCCGGAGCGGGCTCTTCGTCCAAGGGGGCGCAGCCGGAATCGGTCCGCGGCATGGTGATTCGGACCTCGGTGCCGCGACCCGGCGTCGACAGGATGTCCACCTGGCCGCCGCGGCGCTCGATCCGGCCGCGAATGGACTTCGCCAGGCCGCGACGATCCTCCGGCACGGACGCGAGGTCGAAGCCGGAGCCGCGGTCACGGACGAAGATGCTCACCTGATGCGGCTCGACCTCGGCGAACAGATCGATCTCCGGGACACCCGCGTGCTTCGCGGCGTTGACCAGCGCTTCCCTGCTCGCGCCGAGCAGGGCGGTGAAGTGTTCCTTCGGCAGACCCGATCCGGAGCCGTCGACGTCCATCGATACGTCGCCGACGGTCACCGGCGCCACCTTCACGCCGTGCTGGTCCTCCACCTCGCCCGCGATGGTCCGCAGGGCCGCGGCCAAGCTCGACTGCGCGGGCCCGGAATCCTCGAACAGCCATTTCCGCAGTTCCCGCTCCTGGCTGCGGGCCAACCGCAGCACTTCCTGCGGGTCGTCGGCCTGACGCTGGATGAGCGCGAGTGTCTGGAGCACGGAATCGTGCAGGTGCGAGGCGATCTCCTCGCGTTCCTCGTTGCGGATGCGGGCGGCGCGCTCGGCGTTCAGCGCGCGCATCATGCGCAGCCACAGCGGAACCGTCAGCAGTCCCGCACCGATCAGCGTGACCGCCACCGCCAGCAGCGCCGATCCGATCGAGCTCAAATTGATCCTGGCCAGCACCACCACACCCAGACCGGCCACGATCAGCGTCGCACCGGCGACGATGCGCGACCAGGTGACCACCGATGGACGCGCGGGCAGCCCGAGCAGCGAACGCGGCCCGTCGACGTCGTACTCCCGCCACACCAGCGCCGCGCCGACCGCCACCACGATGATCGGCGCGATCACCTTCGCCGCGGTCCCGCTGAACACCCAGGACACGGCGATCGCGAGCCCGAGCCCGAGCATCGCGAGCCCGATCGCCTGCCGCCGCTCCGTACCGGAGGGTTTCGCCTGATCCGACCCACCGGGCGTGAAGATCCACAGCACCCCGTACGCGACGATGCCCGCCCCGGCCAGCGCGGACAGCAGCACGAACGCCATCCGCACCTTGAACACGTCGACACCGAGATGGTCGGCCAGACCGCCCGCCACTCCGCCGACGACCCGGCCGCCCGACCGGCGGAAGATCCGCGCCTGCGGCGGCCATGGGACCGGCGCGGGCGCGGGACCCAGCCCACGTGCAGCGTCGAACCCCCGGGTGTCGAACGCGGGAACAGACGGGTACATGTCTTCGATACTGGCACGGCGACGAAGCTGCCAGCATCGGGATTCACCCTGATCTCGCTTGCTCGACCACACCCGCGCCGACCAGGGCGGACGCGGCCGGGCCCGATCGAACCCGTGCATAGCTGAAAGTTTGCTGCATCGGTGGATCGGTCCAAAGTGTTCAGGCTGTTTTCAGGGTTCCCCCCGATGCGCCGATTCACGGATCGGCACACCATGGGAAACATGACGAAAACGAGCTTCGGCGACCAGGTCCAGCAGATATGGCAGACCCGGCCGATCCGATTGCCGCAGCAGGGGCCCGTCGCGGGCGTCGCGGCGGGGTTCGCGCGCCGCTACGAGATCGATCCGGTACTGGTTCGGGTCGCGTTCGTCGTCTCGACGATCTTCGGCGGCGCGGGCATCGTGCTCTACCTGCTGGCCTGGCTACTGCTGAGCGCGGCGGGCGACCAGGCATCCGCGGCCGAGTCGCTGGTCGGCAAAGGCCACAGCTCGCAGTCGCAGACCAAGACCATCGTGTTGATCGTGGCGCTGGCCATCGCGGTCAGCACGATGGGACCGGTCGGTGTCGGTCTCGGCGGATCCGGCCTGATCAGCCTCGCCCTGATGCTGGCGGGCTGGTGGATGCTGCACCTGCGCACCCCCAACCCGCCACCCGGGACCACCGAAGTGTTCGGCGGATTCGCCCCGGAGAGCGGAATCAACGCCACCGGCTACCCCGGCGCGGTCTTCCCGCAAGGAGCGACCCGGACGGTCGGTGATCTGTACGTGCCGCCGACCGCCGTGTACACGCCGTACACCAAACTGCCGGATTCCTACGTCCCGGAGACGTCCGCGCCTGCGGCGGACGGCGCGACGGTCCCGCTGCACAAGCCCGCCGTCGATGACGCGACCGTGGTACCGGACAACGTTGCCGCGCCCGCTGCCGGATCAGCGACGAGTTCGGTCGCCGACGAGAGAGAAACCGACGCTCAGGTCACCGATCAGACCGATTCGCCCGCCACGGTCGGCGATCAAGACGGCCCGGCGGCGGTCGGCAGCGGCCGGATCGATTCGGTCGGCGGAGCCGGATCGGACACGACTCACACCGACCGAGCCGATTCGGCCGGATCGGACTCGACTCATGACGATCGAGCCGAAAGCGGACCAGGCACGAGACCGTCATCGTCCGACGCTGCGATCTCACTCGGCAAAGACGCTCCGGCCCCGGGCCGCGCTCCGAGCTCGCGTGGCCCCGCGGCCGCTCAGCCCGCGATCATCGGCGGCCCGACCCCGCCGTCCTGGGATCCGCTCGGCGTAGCTCCACTCGCCTGGGACCTGCCGGAGCCCACCCCGGCCCGCACCGTCGTCGCCCCGCCGCAGAAGCGTCCGCGCTCGCGCCTCACGCCGGTGGTGATCGGCCTGGCCATCCTCGCGGCGGCGGGTGCCGGTGCAGCGGCGGCCTCGGGCGCGGAATGGATGACCCCCGGCCGGATCGCCGCGGCGGCGCTGGCCGTGATCGGCCTCGGCCTGGTGGTCGGCGCGTTCCTGCGGCGCGGCTACGGCTTGCTCGTGCTCACCGCGCCGCTCGCCGGGTTCGTCCTGCTCGCCTCCGCGATCGGTCCGATCGAATCCGATCAACTGGGCGACCGCACCTGGGCGCCCGCCTCCGCCGCCGATCTGGCCCAGAACTACAAGCTGACCATGGGCACCGGCACGCTGGACCTGCGGTCGCTGAAACTGACCGAGAACCGCACCGTGGACATCGACGTCCGGATGGGCGAAGCCCACATCCTGCTGCCCGCCGACATGACCGTCCGCACCACGTGCACGGCGACGATGGCCGAGGCCCTCTGCCCCGAGGGCATCAGTGGTCCCGGTACTCCCGGCGCGCCGGTGCTCGATCTGAACGTCGACGTCCGCGTCGGCAACGTGGAGGTGCAGCGTGGCTGAGAACGAGAAGAAGGAGACGACCGACTCCCGCCGCGGCCCCGCCGCCTCGCTGCTCATCGCGGGACTGCTGTCCCTCGCGATCAGCGTGTGGGCTTTCGTCGGCCCGGCGTCCTGGCCCGCGGCCGGCATGATCTCGATCGGTTGGATCGTCGTGCTCGCCGCCATCGTCATCGGCATCGTGCTGGTGATCTCCCCCCGCAGACGACGATGAGCGTGCGGCCCGTCCACTTGGACGGGCCGTTTCGCGTTCAGCCCCGAGCCACCGCCGCCGTAGCCGGGCCGCATTCCTACGACAGGACAACCGCATGAAGCGCGACGAACCCGCCGATCAGACGCCACCCACCACCCGGACCACACCGCCCGATCCCAGACCCGGCATCACGAACGGCGTACTTCTGGGCCGCGTGATCCTGTACAGCGCTTTCCACCGCCCCCGCTGATCTCGCACGCGATGACGGCGGCGAGTAGTCACCGCCCGCTGGGCGGCCGGGAGTTCACTCCCACTCGATGGTGCCCGGCGGCTTGCTGGTCACGTCCAAGACCACGCGATTGACCTCCGCCACCTCGTTGGTGATGCGGGTGGAGATGCGTTCCAGCACCTCGTAGGGCAACCGGGTCCAGTCGGCGGTCATGGCGTCCTCGCTGGAGACCGGGCGCAGCACGATCGGGTGTCCGTAGGTGCGGCCGTCGCCCTGCACGCCGACGCTGCGGACCTCCGCGAGCAGCACGACCGGGCACTGCCAGATCTGGGCGTCCAGACCGGCCGCCGTCAGTTCCTCGCGGGCGATGGCGTCGGCCTTGCGCAGCGTCTCCAACCGGTCGGCGGTGACTTCACCGACGATGCGGATGGCCAGACCGGGACCGGGGAAGGGCTGGCGAGCGACGATTTCCTCCGGCAGCCCGAGCTCGCGTCCGACCGCGCGGACCTCGTCCTTGAACAGCAACCGCAACGGTTCTACGAGTTCGAACTCCAGATCGTCGGGCAGACCGCCGACATTGTGATGACTCTTGATGTTCGCGGTGCCGCTGCCGCCGCCGGACTCCACGACGTCCGGGTAGAGCGTGCCCTGCACCAGGAACTCGACCTTCGGCGTCTCGCCGTCGGCCGCACCGTGCTCGAGCACCGCCTCGCCCACCGCGTCCTCGAAGGAACGGATGAACTCCCGCCCGATGATCTTGCGCTTCTCCTCGGGATCGGTCACACCCTTCAACTCGCCGAGGAACTTGTCCACCGCGTCGACGGTCACCAGTTTGGCGCCGGTCGCGGCGACGAAATCCTGCTGCACCTGCTCCCGCTCGCCCGCCCGCAGCAGGCCGTGGTCGACGAACACACACGTCAACCGGTCACCGATGGCGCGCTGCACCAGGGCGGCGGCGACGGCGCTGTCCACCCCACCGGACAGTCCGCAGATCGCGTGTTTGTCACCGATTTGCTCGCGTACCGAGGCGATCAGCGAATCGGCGATGTTCGCCGGAGTCCAGGTGGAGGGGATGCCTGCGAGTTCGTGCAGGAACCGGCTCAGCACCTGCTGCCCGTGCGGCGAATGCAGCACTTCCGGGTGGTACTGCACACCGGCCAACCGGCGCGCGCGATCCTCGAAGGCGGCGACCGGCGCGCCCGCGCTGGTGCCGGTGACCTCGAAGCCCTCCGGCGCGTCGGTGACCGCGTCGCCGTGGCTCATCCACACCGGCTGGATGGTGGGCAGGCCGCCGTGCAGCAAACCACCGTCGATGTTGAGTTCGGTGCGTCCGTACTCACGGGTGCCGGTGTGCGCGACCGTTCCACCCAGCGCCTGGGCCATCGCCTGGAAGCCGTAGCAGATGCCGAAGACCGGCAGCCCCAGATCGAACAACCGCGGATCCAGCCGCGGCGCGCCCTCGGCGTACACGCTGGCCGGACCACCGGACAGGATCACCGCGAGCGGCTGCTTGTCGGCGATCTCCTCCACCGTCGCGGTGTGCGGAACCACCTCCGAGTACACGCTCGACTCGCGAACCCGCCGCGCGATCAGCTGGGCGTACTGTGCTCCGAAGTCGACGACGAGGACCGGTCTCTGGGTTTGTGCCACTCGCCCAGTTTAGTGAGCGGCGAAACGAGCGAATCATCGGCACAGCGGCACCGCGTGGGAGGCGAGCCGACCGCCCGAATCGTCACCCGCGGCCCGGCTCGCTGGTTATCCTTCTGCTCGTGCCCTTCGCCCGCGCGATCGATGCCGACATCCACTACGAGGACAGCGGCGGGGACGGCCCGGTGGTACTGCTGGCGCACGAGTTCCTCATGGACCGCACCATGTTCGCCGCCCAAACGGCCGCTCTCGCACCGGAATTCCGGATCGTCTCCTGGGATGCCCGCGGCCACGGCCGCACCAGGGACGAGGGCCTACCCTTCACCTATTGGACCGCGGCCAGGGACGCGCTGACCGTCCTGGATCATCTCGGCGCCGAGCGGGCCGTCGTCGGCGGCACCGCGCAGGGGGGTTTCACGGCGCTGCGCACCGCGTTGATCGCACCGGAACGCGTCTCCGCGCTGATCCTGATCAGCACCGAAGCACACGGTCCCACCCCGGAGCAGTCCACCGCGACGCAGAAATTCCTCGACGAGTGGTACGACGACGGCTCCCGCGAACGAGCCGTGCACCAGCTGGCTTCCTGGCTGATCGGCGACGACGAGTGGTACCGCTCGATCTGGACCCAACGCTGGCTGGTGCGCGACCGCCGCGGCATCGAGGTGGCGGCGGGCTGCCTGCTCAGCCGGGATTCGGTACTGGACCGCCTCCGCGAAATCGCTTGCCCCGCTTTGGTGATCCACCCCACCCACAGCGGCATGGACCGCGAGCGCGCCCAGGAACTGGCCCACGGGCTGTCCGGCGCGACCTTCATCGAAATCGCCGAAGCCCGACTCGCGGTGACGATGACCCACCCCGAGCCGGTGAACCACGCGATCCAGCAGTTCCTGCGCGCACGAACGAAACCGACCCGCGTGCGCTGAACGCTGTGTCGATTTGCAGCGCCTGCGGCGCATGCGCTTCGACCGCTGGAACGCGAGCCGGGCCGCGAACGGCGCTCGTAAGACTCGCTTCTCCGGTGATCGCCGGGTGGCTGGGAGGGTGCGCCGCAGTACGCTCAGGCCTACCTTCAAGCGCGTACGCTCAGGCCCACCTTCTGGAACTCCTTGAGGTCCGAGTAACCGGCCTTGGCCATCGAACGACGCAGGCCGCCGACGAGATTCAGCGAACCGAACGGATCGTCGGACGGGCCGAAGAGCACCCGCTCCAGGCTGGGGCGCACCGTGTCGCCGACCGGCTCGCCACCGAGATCCCACGGATCGTCGACGTGCAGCATCGACCCGCGCGGCACCGACGGGTGCGCGGCCGCCGACGGCCAGTACCAGCCGCGGCCCGGCGCCTCCGCGGCCACGGCGAGCGGGACGCCGAGCATGGCCGCGTCCGCGCCACACGCGATCGCCTTGGCCAGCTGCCCGGAGGTGGAGATGTCGCCGTCCGCGATGACGTGCACATAGCGACCGCCGGTCTCGTCCAGGTAATCGCGGCGGGCGGCGGCGGCATCCGCGATCGCGGTGGCCATCGGCACGCCGATGCCGAGTACCTCGCCGGTGGTGGTCGCGCCGGGGTAGGAGCCGTAGCCGACGATCACGCCCGCCGCTCCGGTACGCATCAGGTGCAGCGCGGTGCGGTGATCGCTCACGCCGCCTGCGACCACGGGCACGTCCAGGTCGGCGATGAAGGTCTTGAGGTTCAGCGGCTCACCGTCGCCGACATGTTCGGCGGAGATGATCGTGCCGTGCACCACGAGCAGGTCGATCCCCGCCTGCAGCAGCGCCGGGGTGAGCGTGCGGGCGTTCTGCGGGCTCACCCGCACCGCCACGGTGACGCCGGCGGCGCGGACCTGCGCCACCGCGGCGGCGAGCAGATCCGGCTGCATCGGCGCGGCGTGCAACTCCTGCAGCAACGCCACGGCGCGCTCGTAACCGCCCTTGCCGACCAGCTCTAGCAACTGGTCGATCTTCGCGCCGACATCCGCGTGCCGCGCCCACAGTCCCTCGCCGTTGATCACGCCGAGCCCGCCGAGGCGGCCGAGTTCGACGGCGAACTCCGGGGACACCAGGGCGTCGGTGGGGTGCGCGAGAAACGGGATCTCGAAGCGGTAGGCGTCCAGCTGCCAGGACAGCGAGACCTGCTTCGACGAGCGGGTCCGGCGCGAGGGGACGATGTCGACGTCGTCCAGCTCGTAGGTACGCCGGGCGGTCCGGCCCATGCCGATCTCCACCATGTCGCGCACGCGAAATCTCCTTGTCTGATTTGCAGCGCCTGCGGCGCTGCGTGTTCGCGGCCCCTTATGGCTCGCGTTCCAGCGGTCGAGACTCGCGCCTGCGGCGCATGCGCTTCGACCGCTGGAACGCGAGCCGGGCCGCGAACGGGCGCTCGTAAGACTCGCGCCTCCAGTGGTTACTTGTGGGGGCAGGTGGGCAGCACAAAACCGCCAACTCGCCGCAGGTCGCTCACCGCCACAGCCGGTGGGCAAGCTCCATCATGCACGGACCGGTTGGTCCTGTACATGAACCTAGTGGGCTAACCCCGTCCGGTGTAGTTAGGGGCCTCGACGGTCATGGTGATGTCGTGCGGGTGGCTCTCCTTGAGACCCGCCGCGGTGATCTGCACGAACTGGGCTTCCTGCAGATGCGCGATCGACTGCGAGCCGGTGTAGCCCATGGCCGCGCGCAGACCGCCGACCAACTGGTGGATCACCTGGTTGACCGGGCCGCGGAACGGCACTCTGCCCTCGATGCCCTCGGGGACCAGCTTGTCCTCGGCGAGCACGTCGTCCTGGAAATAACGGTCCTTGGAGAACGACTTCGCCTGGCCGCGGCCCTGCATGGCGCCCAGCGAGCCCATACCGCGATAGCTCTTGAACTGCTTACCGCCGACCAGGATCAGCTCGCCCGGCGACTCGGCCGTGCCCGCGAGCAGCGACCCGAGCATCACCGTGGACGCGCCCGCCGCGATGGCCTTGGCGATGTCGCCGGAGAACTGGATGCCGCCATCGGCGATCACCGGGACACCTGCCGGCTTGCACACGGCGACCGCCTCCAGGATCGCGGTGATCTGCGGCGCGCCGACACCGGCGACCACGCGGGTGGTGCAGATCGAGCCGGGGCCGACGCCCACCTTGACCGCGTCCGCGCCCGCCTCGACGAGCGCGGCCGCGCCCTGGCGGGTGGCCACGTTGCCGCCGACCACCTGGATCCGGTCGCCGACCTCGGCCTTGACCTTGGTCACCATCTGCAGCACCTGCACCTGGTGACCGTGCGCGGTGTCCACCACGAGCACGTCGACGCCCGCGTCGGCCAGTGTCATGGCCCGCGACCAGGCGTCCTCGCCGACACCGACCGCGGCGCCGACCAGCAGGCGGCCGTCACGGTCCTTGGTGGCGTTGGGGTACTGGTCGGTCTTGACGAAGTCCTTGACGGTGATCAGGCCGCGCAGGCGCCCGTTGCCGTCGACGATCGGCAGCTTCTCCACCTTGTGCCTGCGCAGCAGTCCGAGCGCGGCTTCCGCGGTGACGCCCTCCTGCGCGGTGATCAAGGGGGCTTTGGTCATGACGTCGGCGACGCGGCGGTTCTGATCCACCTCGAAACGCATGTCGCGATTGGTGATGATGCCCACAAGCGCACCGGTCTCGTCCACCACGGGAAGACCCGAGATGCGGAACCTGGCGCACATCGCGTCGACCTCGGCGAGGGTGTCGGTCGGACGACAGGTCACCGGGTCGGTGACCATACCGGCCTCGGACCGCTTGACCGTCTCCACCTGGGCGGCCTGGTCGGCCGTCGAGAGGTTGCGGTGCAACACGCCCATGCCGCCCGCGCGCGCCATCGCGATGGCCATCCGCGCCTCGGTGACCGTGTCCATGGCCGAGCTGACCAACGGCGTGCGCAGGCGGATCTCCCTGGTCAGCACGCTGGAGGTTTCCACAGAACTGGGGATGAGATCCGAGGCGGCAGGCAGCAGCAGCACATCGTCGAACGTGAGGCCGAGCATGGCGATCTTGTTCGGATCGTCGCCACCCGTAGGAGGGCGGACTGCGATTCGTTCGCCCGATACGGGATTACTCATTCGGATCGACCCCTCCTGGACGTCGATAGCGACCGGCGCCGGTGTCACCGGCGCCGTGACGGCTGATGGGATGGACGTGGTTCGGCGGCGGTGCGATCGGGACCCGCCGTAGCCTGTGCTCCATCGTATCTGTCCGGTGAACTCGCCGACGAAGTGAGCCCACCACCGAAACTGGCAGGCCGCATAGCTGGCGCAGACCACCCTGTTCTGCGTACCGTGGGGATGTGCGTGACCATCTACCACCTGGCTTGCCGCCGGATCCGTTCGCCGGAGACCCCTCCGACCCGTCCGCCGCGCTCGATGCCATCGAGCCCGGCGAACCGCTGGATCCCCACGAGCGCCTTGCGGTCGAGGAGGATCTCGCCGACCTCGCGGTGTACGAGGCGCTGCTGGCCCACCGCGGCATCCGCGGACTCGTGGTCAGCTGCGAAGACTGTAGGCAGGACCACTACCACGACTGGGACATGTTGCGCGCCAACTTGCTTCAGTTGCTGGTCGACGGCACGGTCCGCCCGCACGAGCCCGCCTACGACCCGACGCCGGAAGCGTACGTCACCTGGGACTACTGCCGGGGCTACGCGGACGCGTCGATGAACGAGGCCTTCCACGGCGACGGGTTCGACGGATTCGACGGCTGATTCGGGCTCGATCGAACCGCACGCGGGCCTTTCGAGGCTCGCGTACCTCGCCTTTGCCGCTGTGATTTTCGACGCACACGATTACTTCGGCAGACGCACCGCGAGGTTCCGTCGCGGGCGGACACGCCCATGAGTTACCACCCTATGGTCAGCCGTTGGCTAGACCGACTTCTCCCCGAAAGACAAAAAGCCGACCGCCTGGCTGGCGATCGGTTCTTGCCTGGACCGTTTTCTTCTGTCAGCGGCCGGGCGGCACGAACGAGCCCGGGTTGGGGATGCCGGGGACGCTGAACGTCGGCGGCGGCTGATTGTTGCTGTTGTGGGTATTGGTGTTGCCCGGCGCCGGAGCTGTCGGCGGCTGCTGCTGCGGCGCCGTCGGATTACCGGTGTCTCCCGTAGGTCCGCCCGCAGGCGGCTTGACCTCGGTGACCGGCGGCTCCTGCGGAGCCGTCGGTTCCACGGTGGCCGGCGGCTGGGTGGTCACGGGCGGCGGTGTCGTCACCGGCGGCACCGTGGTCGGCGCGCCACCGCCGTTCGTCGTTCCGCCGCTGTTCGACGTTCCACCACCATTGGGCGCGGTGGCGTCGGCCGAGGGCGAAGGCTTGTTCGTCGGCTGACCGGGCTGCTGCACGATCGTCGAGGTCCCGCTACCTGGCGTCGGGCTGGGCTTCGTGGTCGCGTTGCCCGGGGTGGCACGCGGGTCGGTGGTCTTGGGCACCGTCGCACCCAGCTGATCGGCCAACTCCGGATTGACCTCGCGCAGCTTCGCGAGCAACTGTTCCCACTCGGTCATCAGCTCGGCGCGCTTGTCCGGATCGCTGACCTGCGCGGCATTCTCCTTGGCCCGCTCCAGGCGCACCTTGGCCTGCGTCGGGTTCTGAGTGACCAGCGTGGAAGCCTCGTTCAGGTCGTCGCCCGCCCGCTGGACCACGGTCGTCTGGGCCTGTTCGCTGAACACGACCTCTTTGACCCGCCACAGCGGATCGCCCGGCTCGGCGTTGTACGAGAACGCCGTCATGCCGCCGATGACCAGGGCCAGCGCGGCCGCCGTGCCCATGATCGGACGTAGTAGCCGCAGTCGCCCGCCGCCGTGCGCCCCGATGCGAACCTGCCGCGCGCCGATCTCCTGGTTGACCGCGGCCACGATCGCGTCCAGGTCCGGCTCGGCCGGCATCGGAGGCGCGATCAACTCCGCTCGCCAGTCCGCGAGCAACGTCGCGAGCTGATACTCCTCGGCGCTGTCGGTGTGCACCGGACCATCGCTGGCGATGGCATCGATCAGAGCATCGTCGCGGCGTACCGCGGCGATGTCGACCGGGCCGGTGTCACCGGACGCCTCGGCGTAGGGACCGCTGTTCCGCGATCCAAGCCGCGCCTTCCAGTCACCCCGACCGCGCTCGCCATCCCTAGCCATACATTTCACCTGCCCTCGCCACTTGTGACTTGAGTTTCGCGAGTGCCCTGTGTTGGGCGACCCGTACCGCGCCCGCCGTACTGCCCACGGCGACCGCGGTTTCTTCCGCTGACAAACCCATGACCAAGCGCAGGATCAAGATCTCTCGATGCTTCTCGGGAAGCGTCGCGAGCAGACGGTTCATCTGCCTGCTCGTCTCGGACTCGAGAGCTCGTTGTTCCGGTCCCTGGTCGGTGGATATGACATCTGGTACTTCGGCCATCGCCTCCGCCTTGTTACGGGCGGCGTTGCGATGCGCGTCGGCGACCTTGTGCGAAGCGATTCCGTAAACAAAGGCCATGAAGGGCCTGCCCTGGTCTTGATACCTGGGCAAGGCTGTCATCACAGCCAGGCAAACCTCCTGCGCAACGTCGTCCGCGGAGAGCTGCCCACGCTCCGCGGCTCCGATCCGCGCGCGGCAGTAGCGCACCACCAGCGGGCGGATCATCTCCAGTACCTGAGCTAAAGCGGATCTGTCGCCCTGCGCAGCGGCAGCGACGGCGAGGTCCAACTCTTCGCCCGTGTGCGTCATCGTCAGAGATATTCCCGGCGTTACAAAGTGGCATGGTCAGGTGACGACCAATGCTTCCACCGAAGGGGCGGAACGGATCTAACAATAGCGACCCGTTGGCCGGAACTGGTCAACACGGTGGACTCCGTGATCACCTACCACCCCGCCATGGGGCGCAACACGCCGCCGGAGCGGGCGATGGCCGCGGCACATTCGGCCGCCTCCGCCGCCGCGTCCCGCGCGCCCGATCCGGCGCGGAGCATGGCACAAGCCCAGCGCAACGGCAGCAGGCCGTGCTCGCGGCACTGCTCGGCGACATCCTCGGCCGAGACGCCCGATCTTCCCCGCGCGTCGAGCGCCACGTCGGCGGCGGCGACCAGCAAGCGTGACTTGACCCGGTGGCGCACCGACGGGGATCGCTCGGCCAGCTCCAGCGCGGCCGCCGCGTGCGCCGCCGCCACCTCGAAATCGCCTGCCGCCAGCGCCGTTTCCGCGGACACCCAGCGCAAGCGGATCGCGGGACGCCAACCGGCCCGATACTGCTGTGCCGCCGACGCGCTGCGCCGCAGCAAGCGGTCGGCCAGCGCGAGGCGCCCGGTTCCGAGCGCGTCGGCGGCGAGTCCGGTGAGCGCGTCGCAGATCGCGTCGGCGCGGCTGGGACGGTAGCCGCCGAACTCCTCGGCGCTGTCCGGCTCCGCTCCGGCGCCGGCGGTGAGGATCAACGCGGCCGCCCGCCCGTCGAACGCCGCGGCGCGCTCATGCCAGCCGAGCTGCCGAAGAAAAGAACCCTCGGTACTTCCCGCCAGTGAGAGGAGTACGGGGTCGTTGCTGTGGTTGCATACCCTTCGCAATTCGGCGCGCGCCGCCGCATAACGGCCCTGGCCGCCGAGAACCACAGCGCGATACCACCGGCCGAGTGCGTCCGACGCGGACGGAAGGTCGGCGGCGGCGCGACCCGGAGCGGCGCCGAAGGCGGCCTCGGCGAGGACCGCGAGGTGAGGATCTCCGAGCGGAGCGGGCGCGAACACGGGCGCACTCTATCCCGTGCGGCACCCGGGCTCCGGCGAGGAAGGTGAGCGACGGCCGACCGGCGACACTCGGGATTTCCGTCGCCGAGCGGATGTTGCCATTAGGTAAATCTCGTCCTGGCTATCGCCGAGCGGCCACGCCGGGAATTCATGCGTGTTTCGCGTAATTAACCTGCCCGCCCCGTTACCGCCATCTTCGGATCCACACCCCACGAACCCCCTCGGCCGCGGCAGTGACCGACATCATCGGCACGAGATCGGCGTCGCGTCGGCGCTACGACCATGAAATCGCCTCTACCAGCGGAAATTGGATCAGTTGCGGCACATGCGGCAGCCACGGACCTCCGGCCAACCGAACAGTATCGCCGGAACCAGCACGAAAAGTAAACAGTTCGGAGGTTAAATTTGGCAGCGCGAGATTTGGAAAAGTGCTGCGCCGAACTATTGACGGAATTTCGCGGCTGGACCTAACGTAGCTCATCGCCACGGACGGCGCCGCGCGAAATTGCAGCGACCACGAAGGGCGAGCCCCCCGGGTACCCCCGCCGACACGGCGTCGTGGCCCACAACTGTTGCAGAACAACTGCTCGACAACGCTGACGAGCTCGCACCACGAGGAGTTCACCATGCCCATGCCGACCCACCTCCCGGGACCCAACGCCGATGTCTGGGATTGGCAGATGCGAGGATCGTGCCGCGGGCAGGATTCCGCGGTGTTCTTCCATCCCGATGGTGAGCGTGGCCGGGCCCGCACGGCCCGTGAGATGCGCGCCAAGGAGATCTGCCGCACCTGCCCGGTGCTCATGCAGTGCCGCGCGCACGCGCTGAAAGTCAGCGAGCCCTACGGCATCTGGGGCGGCATGTCGGAGACCGAGCGCGAGATGCACGCGCGGCGCAGCCGCCGCCGCATGGCCGTCTGAATCAATCCCCTCCCATCCGCACGCCGCCGGGCGTCGAATTCCTAGCAAACAACGGGCCACTGCAACATGCTTCGGCCGAGCCGCTCACATGACACGGTGACCGGTTCCGCGCCGAAGGTCGGCGCGTGAGTTCCGATCGTCACCATCGATCGGCCGGCCGCCGAGCGAGGCCGGAGGCCGTGCACCCGGCGTTCCGGCACGGTGCGACGGTTCGGCGTGTCACGGCGTGTCGCTCCCGAGATGTCCGGCGTATCGGCGCTTTCCGCAACGCGGCGCCGGTCCACGACGAGCCTTGTGGCCACCCCACCCGAAGGGAGGTCATAGCGGCGCGCTACGGTAGTGACCGATGACACAGAATGGAGCGTTGTGACAACGCGGCCGTCGGCCGCAGAGGGCGACTCGTTCCGAAGAGCAGCCTTCCCACCCACAGTGGATTCTGCGGTTACGGCACGCGCAGCCGAAAGTATCGAGCTCGCCGCGCTTTTGCATCGATGCGGTCGAGCCGACCAGGAAGCATTCGCCGAGTTGTACGACCGGACGTGTGCGCGCGTCTTCGGTTTGGTTTTGCGCGTTCTGCACGATCCGGGCTACGCGGAGGAGACCACGCAAGAGGTCTATCTGCAGGTCTGGCGTATGGCATCGAGTTTCGACCCGGCGAAAGGTTCCGCGGTCACCTGGTTGATGACGCTCGCCCACCGGCGCGCCGTGGACCGGGTCCGCGCCGAGCAAGCCCACACCCAGCGCGAGGTCGCGTACGGGATCCGGGTGCTCGGCAACGAATTCGACGAGGTCACCGAAGAGGTCGAGCGCAGGCTCGAACAACAGGCCGTCCTGGCCGGTCTGGCCACACTCACCGAAACCCAGCGGGAAGCCATCTCGCTCGCCTACTACGGCGGACGCACCTATGCGGAGGTAGCCACCCACCTCGACGTAGGGTTACCTACGGTTAAGTCCCGGATTCGGGACGGATTGACACGACTGAAGAAAAGTTTGGGGGTGACGTGAGATGAACGAACGCCGTATCGATCTCGCGCACACCGTCGCGCTCGGATCGATCGACGACGAAGACCATCAGGAAGTGCAGGAGCTGTTCGACAGCGAGGACCCCGTGCTACGCGCGGAGTTCATCCAGGAAGTCAGAGACACGAAAGAAGCGCTCGCCGTTCTCGCCACAGCCACGGCGGCCACTCCGCCGCCGTCGCTGCGTGCTCGCCTACTCGCGGCCATCGCCGCCGAGCAGCCACCGGTCGCCAGCTGAATCCGGCGTCCCGCCAGGCATTCCCGCCCCGCGCGTACCGACCCCAGCGGTCCTGAGCTTCCTGCGGCCTCCCTCCGATCCCGCGGCAGACAGGCGATTCGGAACTCTCTCGGTCCAACCGGTAGTCGAGGCCGCGTACGGCAAGGCCCCCGAACCGCGTGGTTCGGGGGCCTTGTCCGTGCGTTGTCCCGAGAAAACCGGGTTCAGTGCGCGTGGCCGTGGTGGCCGTGGTCGTTCTGCTCCTCGGCGGGCTTGTCCACCACGGCGCTCTCGGTGGTGAGCACCATGCGCGCGACCGACGCCGCGTTGACGACGGCCGAACGGGTCACCTTCACGGGGTCGACGACGCCGTCGGTGAGCAGGTCGCCGTAGGTGAGCGTGGCGGCGTTGAAGCCGTCCTTGCCCTCGGCGACCTTGCTGACCACCACGGCGCCGTCCAGGCCCGCGTTGGTGGCGATCCAGTACAGCGGCGCACGCAGCGCGGTGCGGACCACCTCGACGCCGACGGCCTCGTCACCGGACAGCGAATCGCGCAGCTCGACGAGCTTGCTGCTCGCCTGCACCAGCGCGGTGCCGCCACCGGGCACGATGCCCTCTTCCACGGCGGCCTTGGCGGCGCTCACCGCGTCCTCGACGCGGTACTTGCGCTCCTTGAGCGCGGTCTCGGTGGCCGCGCCGACCTTGATCACCGCGACGCCGCCTGCCAGCTTGGCCAGCCGCTCCTCCAGCTTCTCGCGATCCCAGTCGGAATCGGTGGCCTCGATCTCGCGGCGCAGCTGCGCGACGCGCGCCTCCACGTCCGCCGCGGAACCGGCGCCATCGATGATCGTGGTGTCGTCCTTGGTGACGACGACGCGGCGCACCTTGCCGAGCACGTCGAGGCCTGCCTCGCGCAGGGTGATGCCCAGATCGGGGTTCACCACGGTGCCGCCGGTGACCACGGCCAAGTCGTCGAGGAACGCCTTGCGGCGGTCGCCGAAGAACGGCGCCTTGACCGCGACGGCCTTGATCGTCTTGCGGATGGCGTTGACCACCAGGGTCGACAGCGCCTCGCCTTCGACGTCCTCGGCGATGATCAGGACGGGCTTGCCGCTTTCGGCGATCTTCTCCAGCAGCGGCAGGAAGTCCGGCAGCGAGCTGATCTTCTCGCGGTGCAGCAGGACGAACACGTCCTCCAGGATGGCCTGCTGGCTGTCGGGGTCGGTGACGAAGTAGGGCGACAGGTAGCCCTTGTCGAACTGCACGCCCTCGGTGACGACGAGTTCGGTCTGCAGCGTCGAGGACTCCTCGACGGTGACGACGCCGTCCTTGCCGACGGTGGTCAGCGCCTTGCCGACCATCTCGCCGATCTCCTCGTCCCGCGAGGACACGGTCGCGACCTGCGCGATGGCCTGCTCGCCGGAGACCGGGGTGGCCAGCGCGAGCAGCGCCTCGGAGACCGCGTCGGCGGCCTTGGCGATGCCGGAGCCGACCACGATCGGGTTCGCCCCGGCCGCAACGTTCTTCAGCCCGGCGCGGACCAGCGCCTGGGCCAGCACGGTGGCGGTGGTGGTGCCGTCGCCCGCGACGTCGTTGGTCTTGGTGGCGACGCTCTTGACCAGCTGCGCGCCGAGGTTCTCGAACGGGTCTTCCAGCTCGATGTCGCGCGCGATGGTGACGCCGTCGTTGGTGACGGTCGGGCCGCCGAAGGACTTCGCGAGTACGACGTGCCGTCCGCGCGGGCCCAGGGTGACCTTCACGGCGTCGGCGAGCTTGTCGACGCCGCGTTCCAGAGCCCGGCGAGCCTTCTCGTCGAACTCGATCTGCTTTGCCATGGGGATTCGCTCCTGTAGTGGATTGCGGCGCTCCCGGGTCCCGTCGTCACGCAGGCTGCCGCCTCAGGGCCCGTCGCTCGCACCGCGTGTTTCAGTGCCGTGGTGTCGGCGCCGAACGCACTCCGCCCCGGGTCACGAAAGACACCGGGGCGGAACGCATGCGTGCCTGATCGGCTACTTGGTGACGACGGCCAGCACGTCGCGCGCCGACAGGATGAGGTACTCCTCGCCCTGGTACTTGATCTCGGTGCCGCCGTACTTGCTGTAGATGACGGTGTCACCCTCCTGGACATCCAGCGGGATGCGCTTCTCGCCCTCGTCGTCCCACCGGCCGGGACCGACGGCGACAACGGTGCCTTCCTGCGGCTTCTCCTTCGCCGTGTCAGGGATGACCAGGCCGGAGGCCGTCGTCGTCTCGGCCTCGTTGGCCTGGACGAGGATCTTGTCCTCGAGCGGCTTGATGTTCACGCTCGCCACGTTGAGCCCTCCACTTTCAGGGGATTCGGTCGTCCGGAACTCGTCGCTCCGAACTCGTCGGTTGGTCACGATGCTGACCCTGCGCATAGCCCCGTCGTCGCGGGTGCCGGGACCCCTGCCCAGTGGTCAAGCTGCTGGCACAAGCACTACACACAGTGCCGACTAGCACTCTATACATGAGAGTGCCAGCGCTCAAGGCTGGGCGGTGCCAACTTTGCGCGGCGCGCCCGGCGACACTGCGAGCTTGGCTATAAGTTCGGGAAAACAGTAACGTTCGGATAACGGATTGTGACACTATTGACGACGGTTGCGGTCCGGCCGCCGGTTCGTCGCTCCTCCGAGCGGCGGCCAGGCGGCACAGAGGTACCACAGCGTCGCCGAACCCGCAGCGCCGCAGCACGATCGTTGCACCACCAGCTTCACCAGAGAGCAAGACACACGTGATCCATGGCCGGTCCCCGCGACCCACCCGGACGAGGGGCCGGTTCGTTTCCCGGTCCGGGTCGCGCGTCATCCATACGGCGGTCCGGCAGTCCATTCGAGATGGTCGGCGACACCATGACCATCCGCTCGAAGGGAGGTGAACATGCGAACATCCCTCGGCATCTCGGCCGGGGCAGAGGTCGTGTGCTCGGCGTTGGTCTCCACCGCGCCGAACGGCACGCAGAGCTTCGATTACCGCGTCGTGTCCGCCGACGCGGCTCATTCCGATCTCGGTGACCTGGTGTCGTCCTCGATCGAGCTGATGACGACCCAGCTGCCGACCACGCAGCCGCCACGCGAGATCATCCGCCCGGTCGGCGGCCGTTTCGCGGGCGGGCCACGCGACTTCGAGCCGGCGACGGGTCACCCGCCCACCAGCGTCGCGGTCGCCTACCGCACCAAGGAGCAGGCCCAGATCATCCGCTCGGCCACCGGAAAACAGCGCGACCTGCGGCTGATCCCGGAGGGCACCGCCGCGCTGACCTACCTGCGGCACACCGGCCTGCTGGACCGCTACGACACGGTCGCCATCGTCGATCTCGGCGCCTCCGGGCTCGGCGTCACCGTCGCCGACCGCGCCGACGGCTCCCTGCTCCGTTCCGATCGCACCGCGACCGTCAGCGGCAAGGCGATCGACGATCTCATCTACCACCATCTGGTGGACCTGCACTTCGCCCGGCGCGGTACCCGCCCGAACCGCGGCATGCTCACCAACCGGGGCCGCGCGGCCAAGGAGCACCTGTCCATCGCGCCCGCGGTCACCATCGACCACGTCGCCGGTCGTCCGCTGAAGCTGACCAGGGCCGACTTCGAAGAGTTGATCGCCGACCTGCTGCGCGACCTGGCGCGGTTCGTCACGATGTCGTTCGCCCGGGCGCCCAGGCAGCCGCAGGCGGTCACGGTCATCGGCGGCGGCGCCAACATCCCCGCGGTGCTCGATACGCTCACCGCCGCCCTGGACATCCCCGTGTTCACCGTGCCGGATCCCGAGGCGGTGACCGCCAAAGGCGCGGCGCTGGTCGCCGATTCGATGCAGCCGTCGGTGTTCCCGGTCGCCGGGCTCGGCGGCGACGCGCCCGCGGGGACGGTAACCAAGGTGTTCGGCACGCTCGCCGGTGCGATCGTGGTCGTCGGACTGATCGTCGGCTACGGGGTCAAGACGTTCGCGCCGACCTCGGATGACGAGGTCTCTCCCGCGGGGACCACGAGCAGCGCGTCGCAACTGCCCAACCCGACATCGGTGCCGCCCGCGACCACGGCTGCCGCCACGCCGCACAACCGCACGCCGGACAACACCGGCATCGCACCGACGACCACGGAACGCGGACCGCAGAGCACGACCGGCGGTCCGTCGTCCACGCAGGTGATCACACCCACGCAGCCCACGCTGCGCCCGGATCCGAACCTTCCGCCGATTCCGTTCCCCGAACTGCTCGGCCCCCTGTTCGGGAATCCGAATGCGGCACCGAACGGTTCGCCCGAATCGCCATCGAGCCGGACGTGGTACCCGGCGGCGCCGACCGCTCCGGCGCCCGGCACGAGCCCGACGCCCACCCAGGCGCCCGCGCGGTCGAGCCTGCCGCTCCTCCGGGGGAATTCGGGGTCGGCGTCGCATCCCGGACTGCTCGCACCGAACTGATCCGGCCGCACGACGGCCCTTCGCGGCGATCTCACCGGAAAGAAACCCGGTGCGGCCGCCGCCGCTTCGTGCGCTGAATCCGAGCCGGTCAGCGAACCATACTGACCGACACCGGCAGACCCGGATCGGTGGCGACCGTCAGCGGCGAAGCAGCCGCGCCACCAGCGATGACATGCGCGCCGAGCGCGGCGATCATCACCCCGTTGTCCGTGCACAGCCGAGGCTTGGGCACCCGCAAGGTCAAACCGGCCGCGGCGCAGCGTTCCTCGGCCATCGAGCGGATCCGCGAGTTGGCGGTCGCGCCGCCGCCGAGCACCAGCGTGCCGACGCCGACATCCTGGGCCGCGCGAACCGCCTTCATCGTGAGCACATCCGCGACCGACTCCTGGAAAGACGCCGCGATATCGGGGATGGGCAGATCCACCGCGGCGACGCCGTCGCGCTGGGCCGCCTCCAC
Organism: Nocardia sp. NPDC051929; assembly: GCF_044548645.1. NCBI lineage: Bacteria > Bacillati > Actinomycetota > Actinomycetes > Mycobacteriales > Nocardiaceae > Nocardia > Nocardia sp. NPDC051929. The sequence continues at coordinate 215,253 of NZ_JBIUCG010000007.1, read as the reverse complement.
GTAACGGGCGACCGCGGTCTTGAGACCCGAGAAGGAGAAGTCGTAGCGCGGGTCGCGCGGCCCGGTCATGCCGCGAGGGAAGGCGATAGCGCGCGGATCACCGGCCGTCGCGGCGGCATCCAGCGCCGGACCGCCGGGAAAGCCCAACCCGAGCAGCCGCGCCACCTTGTCGAACGCCTCGCCCGCCGCGTCGTCGACGGTGCTGCCCAGCTCGACGATCGGCTCGGCCAGATCCGTGACGTGCAGCAGATGCGTGTGCCCGCCCGACACCAGCAGCGCGACGCACGGCGGCATCGGCCCGTGCTCCAGAGTGTCCACCGCGACGTGCCCGCCGAGATGGTTGAGCGCGTAGAAGGGCACATCCCACGCCGCCGCATACGCTTTCGCCGCGGCGACACCGACCAGCAGCGCACCGGCCAAGCCCGGGCCGATGGTCACCGCCAACGCGTCCGGTTTCGCGATGCCCGCGGCCGACAGCGCGCGGCGCATCGCGGGCACGATCGCCTCGAGATGCGCGCGCGAGGCGATCTCGGGGACGACGCCGCCGAAGCGCGCGTGCTGGTCGACGCTGGAAGCGACCTCGTCGGCGAGCAGTACGCAGGTGCCGTCGGGGTGCCTGCGGACGATGCCGACTCCGGTTTCGTCGCAGGAGCTTTCGATGCCCATGACGATCACGACAACACCTCGTCCCGTGTGCGCCAGCGCTCCCCGCTGGTCAGCGCGGGGCGACGCATCGTGTACGCGTCCGCGCCACTGGGGTGGTAGTAGTTCTTGCGCAACCCGATGATGTGGAACCCGTGCTTGGCGTACAGCGCGATCGCCGGCGCGTTGTCGGTGCGGACCTCCAGGAACACCGGTCCACCGCGCCGGTCCGCCTCGGCGAGCAGCGCCTCCAGCAGGAGCGTGCCGACACCTGTGCGGTGGCAGCCGGGGTCGACGCCGATGGTGTGGACCTCGGCCTCGGGGTGTTCGGCATCACCCAGCAGGGCGATACCCGCGTAGCCGACCATTCGCCCGTCGTCGTCGCGCGCGGTGATGTAGCGGTTGTGCCGCCCGGCCAGCTCGGACTGGAACGCCACGGCGGCCCACGGGTCGTCCTCCGGAAAAAGCAATTGCTCCAGCTCGACGCAGCGCGTGATGTCGGCGGCCACCATCGGCGCGATTCGGAAAGTCACCGGCTTCACGCCCCCGTCCGGTCGAGTCGGCGGTAGGCGTTCTCGACCGCGTCCGGCCTGCGCAAGTACAGCGGAACCAGCGGCTCCGGCACGCTGCGAGACAGCACCTCGGCGGCGACGACGCGGACCAACCCGGCGGGCGAGGGCGTCTCGGCGGGGAGCACGGGCAGATCGAAGAAGTCGACGTGCGAAGCGGATCCGGCGATCGCCGTGGCCTCGCCCGCGTCCAAGTCGGAGGGCTTGCACACCTCGGGTCCGGCCACGCGCGCGCCCTCCCGGTACCGCGCCCAATACACCTCGCGCCGCCGGGCATCGGTCACCACGAGCAGTTCGGCTTCGGGCGGGAGCTCGACGGGGGGCGGCACCGCGGGGTCGACAGCGGCGTCGGCTGCGATCGCGTCGAGGCTGCACGCGCCGTACACCGGGATCCCGAGCGCGTCGCCGAACGCGGCCGCGGTGGCCATGCCGACGCGCAGGCCAGTGAACGGACCCGGACCGACCCCGACCACGATCGCGTCGATCTCGGTCCTGGAACGACCTGCCTCGGTGAGGCATTCGAGGATCTGCGGAGTGAGTACCTCGGCATGGGCGCGGGGGTCGACCCGCACCCGGGATGCGACGGTGCGTACCCGGACGGGATTCGCCGCGTCGGCGCCCTGCTCCAAGTCCACCAGTCCCGCTGTGACGGCGGGTGTCGCGGTGTCGACGGCTAGTACAAGCATGATTGGGCCAACGATACCGGGTGGTAGGTGAGGCCGACGCAGAGCTACCCGGTAGCTAATTGACCCATTCCCAGCTGGCGGTGCGCACATCCGAGTCCGGCGCCCGCGACAGCACCACACGCAGATGCCGATCCGCGAGGTGCTCCACTACGCCGCGGCCCCACTCCACCACGACGACCGCCTGATGCAGATCGGTGTCCAGGTCCAGCGCGTCCAGCTCGTCCAGGTCGCCGCCGAGCCGGTAGGCGTCCACGTGCACCATGGGCACCGACGGGCCGCCTGCGCGCTGCCCCGCGCGGTGCTGGCGGGCGATGATGAACGTCGGCGAACTGACCCGCCCCTGCACGCCAAGACCTTCGGCGATGCCGCGGGTCAGTGCGGTCTTGCCCGCGCCGAGCGGACCGTCCAGCACCACGAGATCCCCGGCACGCAGATCGGTGGCCAGTTCCCGGCCCAGCGCCTCGGTGTCGGCGACGGTGGGCAGCACTCGATGCCCCGGATCAGCCACGGGCCACCTCCGAGGCCTCCCCCGGCGCCGGGTCGACCACGCCCGCGCGCACCAGCAAGCGATCCAGCGCGGCGTTGACTATGTCCGGGTATTGCAGATGCGGCATGTGCGCCGCGCCTTCCAACCGGATGAGTTCGCTGCCCGGCAGAGCGGCGGCGAGCGCACGCGAATTCCGGAACGGGATCACCAGATCGTGCCCGCCGCCGAGTATCAGGATCGGTGTGCCCGCCAGCGCGGGCAACGCCGCCGACTCGTCGTGCAGCTCGATGGCCTGCAGGAACTTCACTACGGTCGCCACGGGCGTCTGGTCGATCATCAGCGTCGTGAAGCGCGACAGCGTCGGGCTCACCGGTCCGTGGAACGAGCTGACGTGCAGGATCGGCGTGATCACCCGCCGAGCGGTGACGCGGCCCGCCTGCACCAGCGCGGGCGCGGTGTACACGGCCACCCGGAACCCGTCGATCGCAGGATTGCGCAACAGTTGCCCGATTCCCGCCGCGGTGACCTCGGCGGCCGCGGTCGACAGCAGTGCGATCCCGATCACTCTGGCCGCGAACAATTCCGGGAATCGCGCGGCCGCGGCCAGGATCGCCATCCCGCCCAGCGAATGCCCGACCAGCACCACCGGCCCGGCCGGTGCGGTGGCGTTCAGCACGGCGGCGAGGTCGCTCCCGAGCTGTGCGACGGTACAACTCGCGGCGCTCGGCACACCGGAACGGCCGTGTCCGCGCAGATCGAACAGCACCATGCGAAGTCCTGCGCCGTAGCGCTTTTCCAGGTCACGACGCTGAAAGTGGAAGGAAGCCATGCTGTTGCAGAAGCCGTGCACGAAGATCACCGTCACCGGTGCGTCGTCGGGGCCGCAGATCCGCGTGGCCAACGGCACGCCGTCGTCGGCGAGCACCGTCCCCGCGCGGTCGGCATCGATCAGCGCGAAATTCTCGTCGCGGTAGTCGTCGCCCCGCGCGGGCCACAACACCCGCGCACCGGCGCGACGCAAGGCGTGGGCGCCTGCCAGCGCACCGACGAATCCAGCCGTGGCCAGCCCGCCGCGCAGCGGGGTCACCCGGAAGCGGCTCATCGAACGCCACCGACATAGCGCCGGGTAACCCGGCCGCGCGGTGAACACACCACTTCGTAGTGGATGGTGTCGAGCAGGTCCGCCCACTCCTGGGCGTGCGGTCGCGCACCGAAGAGAATCGCGGTGTCGCCTTCCTGAACGCCCGCCGCGTTGTCTCCGAGGTCGACGACGAACTGGTCCATGCACACCCGCCCCACGTTCCTGCGCGGCGCCCCGCCGAGCCAGACATCGAAACGTCCGCTCAGGGGGCGGAAAACGCCGTCGGCGTAACCGGCCGGGATCAGCGCGACGGTGGTGTCGCGCGGCGCGATCCACTGGTGCCCATAGGAAACGCCTTCGCCCGCGGCCACTCGTTTGACCAGGGCGACCTCTGCCTGGAACGTCATCGCGGGCCGCAGGCCGAAATCGTCGTCCGGTATCGGGGACAGGCCGTACATGGCGATGCCCGGCCGGACCAAGTCGAAGGCCAGGTCAGGGCGGGTCAGGGTAGCGGCGGAGTTGGCGATGTGCACCAGCTCCGGTTCCAGGCCGTGCTCCTTGGCCGTGGCGATGGCCTCCAGGAACCGGGCGCGTTGCGCGTCGTTGTTGGGATGCTCGGGTTCGTCGGCGTGCGCGAGGTGGGAGAAGATCGCGCGAAACCGCACCACACCCTCGTCGACCAGAGCGCGCAGCGCCGTCAGGACTTCCGGGTACGCGTCCGGCGACACGCCGTTGCGGTTCAGGCCGGTGTCCACCTTCAGGGTGACCGTCGCCGGACGGCCCAGTTCGCGCGCCGCGGCCTCGACCGCTCGCAGATGAGCCGCCGAAGAGATCCCGATCTCGACGTCGGCGGCCACCGCAGGCGCGAAGTCGGTGTCCGTGCTGTGCAACCAGCACAGGATGGGCGCGGTGATCCCGGCCGCACGCAACTGCACGGCCTCGCCCACCGTCGTGACACCCAGTTCCGCCGCGCCCGCCGCCAGAGCGGCCCGGCCCACCTCGACCGCGCCGTGGTTGTAGCCGTCGGCCTTCACCACCGCCATCACCGCGGCGCCACCCGCGTGCTCCCGCAGGATCCGCACGTTGTGGGCGATGGCGTCCAGGTCGATGACCGTTTCCACTTGCGCTGTGCCGCCTCTCCGCGTATCCGGGCCGTCCCAGTCGGACGCGCAGGATTCACGTTCAGGTCCTGCATTTGATGCCGCCTGGATTTCGGGCGTGCCCGACGAGTTACCCATATGCTCTCGAGATCAGTCGTTGCGTTGATTCCGGTCGAGTCTATTGGCGCGCTCGATTCTGGTTCCAATCGGTTTCCGTGGCGCTCGGGCCGGTGTGTCGAGCGCCACGACCAGCATCGATACGTCGACGCCATCGGCACCCGGCACTCAGCGCCTCAGCTTTGCGCCCGCCGGAACCCGTCGGTCCGGCTGAATGCGGCCATCGGCTCGTACCGGTTCCATCACCGTGGCGGGAGGAAACAGTCAGAAGGGGTGTGCCAGGCCACGGAGGACGCCGATCGCGGGGCGGACGTGAGCTGCCAGCACGCTCGCCGAGATCGGAGTTCCCGCCGGGGCGGCGTCATGTGCGGCGAGGTTCGCGGACAGCGCGTGCACGCGCGCGGCCGCCGCGGCCGACCATGCGGGTTCCCGCCCCGCCGCGAGCAGCGCCCCGATGATGCCGGAGAGCACGTCGCCCGCGCCCGCGGTCGCCGCCCAGGAACCGCCCGCCTCGTTGACCAGCACGGGACCGCCCGGGGCGGCGACGAGCGTGGCGCGACCCTTCAGCAGCACCGTGACCTGCCAGGAAGCGGCGAAGTCGCGGACCGCCGCCACCCGGTCGGGACCGACCTCGTGGCCGGTGAGGCGGGCGAACTCGCCCGCGTGCGGAGTCAGAACGGTCGGGGCCGCACGACCGCGCACCAAGTCCGGCTCCGCGGCCAGCATGGTCAGGCCGTCCGCGTCGATCACCACCGGGAGGTCGGTGGCCAGGATCTCACGCAGGCGTTGCCTGGCGGCGGAGTCGGTGCCCGCGCCGGGACCGAAGACCCAGGCCTGGACGCGACCGGTCGCGGCGACCTCCTCGGCGGCGATCACTTCGGGGAAGTGGTTCAGCACCTCGGCCGCCGCAGTCCCGGCATACCGCACCATGCCCGATGTCGCCGCGACGGCGGCGCCCGCGCACAGCACCGCGGCGCCCGGATACGTGGCGCTACCCGCGCATACGCCCGTCACACCCTGCGTGTACTTGTCGTCGGCCGGGCCGGGGACCGGCCACGCGGCCCCGATCGCCGCGGGCTCCAGCGCGAGGAGACCCGGCTCCGGGAGACGTAAACCGATGGGCACCAATTCGATTCGCCCGCACTGCGGCGCGGCGAGCGCATGCACCGGCTTGTACGCGCCGAACGCGACCGTGACGTCCGCGCGAACCGCCGGGCCTTCGATCGCGCCGGTGCCCGGGTCGACGCCGCTGGGCAGGTCTGCCGCGACGACCGGAGCCTCCAGCGCCGCAACGATTTCGGCGGCACGCGGCCGCAACGCCCCGCGACCGGAGATGCCGACGATGCCGTCGATCACCAGATCCGGGCGGCCCACGTCGTCGGCGACTCGACCGCCCGATCCGCGCAGCGCCGCGAGTCCTCCGGCGTGCGCCCGCTCCGGGCTGAGCAACACCGCGGTGACCGCGACACCGCGGCGGCGCAGCCGCGCTCCCGCCCAGAGCGCGTCGCCGCCGTTGTCCCCGGAACCGACCAGCAGGGTCACCGCCCGCCCCGCGATACCGCCGGTACGCTCCCTGAGTTCGCCCGCCACCACCGTGGCCAGGCCGTGCGCCGCCCGGCGCATGGGCACGCCGTCCGGCACCCGGGTGAACAGCTCGGCCTCCGCCGCGCGCACTTCGTCCACCGTGAAATAGCCCCGCTGCGTGGACATCGCCGCTCCCTCCGTCGGTGTGGCCTACTACGCTTGGCCATCATGCCAAGCGTCCGCCGCATCGGGATCGTCCGCGTCGTCACGGGAGTCGCCTTGGCGTGCGCGCTCCTACTGTCCGGTTGCGGCGGCGACGAATCCGGTTCGGCCGCCACCACGACGAGGAAACCGGCTCGGCCGACCACCACCGCACAGCAGACCGGTGACCGCAAGCCCGCCGCAGCCACCGTCGTGGCGCATGACATGAAATTCTCCCCCGCCGAGGTCACCGTCGCGGTCGGCGACACGGTCACCTGGAAATTCGACGACAAGGTCCCGCACACCGTGCAGGGCATCGGCGACAAGGCCATGGGCATCAACAGCCCGATCTTCGACAAAGGCGAGTGGAGCTACACCTTCACCGCGCCGGGCACCTACCGCTATCTCTGCTCGCTGCACCCGGAGATGCGCGGCTCGGTCACCGTGCAGTAAACCGCAGGGTACGGACCCTTCGGGCTTACCGGGGGCATTCCACCGGCGAAGCGCTCCGGACGTGGCCTCGGCGAGGTCCAGCCGAGAAACCGCGAAAACCTCCGACGAAGCATCCCGGAGAAAAGCCCGGACCTCGACTCCGCACTCATTGATCGCCGAGCCGTCCCGCACTCACACCGGACGGTAGTCGCGGTGCCGTGCGCCGTGAGTGTTCAGTGCTTCGACCGCGGCCACGAGCGGAGCGAGTTCGGGGTTGGCGGCCGCCTGCCCGAGTGCTCCGGCCAGGGCGGCGTCGTGCGTGGGCCGCGCCTGTTCCAGCAGGTCCAAGCCCGCCGGGGTGACATCGGTGTAGATGCCGCGACGGTCGTCGGGGCAGAGGTAACGCTGGAGCAGGCCGCGATCTTCCAGCCGGGAAACCAGTCGGGTGGTCGCGCTCTGGCTCAGCACCACGGCCTCGGCCACCTGGTTCATCCGCAGGTGCCCGCCCGGCCCGTCGTGCTGGCGGCTCAGCACGACCAGCAGGGAGTACTCGCGAACGCTCAGGTCGTGCCCGGATTGCAGGGCCCGCTCGATGTGCGCCTCGATCCGGTCGTGCAGTAGCGAGAGTGCGTACCAACCATCGGCGAGGCCGGTCAGGGCAGCATCCGCGGTCATCGGCGTTCCTTCGGCGTCGGGGTTCGTGTCTCCAGGATAGCCAGGGATCACAATAGCCCGCGCTTGCAATTAAAGAGCGTATGCAATTATTGTTTACGCCTGTAATAGTTTGAAGCAAACGTCACGTGGAGGCTTCGTTCATGCCCCTCGCACTCCTCGCCCTGACCCTCGGGGCATTCGGAATCGGGACGACGGAATTCGTCGTCGTCGGACTGCTACCAGACATCGCGAGCAGCTACTCGGTGTCCATCCCCACCGCGGGCCTGCTGGTCACCGGCTACGCGCTCGGCGTCGTGGCGGGTGCGCCGCTGATGACCGGGCTGGGTACCCGGCTGTCGCGCAAACGGATGCTGCTCGGCATGCTGACGCTGCTCGTCGTCGGCAACCTCCTGTCCGCCGCGGCACCGACCTTCGCGCTGATGCTGACCGGACGGATCGTCGCGTCGCTGGCCCATGGCGCGTTCTTCGGGATCGGAGCGGTCGTCGCCGGAACCCTGGTCAGCGCCGATCGGCGCGCCGGTGCGATCGCGATCATGTTCACCGGGCTCACCGTCGCCACGGTGGTCGGCGTACCGCTGGGGACGCTGCTCGGCCAGCACTTCGGCTGGCGGCTGACCTTCGTGTTCGTCGCACTGGTCGGGTTGATCGGCCTGCTCGGCGTCGCGGCGCTGGTCCCGGAACAGCCCGCCGCGGCGAACGCCGCGCTGCGCACCGAACTGGCGGTGTTCCGCAATCCCCAGGTGCTGCTGGCGATGGCGATGACGGTGCTCGGCTTCGGCGGGGTCTTCGCCGCGATCACCTATCTCGCGCCGATGATGACTGAGGTCACCGGCTATGCGGAGAGTTCGGTCACCTGGCTGCTGGTCCTCTTCGGCCTCGGCTTCTTCGCGGGCAATCTGATCGGCGGCAAGTTCGCCGACCGCCATCTGATGCCGATGCTGTATCTCACACTCGGCGGGCTCGCGCTCGTTCTCGCGCTGTTCACCGTCACAGCGCACGACAAGATAGCCGCCGCCGTCACGGTGGTGTTGATCGGCGCTCTGGGCTTCGCAACCGTGCCGCCGTTGCAGAAGCGCGTCCTCGACCAGGCCGCGGGCGCACCGACCCTCGCGTCGGCGGTGAACATCGGCGCGTTCAACCTCGGCAACGCGGTGTCGGCCTGGCTCGGTGGCGTGGTGATCGCCGCAGGCTACGGCTACACCGCACCCAACTGGGTCGGCGTCGGTCTGGTGCTGGTGGCGCTACTGCTCGCGATCCTGTCCGGGCAGCTCGAGCGTCGCGGGACACCCACCGTCCCGGCGGAGCCCCTGGCTACCGTGCCGGCATAGCCGCCGGTCGTCCCGGCGGAACAGCGGCCGCGCACTGCGAAGTGCGCGGCCGCCGAACTATTCCACGGTGACGGATTTGGCCAGGTTGCGCGGCTTGTCGACGTCGTAGCCGCGCGCCTGCGCCACCTCGGCGGCGAAGATCTGCAACGGGACCGTCGACAACAGCGGCTGGAACAGCGTCGGTGCGCTCGGGATCTCGATGAGGTCGTCGGCGAACGGACGCACCGTGTCGTCGCCCTCCTCCGCGATCACGATGGTGCGCGCGCCGCGAGCCTGGATCTCCCGGATGTTGCTCAGCAGCTTCGAGTGCAACACCGCGCGCCCCTTCGGCGAGGGCATCACCACGATCACCGGCAGGCCGTCCTCGATCAGGGCGATCGGACCATGCTTGAGCTCACCTGCCGCGAACCCCTCGGCGTGCATGTAGGCCAGTTCCTTGAGCTTGAGCGCGCCCTCCAAGGCCACCGGGTAACCGACGTGCCTGCCCAGGAACAACACGGTCGGCACCTGCGCCAGCTCCCGCGCGATGGCCCGCACCTGCGGCGCGGTCTCGAGCACGCGCTCCACCAGCTTCGGCATCGCCTCGAGTTCGGTGAATTCGCGGGCCACCTCGTCCGGGTACTTGGTGCCGCGCGCCTGCGCCAAGGCGAGCCCGACCAGGTAATTCGCCGTCACCTGGGCCAGGAACGCCTTGGTGGAGGCGACGCCGATCTCCGGCCCGGCCCTGGTGTAGAGCACCGCGTCGGACTCGCGAGGGATCTGCGCGCCGTTGGTGTTGCAGATCGCGAGGACGCGCGCCTTCTGTTCCTTCGCGTGCCGCACCGCCTCCAGCGTGTCGGCGGTCTCGCCGGACTGGGAGATCGCCACCACCAGCGTGGAGCGGTCCAGCACCGGATCGCGGTAGCGGAACTCGCTGGCCAGCTCCACCTCGACGGGCAGCCGCGTCCAGTGCTCGATGGCGTACTTCGCCAGCAGGCCGGAGTGATAGGCGCTGCCGCACGCCACGACGAAAACCTTGTCGAAATCGCGCAGTTCCTGGTCGGCGAGGCGCTGCTCGTCCAGCACGATCCGGCCCGCGCCGTCGTGGTCGGTGCTGAAATGCCCCATCAAGGTGTCCGCGACCGCGGCGGGCTGCTCCTCGATCTCCTTGAGCATGAAGTAGTCGTGGCCGCCCTTCTCGGCGGCGGCCAGGTCCCAGTCGATCGTGAACGGGCGGGTGCGCGAACTCGCGTCCTCGCCGGCGAAGTCGGTGACCCGGTAGCTGTCCAGGGTGATCACCACGGCTTGGTCCTGACCGAGCTCGACCGCCTCGCGGGTGTGCTCGATGAACGCCGTGACATCCGAGGCGATGAACATCTCGCCCTTGCCCACGCCCACCACCAGCGGGGTGGAGCGGCGCGCCGCCACGATCGTGTCCGGATGGTCGGCATGGGTGAAGACCAGCGTGAACGCGCCCTCCAGACGGCGCAGGACGGACAGCGCGCTGGCCGCGAAGTCGCCTGCGGTCGGGCCATGGGCGTACGCGCGGGCCACCAGGTGCACCGCGACCTCGGTGTCGGTGTCGCTGTTCAGCTCGACCCCGGCGTCCTCCAGTTCGCGGCGCAGCGGGGCGAAGTTCTCGATGATGCCGTTGTGTACGACGGCGACCTTGCCGGTGTGGTCCCGATGCGGGTGTGCGTTGCGGTCGGTCGGCGCGCCGTGCGTGGCCCAGCGGGTGTGCCCGATGCCCGTGGTGCCCACGAAGCGATCGATCCCGGTTTCGGCGAGCTGGGCCTCCAGGTTGGCCAGGCGGCCCGCCTTGCGTTCCACCGCCAGCGTGCCCGCGCCATCCAGGATCGCCACACCCGCGGAGTCGTATCCGCGATATTCCATGCGGCGCAACGCGTCAACGACGACGCCGAGCGCGTCTCGGTACCCGACGTACCCCACGATTCCGCACATGGCTCACCACACTACTTATCGGATAACGTTCACGTCGTGTCGGCGTCTGTGAAATCGCTATTGAGCACCCTGACCAGCCGGGGACCACACCGCGTGTTGCGTGGCAATCTGGCCATCGCCGGCCAGCCGGGGGTGGTGTTCACGCCCGAGACCGGGCGGAACCTACCTGCCGTCGCCTTCGGACATGGCTGGTTGACCGGGGCGAACCACTACCGCACGCTGCTCGAACACCTCGCTTCCTGGGGAATAGTGGCCGCCGCGCCCGACACCGAGCGCGGACCGATTCCGTCACATCTGGGGTTGGCCGCCGATTTGCTCACCACGCTCGACATCTGCACCGGTGTGCGGCTCGGGGACGGCGAGATCAGCGTGCATCCGGAGCGCCTGGCTCTGGCCGGGCACGGCATGGGAGCGGGCGCCGCGGTCATCGCCGCAGGCCGCCGCGACGTCGCCACGGTCGCGGCGTTGTTCCCCGCGCCGACGGCGCCAGCCGCCGAAGCCGTCGCCCCGGAGCTGGACGTTCCGGCGTTGATCCTGGCCGGCGCGACCGACATCACCTCGGTCAGCTCGAACGCCATCCCACTGGCCACCGCCTGGGGCGGCCCGGCGACCTTGCGCGCCATCGACAAGGCCTCGCACAACGGCATCATCGAGGGGCGGCGCGTCCTCGCCGCCGTGGGTGCGGGCAAGCACGAATCGAAGACCTCCCGCACCACGCGCGCCCTGCTGGCCGGTTACCTGCTCGCCACGCTGGCGGGCGACAAGACCTATCGCGCATTCACTGATCCCGACGAGGTCATCCCGCACACCACCGTCGTCGACCCCGCGGCGCCGCAGGAGAAGGAGCCGCCGAAGCTGAAGGTCGGCCAGCTCGCCGCGCTGCTGCGGCGGTAGCCGACCGACCGCCCCGCGGAGCGTCGGTCAGATCAGCCAGCTCTTGCGTTGGTAGAACTTGGCCTCCTCGTCCTCTTCATCGACCGGCGTCACCGTGTGATTGGCTCGGCGGGCGGCCATCGACCGTGCGATGGCCGCGCGCTGCTCTTGTGCTTCCTCTTGCAGTCGCTGCCGCTCCTCCGCCTCGGCGGCAGCCTTGTCCAGGTCGGCGGCGTGCGTCACCCAGAACTCGTCCATCTCGGCGGTCAGCCGGTCGGCGATTTCCCGGCCGGTCGCCGCGGTCTGCTCGTTGATCGCCTGGATCTCGTCGAGCAACAGCGACATGCGGCGCTGGTTCTCGGCGGCGAGTTGCCTCGCTTCCTCGGCGTAGTCGACCATGCTGCGCCTCCTCGCTCATGCGGTGTGCGACCTCGTCCCGGACGGGCTCACAGTGGACCCGCCTCGGCGAACCCCGCGTCCAGCGGCCCGGCTTCGGCGAGTTCCGCGCCACTGTCCACTGGAACGTCCGGTTCCCGCTCGCCCTGCTCCGGCATCGGCTTCGGGTAGTGCTCGCCATCCTCTTCGCGCCGGGTGCGCGGCAAGGTTCCGCTCGGCAGCCCTGGCCGATCGTCCTCGGTGTCCGGTTCCGAACCTGGAGCGGGCGTTTTCTCTTCTTCCTGAGGTTCCGGTGCCGGAGACTCCTCGTTCCGAGACTCCGGCGTAAGAGGCTCAGGCGCCGGGGGCTGCGCGTTGTCGGTGTCCGGCTCGATCGTCGAGATGACCGGTATGCCGTGCTCGTTCAGCTCGACGGTGAACTCCTGCTCCGCACCGGTGGTATCGGAGAGGACGAGTTTCAACCGGCCGTCCGGCCCCATCTCGAACTGCACATGCTTACCTCCGATATCGAATTCCGCCTCAGCGCGCGGCTTTCGGTCCCGACCTTCGTCGTCCCGGTCGTCGGCTTCGGCCTTCTGCGGATCGATGCTGTGCACGAGCTTTTCGATCGCGTCGTCGACTCCGCTTTTGATGATTCCGCTCAACGCGGACACGCCCTGCTCCACCGCTTGACCGAGGCCGGTTGCCAGCGGCGCGAATTCCCGCGCCACTTGGCTGAGCGCGGCAAGTCCGTCCAGTGCGGGCATCCTGGGCGCGGGGGCGGTCGGGATACTCGGTGTGGTCGGAATACTCGGCGTGGACGGAATACTCGGCGTGGACGGGGTACTCGGCGTGGACGGGTTGTCCGGCGTGGTCGGTGTGGTCGACGCGGGGACTGTGCTCGGTGTCGTGCTCGCCGGGACCGTGGCGGCGGGCAGGCCTGGCGGGCCGGGAGCACTGGTCACCTCGGGTTTGTCCTGGTCGACCAGTGTCCCCGGTTGTGGTTCCGACGGACCTTCCGGGCGCGGGTAGCCATGCTCGGCCACCTGCGTCAGCGCATCGGCCAGGTTCTTGTACTGGTCTTTGAACAGTCGATCGACCTCGGTACAGACGTCGATATAGGACGACAGTTTGCGGTCGAAGTCCGGCTTGAACGTCTTGGTCAGCCACTCATCGGTGACGCTGCGCACTCGGTCGCCGTACGCGCCGGTGAGCATGTTCTCGCTGTCGGAGTTGATGAAGCCGAGCACGCTTGTGTTGATCTTGTCCTCCCGCACGGCGAGTGCGGGGAAGATGCGGCCCAGCTCGCGGACTTGGTCGGCGTCGATCCATTCCCGCGCGTTGTGCACGTCGACGATGACCTTCACCTCCGCCGGGGTCTTACCGTCGATCTCGACGACCTTCCTGCCGCCCACCGGTCCCGCGAGCAACTCTCGGGTGGCGAACGCCTTCGCGGCCACCGCCGACCGCAGCGAACCCGCCATATCGGCGATCACGGTGACGGCGGTCTTGACGTGCTGCCGGTCCTCGTCGGCCAGGACCGACTGTTTGCCGAGCATGTCGAGCGCGGCGGCGGCCGCCGTACCCTGCCACAGGCCGGGCAGCCGACGGGTGTAGCCCTGCTGCGCGTCCCATTGCCGATCCACTTCCGACAGTGCGGCTTTCAGCGCCTCGCCCGTCTGCTCCAGTCTGTCCAACCGGGTGCCGCGCTGCTCGTCGTACATCGCCAGCAGCTTGCCGACGCCGACGCGTCTCTCGTTGTCGCCGAACGCCGCCTCGTACAGCGGCGTGAACTCGATCCAGTACTGCAACCCCGCGCTGCCCTCGTCCAAGAGGGTGTCGATCGCCTTGCCCTGCCAGGAAACCGTCATGATTCCGACTCCTCGAATGTCTGGCGTCGCCGGTGCGAGCACGGGTCATTCGGCGGTCTCATGTCTTGTTCGTCTCGGAAGCGCGCTGCTGGTCGGTTTCGGCGTAGGCCACCACGGCGGCCCCGAGCGCGTCGGCGGTCGCGGTGGTGGCCTCACTCCAGTTCCGCAGCCACGCACCGACCCGTTCGAGGCCCTGATGCACCGCGATCCCCTGCGGCGCGTAATTCCGGCCCGCCTCGTCACCGCTGCCGAACAGGTGATCGGCGACTCCCTTCGCCTGGTCGCGGACGACGTCCGCCGATCTGCGATAGTCGCTGCCGAGCGCACCGAGTTCCCCCGTCTGCACACCGACCATTTCCGACCCGCCCACGACTCCCCTCCGTCCTCGTAGTGTCGTTGCGCCGACGCGAATCGCGTTCGCGCCGAATGCCGCCCTACTTCCTTCGACGCAACACGCCGACACTCGGTTCCCTCGAATTTTCGCCCCCGCGGATTCGGTCAGCTTCCGATTCTGCCTCGGTCGGTGCGGACCCATTCGGAGGTGCCGTCGGGGTGGCGCTGGAATTCCCATGCGGCGTAGTCGCCGTCCTTCTCCACCACGGTGACGTGGTCGGCGAAGCCGTCGTGGTCGTAGTCGGTCCAGACCTGCATCGCGTCGTCACCCGTGGTAGTGACGGTGTCGAGCGAGCCGTCGCCGTCGATGCCCTGCGTCGGGTGGTGCAATTCGATCGCGCCCAGGCCGTCGAGCGACGAAGACGCGTCGATACCGGGTATATCCAGACCTGGGAATTCGCTCGAGGTGATCATGACCCCTCCTCAGCAGAACTCGTACCGGTGGTGCGATGCCGCTCGAGCGGCATCGTTCCATCCTGTCACCCGCGCGGGCTCGACGCAGCCCCGCGAGTTCACTTCTTCGGCATCAACAGCCACAGCACCAAGTAGATGACGAACTGCGGGCCGGGCAGCAGGCACGACACCACGAACAGCAGACGGACGACGTTGGCGTTCCAGCCGAGATACTCGGCGATGCCACCGCAGACGCCTGCGATCCACTTGTCGTGGGTGGAGCGGGTGAAACGGCGGGTGGGGGCGGTCATTGGTCTTCCCTCTCGTGCGGTGATCGCTACGTCCTCCACTGTGCCCGTCGTCGCGGGCCCCGCCATCGGCCCGGCGGCCGATACCGACCCTGATTTCTCCCGGGGTCGACCTCAGGGTCCGACCCCGAGCACGGCAGACTCGTGCTGGTGAGCACCACTCTGCATGCCCGCGGCCTGTCGGCCGGTCACGGCGAGCGCACGCTGTTCGCCGACCTGGATCTGACCCTCGCGCCGGGCGACGTGATCGGACTGGTCGGTGTGAACGGCGCGGGCAAGTCGACGCTGCTGCGCATGCTCGCCGACCGGCACGCACCGACGGGCAGCATCACGCTCAGTCCCCCGGACGCGACAGTCGGTTATCTGGCCCAGGAGGCACAACGGGTCGAAGGCGAGACCGTCTTCGAATTCCTCGGTCGCCGAACGGGAGTCACCGAGGCGCAGCGAGTTATGGACGCCGCGGCCGAGCGCCTCGCCGACGGAGGGCCGGACGAGTACTCCCCCGCGCTGGAACGCTGGCTCGCCCTCGGTGGGGCCGATCTGGACCAGCGCGCCCACGAGGTCGCCGCGGATCTCGGCCTCGCGGACAGTCTGTCCAGCGGCCTGGATACACCCATGACCGGTTTGTCCGGCGGTCAGGCCGCGCGGGCCGGGCTGGCCTCGGTCCTGCTGTCCCGCTTCGACATCCTGCTGCTGGACGAGCCGACCAACGACCTGGACCTGGACGGCCTGAGCCGGCTGGAACAGTTCGTCGCCGGTGTGCGGGTCCCATTGATGGTGATCAGCCACGACCGGGAGTTCCTGGCGCGCACGGTGAACCGCGTCGTCGAGCTGGATCTCGCGCAGCAACAGGTCGGGTCGTACGACGGCGGCTACGAGTCGTACCTGATGGAGCGCGAGATCGCCCGGCAGCACGCGCGCGAGGCGTACGAGGACTACGCCGACACCAAGGCGGGCTTGGAGGCCCGCGCGCAGATGCAGCGCAACTGGCTCGAACACGGTGTCCGCACCGCCCGCCGCAAGGCGCGTGATCCCAGGAAGGTGGACTCGGACAAGGCGGGCCGCAAGATGCGGGCCGAGTCCACCGAGAAGCAGGCCGCCAAGGCCAGGCAGACGCAGCGCCGCATCGAACGGCTCGAGGTGGTGGAAGAACCCCGCAAAGAATGGGAACTGCGCATGAGCATCGCCGCGGCCCCGCGCAGCGGCTCGGTGGTGGCGACCCTGTCCCAGGCGGCCGTCACCCGTGGCGACTTCACGCTCGGCCCGATCACCACCCAGGTCGACTGGGCCGACCGCATCGTGCTGACCGGGGCGAACGGCTCCGGGAAGTCGACGCTGCTCGCCCTGTTGCTGGGACAGCTCCAGCCCGACACCGGGACGGCGAGCCTGGGCTCCGGCGTCGAGGTCGGCGAGGTCGACCAAGCGCGCGGGCTGTTCCGCGGGACCGCGGCCCTGGCCGCCACTTTCGGCGGCGAACTGCCGGACTGGCCGGAGGCCGAAGTGCGCACGCTACTGGCGAAATTCGGCCTGCGTGGCCCACACGTGCTGCGGCCGTGCGACACGCTGTCCCCCGGCGAACGCACCCGCGCCGCCCTCGCCCTGCTCCAAGCCCGGGGCGTGAACCTGCTCGTGCTCGACGAGCCGACCAATCACTTGGACCTCCCCGCTATCGAACAACTGGAGCAGGCCGTAGAGTCCTTCACCGGCACACTCCTGCTCGTCACTCACGACCGCCGCATGCTCGACACCGTCCGCGCGACCCGCCGCTGGCACATGAACGCGGGCGTACTCACCGAAACCCACTGACCCACGGCCGCGGCACGACCTCAACCCTCTATACCCCTGCGACCCGCTTCGCCAGATCGTCCGCCAGCTGACGCGCCTGCGCCGGGTCGGTGGCCTCCACCATCACCCGCACCAATTCCTCCGTGCCGCTGGGTCGAAGCAGCACGCGCCCGGAGTCGCCGAGTATCCGCTCCGCCTCCAGCACGGCTTCGCGGATCTCGGGTGCGCGCGCGACCACGGATTTGTCATTGACCGGCACGTTCACCAGAATCTGCGGCACGGTGCTCAGCACGCTCGCCAAGTCGGCCAGGCTGCGCCGGGACTGCGCCATCCGCGCCATCAAGCGCAGGCCGGTGAGAATGCCGTCGCCGGTGGTGCCGTGTCGCGGGAACACCACATGTCCCGACTGCTCGCCGCCCAGCGTGAAGCCGCCGCGCCGCAACTCCTCGAGCACATAACGGTCGCCGACGGCGGTGGTGCGCACGGTGATTCCGGCCGTCCGCATCGCGATGTGCAGGCCGAGGTTGCTCATCACGGTGGCGACCAAAGTGTCTTCGGCCAGCTCGCCCGCCTCGTGCATGGCGAGGGCCAGGATCGCGAGGATCGCGTCCCCGTCCACCACATTGCCGTAGGCGTCCACGGCCAGGCAGCGGTCGGCGTCGCCGTCGTGCGCGAGACCGAGATCGGCGCCGTGCTCCACCACCGCGGCCCGTACCTGCTCGAGATGGGTCGAGCCGCAGCCGTCGTTGATGTTCAGCCCGTCCGGCTCGGCGTTGATGGCGATCACCGTCGCACCGGCCTCACGGTAGGCGGCGGGTCCGACTTCCGCGGCGGCGCCGTGCGCGCAGTCGACCACGACGGTCAGCCCGGATAGGTCCTGGCCCGTCGCCTCCACCAGATGTTCCACATAGCGTTCGTGGGTGCCCGCGAGGCTGTATTGATCTGGGACGGCCAGCCCGTGATCGCGCGCGCCCGCCGCGCTGCGGACCCGGCCGATGCCCGCGCCGGTCGGCCGGAACTGCGTCTCCGCGGCCATGAGCGCCTCGATCCGGTCCTCGATCGCGTCGTCGAGTTTGTGCCCGCCCGCGGCGAAGATCTTGATCCCGTTGTCGGGCATCGGGTTGTGCGAGGCGGAGATCATCACGCCCAGACAGGCGTCGTACAAACCGGTGAGGTAGGCCACGGCCGGTGTCGGCAGCACCCCCACCGACAGCACGTCCACTCCCGCCGCGGTCAGCCCCGCGGTCACCGCGGCCTCGAGCATCTCCCCGCTGGCCCGCGGGTCGCGCCCGACCACCGCGAGCGCGCGCTTCTTGCCCCGGCTCAGGATCTGCGCGGCCGCGCCGGAAACGCGCAACGCCAGCTCCGGACTCAGTGACTCGTTGGCAAGCCCGCGGACTCCGTCGGTGCCGAACAACCGTCCCATACCTCGCCCCTCATTGGTGATCTGTGGCGTGGGCGCGCCGGCCCGGGAGGCACCGGCCCGTGCACCACGAAGGCCCCGCTAACGCCGCATCTTCATACAGCGCGAGAGCAGGCGACCAGCTGTTCGCTGGAGCCTGCTCTCGTACAGCTGCCGCGTCGACCGTACCGCGTCCGGCACCGAGAGGGTGCCGGATGCGGTGGGCCGACGTTGCCGAAATCAGCGCTTCGAGTACTGCGGCGCCTTGCGCGCCTTCTTCAGACCGTACTTCTTGCGCTCGGTGGCGCGCGGGTCACGGGTCAGGAAGCCGGCCCGCTTGAGGGCGGGACGATCCTCCGGGGTGACCTCGATCAGCGCACGGGCGATGGCCAGCCGCAGAGCGCCTGCCTGGCCGGACGGGCCGCCGCCGACCAGGCGGGCGTGCACGTCGAAGGACTCGGTGCGCTCGACGGTCACCAGCGGCGACTTGACCAGCTGCTGGTGCACCTTGTTCGGGAAGTAGTCCTCGATGGTGCGGCCGTTGAGCACGAAGTTGCCGGAGCCGGGCAGCAGGCGCACGCGCACGACGGCCTCCTTGCGGCGGCCGACGGTCTGCACCGGGCGGTCGATCACGATCGGAGCGTAGGACGCCGAGGCCTCGGAGTCCTCGTAGCCCGCACCGTCCTCGACAGCCTCGGCGGCGTCGAATTCCTCGACGTATTCCTCGTTGAATTCCTCGGGAGCGGTCACTGGGCCACCTGCTTGATCTCGAACGGAATGGGCTGCTGGGCGGCGTGCGGGTGCGTCGGGCCCGCGTACACCTTCAGCTTGCCCGCGATCGCGTTGCCGAGCTTGTTCTTCGGGATCATGCCCTTGACGGCCTTCTCCACGAGCCGATCGGGGCGGCTCTCCAACACCTGACCGACGGTCCGCGACTTGAGGCCGCCCGGGTGCCCGGAGTGGTGGTGGATCAGCTTGTCCTGCCGCTTGTTGCCGCTGATGGCGACCTTGTCGGCGTTGATGATGATGACGAAATCGCCACCATCGACGTTCGGGGCGTAGGTCGGCTTCGTCTTGCCACGCAGCAGATTCGCTGCCTGGACGGCGAGACGGCCGAGCACTACGTCAGTGGCGTCGATGACGTACCACTTACGGGTCACGTCACCCGCCTTGGGGCTGTACGTAGGCACAGTGCTTCCCTGTCTGTCGTCGGTGTTGCCAGCCGAGCGTGCGGTCGAGGTGTTCCCGGCGGCCGGTGGAGACCCGGGACTCGGTGGACATCCGGACGATCACCAGGAGTCGGCCGGACGTTCCACACGCCAGCGAGCAACGATACCAGTGGGGTATCGCGGGAAGAAATCGCGTCAGATCTCGATCGGCGGGCCCAGGTCGATGGCGCCCGGCGGGCCGGGGACCAGATAGCGCAGAGTATCGACATCGGGCCGTCCGCACTCGGCGGCCCGTTCCCGCGCTTCCCGCTGGTTGCCCCGTGCGGCGGTGACCCCTGGTTTGGGCTGGATGATCGCATCGGGCGCGGTCGGACAGCCGACCGGCTCGCCATCGACCCCTTCCTCCGCGACGACCGATGCCGTGTCGAGGACGACCGGCTGCGCGGTCAGCTCCACGCCATGATTCCCGGAGGGAAGCGCGACCACGGCCAGCGCCACCGCCCCGACGACGGTGTTGGCCCCGAACAAGTTGCCCTTCATCTTGTTCCACAGCTTGCCCTTGGGGTGCCGGTCCTCGTCGTCGGAGTCGGCGCCCGAGTCCTGCCATGGCCCCTGGCGCTGCTGACCGGGGTACGACTCCGGCCCGCCCGGATAGGGCGGACGCGGGTCGAGGGGCGGCACCGGCCCACCGGGCGGACGACCGCCGTCTTGCTGCTCGTCCGGCGCGCTCGGCGGCCGGGTGAAGCGGCTACCCAGCTCGGCGAGATTCGGCGGCAGGCCACGCGGCACTTCGTCGCGACCGATCCTGGTCGTCGCCTCTTCGGGTTGGGTCGGGTATCCCGGGCCGTACTGCACACCGGGCACCGGCCGCGCCGACCGCTGACCCGCGTCCGCCTGCTGCGGGGGGTACTGCGCGTCCACCGGGCGCTGCGGAGCGGGCGCGGGTTCGGTGTGCCTGCCCGCGGGCTCCGGCTCGTCCGCCTCCGGATCGCTCACCAGCAGGTGCGCCGCGCCGAGGACGAGGGCGTGCATCGGATGATCGGCCACGTGCAGGCGGTGTCCGAGATGGTTCTGGAAGGCCAGGCGCAACGCGTCGTTGAAGCGCACGTTGCCCGACAGCAGGACCGTCGAGGTGTCCGCGCCGATCGAACGGGCCGCCGCCATGACCTCGATCACGACGTCGTCCGCCGACCTGGCGTCACGCATGGCCTCCGCGTCCACCGGAACGTCGACCGACTCGGTGGGCTGCTCGTCGTCGCCGTGCACCGCGACCACCAGCATGCCGCGGCCGTCGGAGTACACACCCGTCGCGCCGACGCCGTTCGGCCTGGACCGGTCCGGCGGGTGCACCAGTCCGAGGGCGCGGACGTAGCCGGACAGCGCGACGCTCTCCGGCAGCGGTTCCACGACGACATCGAGCTGTTCCACCATCGAGGCGTAGACATCGATCTTCTCGTCCGGCCAGCTGTCCGGGTAGGGCAAGGCCACCAGATCCGGTTTGCCGCGCAAGTGCTTGCCGATCTCGGCGAGCGGGTTGTACAGGCGCGCGCGGAACACCAACTCCGCGGGCCATGTCGCGCCGGCGACCACGATCTGCGGATGCCCGAGGATGTCGCGCACGTCGGCGATCGCCATCCCGAGATCGGGTCTGTTGCGTTCCACGCCTGCCGTGTGCAACCGGCCCGACGAATCCGCCAGCAGATAGGCCGGCGGCGTCCACATGCCCTCCACCTGCACGGGGCGGATGGGAACGCCACCGCCACCGGCCGCCACGGACACCACATCCCAGCCGAGATGCACTGCCCCTACTCGCACCGTCACAGGCATAAGTGTGCCCGGTTCGCGGCCGAGATGCTCGTCGTTGCCGTCCCACGCCGCTGGGCGCCGCCTCCGCGCACCGGGGCGTAGCCGGACCGTCCGGACCGCGTCACGCGGCCGACTTCTTCAGTCGCAACCGGCGCCAGGTCATGACCGCGAGCACCACGGTGATCAGCAACAGCACGCCGACGTCCAACGCCCAGATCTCCGCCTTGTGCTGCCAGAGCGTGTCGGCCTGCGCGTTCAGGAACAGGTCGCGGATGTTCACCGTCGACGCGCCCGTCGCGTATCCCCAGCGAGCGGGGAACAGCCAGGACACCTGCTCGAGCACCACCCGGCCGGTGACCGGGATCAGGCCGCCCGCCATCACCAGCTGGCACATGATGGCCACCACCAGCAGCGGCATCACCTGCTCGTTCGACTTGGCCAGCGACGAGAGCAGCAATCCGACGACCACACAGCAGATCGCGGTCAGTGCGATATCGATGTACAGCTCCGCGCTGCCGGACGCCAGCACCGCGCCCTGACCAGGACGCTTCTTGCCCGCGAGGACGATGCCGACCAGCACCGCCGATTGCAGCAGCGCGGTGAAGCTGAACACCGCGATCTTCGCCATCAGATACGCAGAGGGCAGCAACCCCACGGCGCGCTCGCGATGGAAGATCGTCCGTTCGCCGACCAGGTCGCGCACCGTGAGCGTTGAGCCCATGAAGCAGGCGCCCAGGATCAGCACCACGAGCAACTGCTGTGTCTCACTTCCGCCTTCGGGCACGAATGTGCCGTCCGGCAGCGCTCTCAGCGCACCGCGCTGGAAACCGTTCTTCCCCGGCACCACCAGCGACAGGCCGCCGAGGATGAACGGCAGCAACACCAGGAACGTCAGATATCCGCGGTCGGCCAGGATCAGGCGGACCTGCCTGCGCGCCAGGGTCGAGAACTGTTTGCCGCGGCTGGATTGCGGCGGACTGCCCGCGGGCCCGTACGGTTGCGCAGGCGGCGGGGGTGGCGCCGCGAACGCCTGCCGGGAGCGATACGCGGCGAACGCCTGGTCCGGGTTGGCCGCGACGTCGGCGAAGATCTCCGCCCAGTCGCTGGTGCCCAGCGTCGCGCCGACACCGGCCGGATTGCCGCAGTAGGCGGTCTTCCCGCCGGGGGCGAGCAGCAGCACCTGATCGCACATGTCCAAGTGCGCCACCGAGTGGGTCACCACGATCACCACGCGGCCCGCGTCGGCCAGTTCGCGCAGCATCACCATGACCTGGCGGTCCAATGCCGGGTCAAGGCCCGAGGTCGGTTCGTCCAGGATGAGCAGCGACGGGCCGGTCAGCAGTTCCAGCGCCACCGAGGCGCGCTTGCGCTGACCGCCGGAAAGGCGGTCGACCCTGGTGTCGGCGTGCTCGGTGAGCGAGAGCTCTTGCAGCACACCGTCGATGACCTGCTGCCGGTCCTGCTTGCTGTTGTCCCTCGGCAGCCGCAGCTCGGCCGCGAAACCGAGCGCCTGGCGCACTGTGAGCTGGCGGTGCAGCACGTCGTCCTGCGGCACCATGCCGATCCGGGAACGCAGCGCCTCGTACTCGGCGTGCAGGTTGCGGCCTTCGAAGGTGACCACGCCGCCCGAAGGCCGGGTGGTGCCCGCGATCAGGCGCGACAGCGTGGATTTGCCCGCTCCGGACGGGCCGATCAGCGCGGTCAGGGTGCCGCGGCTGGCCGACATGTTCACGTCGACGAGCAGTTGCTTGTTGCCCTCGACGGTGAAGCCGACCCCGTGCACCGCGAGGCCCTGCTCGGCGACCGGCTTCTGCCGGTGCACCAGTGTGCCCTGCTGGACGACGAAGTCGACGTTGCCGATGGTGATGATGTCCCGCTCGCGCAGCACCGCCCGTTGCTGGCGGTGCCCGTTGACGAACGTGCCGTTCGCCGAGCCGAGGTCCTCGATGGCCAGCCCCTCGGCGGAGGCAACCAGGCGGGCGTGCTTGCGCGAGGCCAGCGGATCGTTGACGACGATCTGGTTGTCGGTGGTGCGGCCGATGCTCAGGCCGGTCTGCGGGATCCGGTCGGCGCGGGCGATGGGCGCGGTGCTCGCCCTAGCCCGGACCGGCGGCATGTTCGAGGTGTCCGCCCTGGTCGTCATGTTGATGTTCACCGCGGGCGCCGGTGCGTCCTGGGGCGGCGGATAGTGCGGATGCTGGAACTGCTGCACGGGCCGCCGGACCCCGTGCGGCGGCGGTCCCGGCTGCGGCATCGGAGCCGGTTGCGGCGGGCGCACGGAAGGACGTTGCGGGGGTTGCGGGTTCGCGGGCAGCAGGTGCAACAGCGGGCCGCTGATCGCGTCACCCAGCCGGACCTGCGTGGGGCGGTCGATCGACACCGGCTGGGTCAGCCTGCGCGCGTCCACGAAAACCCCGTTGGTGCTCTTGTTATCGGTCAACACCCAGGCGCTGCCCTGCCAGGCCAGCGTCGCGTGCACTCGCGAGACGAGCGGGCTGTCGACGAAAAGCGTCACCTCCGGCGCGCGGCCCATCGTGACCTGCTGGCTCGAATCGAATACTCGTTCGTTTCCATCATGGCGCACGGTGATGGTCTGCGCCCCCGGTGAAGACATGCAGCGGATACTATTCCATCACCCGGACATCGGCGGTGCCCCCGATGCGCCAAATGCCCCGATCCGGCGACCGATGTGAACGATCTAGCGGCCGACTAGGGGGAGCCTTGCCGAGAGTCCGAGCGACCGCGCTGGTTGCGACGCTGCTCAGCATTCTGGTGCTGGTCGGCGGCTGTATTCGAGTGGTCGACGGCCGGGCCGTCTCCGTCTACGACGATCCGTTCAAGGTTGCCGGGCTGCCCACCACGAGCGGCCCCAGCGGCCCCCGCACCGGCGTCCCGGACAGCACGCTGACCGCGACCAACGGCGACGGCGGCGCCGTGGACACCCTGGCGCTCAACGCCGTCGACGACATCCAGACCTACTGGCGCGGCGAATTCGGCAAGGAGTTCCAAGGCGAGTTCAAGCCGGTCGAGAAGCTGCTGTCCTGGAGCGCGAAGGCCGGGCGTCCCGAGTCGGTCGAGTTCTGTAAGGAGAGCACCTATCGCTTGGTGAACGCCGCCTTCTGCCGCCTGGACAATTCCATCGGCTGGGATCGGTCGGTGCTGCTTCCCACCATGGAGGAGACCTTCGGGAAGATGTCGGTGGTGATGGTGCTCGCGCACGAGTACGGGCACGCGGTGCAGACCATGGCCAAGATCGTCGGCGCGAAGGACCCGGTGATCGTCAAGGAGCAGCAGGCGGATTGCTTCGCGGGCGCGTTCATGCGGCACGTGGCAGAGGGCAAGGCAAAGCACTTCACGATCAACACCTCCGACGGCCTCAACACCGTGCTCGCCGCCACTGTCGCCATCCGCGACTCCGACCCGGACGATCCGGAGAGCGTGCACGGCTCCGCCTTCGAACGGGTCACCGCCGTGCAGATCGGTTTCACCGACGGTCCCAAGGCATGCAAGGGCATCGACCAGGACGAGATCGACCAGCGCCGCGCCAATCTGCCGCAGAGCTTCAGCGACGACAACGGGCGCGGCGAGTACCCCATCACGAAACAGACCCTGGTCGAACTCACCAAAGCACTCGAAGCCATTCTGCCGATCGACCACGAGCCGACATACGACTACTCACGGGCGAAGATCAATTGCCCCGACGGCGTCGTGACCGAACCGGTGTCGTACTGCCCCGCCGCGAACACGATCGCCACCGATATTCCCGGACTCGCCGAGCGCGGTACCTCGACGTCCGGCGCGGACGACCCGCTGCCGCTCAAGGTAACCGGCGACTACAACGGCTACATCGTGTTCATCTCCCGATACACCTTGGCCGTCCAGCAGAGCCGTGGTCAGAGTCTGGTCGGGGCCAAGACCGGCCTGCGCGCGGCCTGTCTGTCCGGAGTGGTCACCGGCAAACTCGCCGAGTCCGGGCGGCCGGTGGATCAGGGCGATATCAAGCTCGCCGCAGGCGATCTGGACGAGGCGGTCTCGGGGCTGCTCACCGATGGCCTGGCCGCGAGCGACGCCCAGGGCAAGACCGTCCCGAGTGGTTTCTCACGAGTCGAGGCCTTTCGCGCCGGTGTCCTGAACGGCGAAAGCGTGTGCGCCGCGCGCTATTCGTAGCGCGGGCTCAGCGGCCGAACGGCGGCGGCGCGGCCAGTTCGAAGCGCAGCACGCGGTTGCCGAGCATGATCTCGGTGCCCGGCATGAGCGCCATGGACTGGCGTGGCGCCAGGCGCACCCAGTCGCGGTAGCCCGGCAGGCGAGTGCGGGTTCCGTTGGTCGAGCCGCAGTCCACCACCGTCACATCCCAGTTCACCAATCGGATTTCGGCGTGCGCCCTGGACATGCCACCGGAGGCGTCATCGACCCGCAGCGGGACGAGCCCGCTCTCCGCGGCGGGCGAGCGCTCCGGATCGCGACCGATCACCGCGTCCGCGGCGAGCATGTAGGTCATGCCGTCGTCGAGGATCAGCATGCCCAGCGGCGGGCGGACCACTTCGATCAGCGCTTGGGTCTGGTCGACCGGCATACCGCAGACGGTGCAGAACGCCGCCCGAGGATCGCTGGGATGCGCTCGCGCGCATTTGAATCCCATCACCTTGACCGTCAGCGCGGTGGCCTTCGCGGTCGCCTCGAGCCGGCGCTGCAGCTCCGGGTCGGGCCGCGGCGCGGGATTGGTGCCGCCCAGCTGCGTCGGCGCGTGGTGCGGGTCGATCGGCGTCTGCTCGGTCTGGGCATCGAGCATCGCGGTCGACGGCGCCGTCGGGTATCGCGGCGGTCGCGGCTCCTGCCGTTGCGATTCGGCGGACGGCTCGTATTCGACGCGCGCCGTCGGCACCGGATGCGTCTCCGGGCGGTGGTGCGCGCCAGCGAAGCCGGACTCTCCGCCGTTCGTCGGCAGGCCCGTGCGGGAGCCATCCGTCCAGACGATCGCGCCACCTGCCTGCGCGATGCCCTCGACCAGCCTGCCGATGCCGCGCTCGGGTGGCAGATCCGGGATGCGGCCCTTCGCGTCGTCGACGAACAGCGCCGCCGCCCGCGCCGGAACCGCCGCGACCCGATCCACCGTGAAGGCGGCGTCGCTGCCGCGGTATCGCTCGAGCACGCCGTCACCGGCCAGCACGGCGGTGATCGCCCCGTGCAAGAAGATCGCCACGCCCCCGTGCTCGGCGGTGGACAGAATGCCGAAGTCGATCGGCTCGCCCGGGCTGATCTGCTCGGCCTGTTTCATCAGCCAGCGCGTCGCGTGCCGGGCCACCAGAGCGCCGGGGCCACCCGGCTCCCGATCGGTCGCGTCGCGCACCAGTTCGGCCAGTGATTCCAAAGCGACGACGGCGGTCGAGTCCGGGGTGGGCCTGCCCGGCCTGCGGTGCGCGACGACGACGACCGCGCCCGCGACCCTGGCCACGGCGTGGCTGCCGACGACGACCTCGACCTGCCGATCCATCAACGGTATCGGCCTCCACCGGGATTGCAGTGCAAGGTCGTCGCCACACCGACAAGGGTATTGCAATACGACGACCATCGGTCCCCCTACCCGGCGTCCGTCGGGTAACTTCAGTGTCAGCAACGGGAGGAACGAGGGGCCTGAGATGGTTCGGACGCAACGGATCGCGCTCACCGCGTCTTGCCTGGCACTGGCGGGGATGCTGGCCGGTTGCGCGGGTGTGCACGGCACGCCGACCGCGGGTGAGATCGATGTGCGCAAGCTGGAAGTCGGCACCTATCCCGTCGACAAGCACGAGTACAACCAGGATTCGGCGGGCAAAGGCGCGCTGCTGGAAGGCATGCGGATGTCCGACGCCGTGGCTCCGACCGTGCGCATCGACTCCACGCTGAAATTCGGCCGCGGCAGCACCGTCGTCAAGGACGCCGAGCAGGCGCTCGACTTCGTGGCCAAGGTGTCCAGGCCGGTCTTCGACAATCGCAAGCTGGTCGTGGGATACGCCGCCAGCGGCGCCGACCGTCCCGATCCGGCCGGCCAGTCCAATCCGGCGCCGCAGGCCACCGCGGTCACGAACGCGTTGTTCCGCTTCCCCGACGAGGCCACCGCGAAGCTCGCCGCCCGTGAACTCGAGGACGTCGACATCGCCGTTTCGCCGGACAATCGCAAACTGTCGTCCACGAAGTATCCGGACTCCTACATCCATTGGCGGCCCGGCGTTCCCAACGTCGGCACCTTCATGGCGTACAAGGAATTCGTCATCTCCTTGTTCATCCAGCGTCCGACGGCGGATGGCGACGACCTGGTGAAGTGGGTCGACAAGACCTTGGCCGCCCAGGTCGCGCAGCTGGACAAATTCACCCCGACCCCGGTGAACAAGCTCGACACCCTGAAGGCCGATCCCGACGGCCTGCTCGCCCGCGTCGCGGTCGCCGACCGCAAGAACCGCGTGCCGGATCCGGCGACCTTCGCCGTCTACGGCGGCTTTCACACGGTGCACCGCGCCGATGACGAGTCGGTCCACCTGCGCCTGGTCGAGGAAGCCGGCGTGGACCACATCGGCCTGCTCGACGACAGTTACGTCGCTCGCACCCGAGACGCGGCCGCCGCCCAGAAACTGGTCACCGGCCTGTTGGACAGCGAAGGCGCGCACTACGACCCGCTGGGCGCTCCCAAGGATGTCCCCGGCGCCAAGTGCCTGCAACTCAACAGCAAGGGCGACCCGGACCGCGAGTACAAATACCGGTGTTACGTCGCGTACAAACGGTACGTCGGAGTCGTCACCAGTGATAAGGAACCGGACGTGCGGCAGAAGGTCGCCGCGGAGTACGCGCTGCTGGCGAACAGTTTCTGAGATCGACGGCGGTAGGCGTCCAGCGCTTTCGCGATCCTCGGCCGCGGGTGGGCCGAAGTAGGATCCGGCGCAACTACCGCAGTCAGGGGAGGGAAGAGTGCAGTACGGCGCGATGTCGAGACCGATCCGAACCGCCGGTGCCCTGGCGCTGGCCTGCGCCGTAGCCCTCGGGGGCGGCGCGTGCGGCGGCCCGGCGGCCGGAACGGACAAGTCCGCGCAGCCCGTCGATCTGGCGCAGCTCGACGTGGGCAATTACGCGACGACGCCGCGCGCGTACGGAACAGCGAAGAATCCCGAGCAGGCGCGCATGATCGAGGCGGAGCGGCTCGCGAACTTCCTCCCGCCGCCCTCGGACATCGACCCCGGGTTCGTCTTCCAGAATCCGTCCTTGTCCAAGGTGTTCATCGAGCCGAAGAACGCGCTCGGGCGGATCATGGACGTCTCCCGGTTCGCCGAGGCGGCGCCGGATTTCGTCGCGGGATTCTTCAGCAACGCGGGCAATGCGCCGGACAACCGGGGCACCGACCTGGTCAACGCCGTCATGATCTTCCCGGACGAGCAGAAGGCGGCGGCCGCGGCGGCGGCCCTGGAACGCGTCGACTTCGAGGCCAACAACCGCAACACGCCCGTCCAGATCGCCAAGTACCCTGCCGCGCACGCGCATTGGCAGCCCACGGATCAGTCGATCGGATCATGGTTCGCCACGGGTAAATTCGTCGTCTACACCTGGGTCTACGACTATGTGAAGGTCTACCTGGAGAAAGTCGACCTCGCCGAACTGCTCGCCCTCGTCGAGAAGAGCCTGGACACCGTGGTCCCGGCGATCGGCCGGTTCACGCCCACGCCCGTCGACCAGCTGATGACATTGCCGATCGATATCGACGGCATGCTGAACCGGGCGCTGCCGCGTCCCAGGGAAGACTCCTGGATCGACCCGCCCGGCGCGTACACCGAGCGCGGCGCGCTGCACTTCACCATCGATTCGGCCGACGACCGCCGGATCATCGAAGCGGCGGGAGTGGATCGGTACGCCGCCGACGGGACCCATCTGTTCCGCGCGCGCGACGACGACTCGGCCGCACGACTACGCGAGGAACTCGGCGGACTCACGAAGAAATTCCGCGGAGCCGAGTCACCGAAGGGCCTTCCCGCTGCCCAGTGCAAGGAGTACATCGGCAACAAGACGGTCGTCGTCCGGTTCTATTGTTCGGTGTCCTACGACCGCTACGCCGCGTTCGCCTGGTCGCATCAGCTGCTCGACGCACAGCAACGCATCTCCGCCCAGTACGCATTGTTGGTGAATGCCGCATGACAGGATTCCGCACCGCCGCTGTCGCTCTCGCGTGCACGCTGGCCGCCACGATCGTCACCGGCTGTGGTTCGACGCTCGCGGGAACCGCGCGGCCGGGTGAGATCGATATTCGCGGTCTCGACACCGGCAACTACCCCACCGAGCCGCCGAACGCGCACGACGACGACTATCAACCACTGTTCATCGACATGGGAAAGGTCGCCGCCATGCGGCTGGCCGATCACGTCGCCTCGGCCTACGACATCGATCCCAGGATGAAGTACAGCTGGACGCCGTCGAGTATCAGCAAGGGAACGCTGCCCGGGGAACTCGGTCGCCAGGAGGACATGCGACCGATCGCGGAACGCAACCGCATGATGTACGGGTTCCACACCAACGGATCGGATCAGAATGTCAGCCTGATCGCCTCCGGGTGGCCGACCAAGCCCCGGCCCAATTCCACCACGATCGGCACGATCGTCATGCAGTTTCCCGACCCGGACCGCGCACGTCAGGCCGCGAACGAGTTCTACGACGCCGATCTCGGCGCCTACCGCGACCAGAACGAGCCGGTCACGCTGCCGCGCCGGCCGCAGGCGCGAGCGCACTGGCGTCCCGGCTCGCCCTTCCTGCGCGCGATGCTCGCGCACGGCTCCTACGTGGTGGCGTTTCTCGTCTCGGCCAACGCTCCCGACCGCAACGCCCTCGTCACTCTCGCGGAAAAGGCGTACGACGTTCAGCTTCCGCTGCTCGATCAGCTGGCTCCGCTGACCGAGGAGGAGATGCTGCGGTTGCCTTGGGATCCCGATCATCTGCTGAGCCGCACCCTGAATCCGGCCGGCGTCCAATCGCCCAGCTACGACGATTCGCACGCCTTGTTCGGCCTGCGCGGCATCATGCAATACGCCGAAGACCTCGATTACGCGAAACAACGTTTCACGGCGATGGGTGCCGAGAAATTCGCCGTCTCCGGAGACACATTGGTGATCCGCACGCCGAACCAGGAAACGGCCCGGCGGATCGCCGCGGAACGCATCACCCCTACAGTGGTTGCGGGTCCGGCCGATCCCCCGCAGCACCTGCCCGATTCGGCGTGCGTGGAGAACCGGAGCGGACTTTTCGACGACAGGCGATTCACCTGCGTCGTCGCGTATAAGGAATACGTCGGATTCGTCGCGGCGAATCAACTGCTGGACGCGCAACAACGCGCCGCCGCACAGTATTCCGTTTTCGCGAACAGCCGATAGTGCGGCACTTTCGTCGCGAATTCGGTCGAGTATGCTGCGTGGCGAACGCCAGCGGCCCGCGTGGAGTCAGGAGATCGTGCACATGGCGATTAGCCCCGGGACCATTGTCGGCGGGTACCGCATCATGCGGGTGCTCGGCGCAGGCGGCATGGGCACGGTGTATCTGGCCAAACATCCCAGTCTGCCCAGGACCGACGCGTTGAAGGTGCTCGGCGGCGAACTCAGCCGCGACTACGAGTTCCGTACCCGCTTCGAGCGTGAAGCCAATCTCGCCGCCGGACTGGATCATCCGAACATCGTCTCGGTCTACAACCGCGGTGAAGAACACGGCCAGTTGTGGATCGCCATGCAATACGTGGACGGCACCGATGCCGCCGCCGAACTGGCTCGCGACCCGCATGCGATGAATCCGCTTCGCGCACTGCGTATCACGACCGAAGTCGGCAAAGGACTCGACTACGCGCACCGCAAGGGCTTGCTGCACCGCGATGTGAAACCGGCGAATTTCCTGCTGTCCGCGCCTGCCGCCGGCGAGGAAGAGCGCGTGCTGCTCACCGATTTCGGCGTGGCGAAAGCCAATGACGACACCACCGAACTCACGCAGACCGGTAGTTTCGTCGCGACCATCGCCTACGCCCCGCCCGAGCAGCTCACCGGCAGCCCGCTCGACCACCGCGCCGACGTCTACAGCCTCGCGTGCTCGTTCTTCAAATTGCTCACCGCGCGCAACCCTTACCCGGGAACCCAACCCGCGCTGGTGATGATGGGGCATCTTCACGAGCCCCCGCCGCTGGCCACCGCCGTCAACCCCGGCCTGCCGCCCGCCATCGACCACGTTTTCGCCCGCGCCATGGCGAAGAACCCGGCCGAAAGATTCAACAGCTGCCGCGAATTCACCGATGCGGCGGCGAGCGCCCTCATTCCCGGCTACAACCCCGTCGCCACCAACACCTCCCCGACCTATCCCATCCAGGTATTCGATCCGCGGCCTGGGAGCGACTCCCGAGTGGCCATCTCCGGTCAAGGGAGCGCCGCACGACCCGCGCGCAAGAACTGGCCGCTCGCGGCGGCCGCGGGCGTAGTGGCCGTCGCACTCGCCGCGGGGATCGGCATTTGGGCCTCTAATCGCGAGGGGCAAGCACCCGATCCCGCTGTCGCCACGCCGAGCAGCACGGCAGCGCTGTCGCCGCTGGACCGGGCGCGAGCGGACAACCCGGTATTCCGGGGCAAGACGATCACGATGGTCGACGTGCCGCGCGGCTCGCAGGTCTCGATCTTCCTCGGCGGCACCCCGCAAACCGAGTTCCTGCAGAATCTCGGATTCGTCTACAACCTCAACTACCGGCGCGCGGGCGACGAGGCATCGCCTCGCGAACTGACCGGAACCAACCGGCTGGAAGTAGCGGCGGACGGCTACGTGCTGGCCGTGCGCAGCGACGAAAAGGCCGGCGGCGGCGGTCTGCTCGGCCTTCCGTACCAAGTGGCGGGCACCCGTGCCACGGTGATTCCGCTGGACGATCCCGCGGCCGTCGCCGCGGTCCGCGACTGGAGCGAGTCGTCCCAGCAGACGTTGCTCGACCGTCTGGTGCCGGTGCTGCGCAATCGCGTGAAGTGATTCGGTCGCGTCCGCTGAATCCAAGCCTTCGTAGGGTTTTCGGTTCGCGCGACCACCGGATTTCGTCATTCTGCTGGTAGCGGCGGACTTAGGCGTTCGGTAAGGTGTACCGCAGCCAGCCCACTCGCCGATCATTACAGCAGCGAGCAGGGGGAAGGAGGGGAGCCGAGCGCTGGCGTTACAAGTCATGCAGACCCGGATCGCATCGTGGTCTTCCGAGCAGGCCCGTGCGCGGCCGCCGAAATCTACGGACGAGCCGGGCTGAGGGGCGCAGGGCCCTGATCCCGTGGGGCGATGCCGAACTTTCTCGAGTCGGATGGAACCGATCAGACCCGCACCGCGTCCAATCAGATGTACAGGCCAACTGAGGCTTCCGCCGTTGGCCGAGACGGGAACCGAAAGGAGCCGAAATGGCAGGACAGCTCGAAGCGAGCGAAGAGGCGATCTCGAAGTTTGTGGACAACTGCCGGCAGCGGCACCAGGATCTGCAAACCGCGATCACCGCACTGAACAGCAAGTCGGATCAGACCACCGCCACCTGGAGCGGTGCGGCTCGTCAGGCGTTCGACACGTTCATGGACAGCTACTTCGCCCAGGCGCGGAAGCTGAACGACCAGCTGGACCAGACGTCGGACAAGCTCGCCCACGCCGGACGGAAGTTCGCCGATCAGGACCAGCAGTTCGCCCAGCAGGTGGCCGCGCAGGCCTCCAGCCTGGACCTTCCCTGATCCGATAGCCGAACCACAGACAACAAGGAGCTCCCCATGGTAGCGAACGATCCCGGTCGGATTGCTTCGAACTTCGGCGAGGTCGAGGCGGGCGCCCAGGCCATCGTGTCCGAAGCGCGCAGCGTCATGACCATGCTCGAAGATTTCCACAAGCAGGTCACCGACTTCGTGACCAACTACTGGAAGGGTGACGCGAACGACGCGTTCGCGTCGCTGCAGGCCCAGTGGAACACGCAGGTCACCCAGCTGAACACCACGCTGGAAAGCGCGGGCAAGTTGGTCAGCAGTGGCAACTCGGACCTGCAGGGTACCGACACCGCGCTGGCGGGCCTCTTCTGAGATCCCGTCTCGGCTGATTCGAGCCCCCGGTACTTCGGTGCCGGGGGCTCGAATCGTTCTGCGCCGCAGTGGAGTCGGCTAGGTATGCGTGCCCGCGCCCCCTCACGGTACGACGCGGACCGTATCCCCGAAATGCGAGCACGGGGCTTCCAATTGCCCCCATTCGTCTCCTGCGTACTGGCAACCGATACTCAGCTGAATTCCGAACTCCAACAGAACATGCCAGCGAACGGTTGATCCGTCTCCGGGATGTTCCAGGTAGGCCAAGCCGGAACGGCCACCGAACATCACATCCTGCTGCAAGTCGGTCAGCACCCCTGGCGGACGCTGCGCGATCTGCGCTTCCAGCTTCGCCGCGACCTGCGCGTAACTGGACGACGCCGTCAGCGGCGCCTGCATTACCGTAATTCGTTGCCGCACAGCATTATCGGGTACCAAATCGACACGAGCGCGCCCCGTGTCAGGCGACTGGGCAATACGCCAGCCGGGCGGGACACGGAATCGGATTCGGCCGAAGGCCTCCGGTGCCGCCTCGGCCGGCGGGCCGACCGGCGGCGGTGCGGCGGTCGGCGACGCCGCTTCCGTGCTGGGCGCCGCTACCGTCTCTTCGCCGCGGCGACCGGACAAGACAACCGCACCGACGATCGTCAACGCGACGACCACCACGGCCGCGATCGCGGCGATCGCGATACGCGCGGCGCCATATCGAGGCTGTCGTGTCGCGGCACGCTCGCGGAGCGGTCGCATCCACTGTGTCTGCGCGGCGTGGACTTCGCGTGCCTCGGTCCGCCGCCCCCGGACGAGATCGGGACCGGCGACCGCACGCAGCTCGACATCGGCACCTATGGACTGCTGGATCGCCTCACGGAGCAAGTCCAGTTTTCTGGTATCACTGAGAGCCGCCACTTGCACGAGGTCGATCGGGCCGCTGTCGAGCAACCGAGTGATCAGGTTGCACAGAGCGGCGAAGCCCGCGGATCCGCTCTCGATCTCGGCCAACGCGAGTGTCGGCTCGTGCTCACAGGATTCGATATGCACGCCGCGATGGCTTCGGATGACCGCCGACGCCGTGGTGGCCAGCGTGCCGAACTCCAGTACCAGCGTTCGCCGACTGTGGCTGGTGCCCTCGTCCGACGCGACCGAACGGACCGCGATGTCCTCGAACACGACATCCGAGGCCACACGGCGCGCCGCCTGAGCGAGCACGCCACGACGGGCCGCGCCCCATTCGGTCGGGCAGAGCAACGTCATCCGGGCACACGGAGTATCTACACGAAGATGCTCGAGCGCACTCGCGAAAACGGCGCTCATCGCGTCCACCACCGAGGGTGTGCGGGGTGGCAAAGCTATGGCATCGGCGGGCACGAATTGCACCACCGAACCGACGTGGGTAGGCGGGCTCAGCGATTGCCCCACGACGAGGTCGAAGCCATTGCTGCCCAGGACCACCGACGGCGGCGCGTCCCAGTGCGTGTCGGCGCCACGCGCCCAGATACGCGCCTCGGTGACGACGAGCTCGACCTCGGACATCAGGGCAACGGCATCCACGCCGTCTGGACCAGGCCCTCGACATTACGGGTGACGTAGGTGCCTCGGCCCGGCGGCATCGGGCTCGGTCGCTTGGTGCCCATCAGGACGCCCTCGTCCTTGCTGCAGCTCAGGATCAGGCCCGCCGAGCCCAGATCACGCATTCGAGCCAACGTCGCCTCGAACATCGCCCTGCTCGCACCACCCGAGCGCCGGGCGATGATCACGTGGAAGCCGAGGTCTCGGGCGTGTGGCAGATGTTCGAGCAGCGCCTGGACCGGGTTGCCCGCGGAGGTGGCGACCAGATCGTAATCGTCGATGATGACGTACAACTCCGGTCCGCTCCACCACGAACGATCCCGCAACTGCTGCGGCGTGACGTCCGAGCCCGGCGTGCGCTTGCCGACATACGCGGCCAGGTCGTTCATGTTCTGGGTGAACTGCGGCGCCGTGGAACCATAGCCCGCGAGATAGCCCTCCGGAACCAGTCCGAGCATGCCGCGGCGGTAGTCGCCGATGATGAAGCGAGCCTGATCGGGGGTGTTCGACGCGGCGATGCCCTCGATCAGCGAGCGCAGCAGCGTCGTCTTTCCCGATTCGGTGTCGCCGATGATGATGAAGTGCGGGCTCTCCACGAAGTCGATGTAGACCGGCGCGAGCTCGGACTCATTGATGCCGAACGGGATTCGCAGGCACTTCGCATTCGGGTCGACCTGGGCGGGCCAATCGCCCGCCAGATACAGCAGCTGCTCGCGCGGGAGCTGTTCGGGCAGCATGCGGACCTGCGGCGCGTGCCGGCCCGGCGTCAGCCTGGCGATGGCGGCGACCGCGTCCGCGACGGCCTGGGTGAGGTCGGTCGGGTCGGAGCTGCCGTCGATGCGGGGCAAGCCGGTCAGCATGTGCAGGCACTCCGGGGTCATACCGCGGCCCGGTCGCCCCTGGGGAACCAGTGAGGCGAACTTGCGGCCCAGATCGGAGTCCATCGGATCACCGAGGCGCAACTCGATCCTGGTGCCGATCTGATCCTTGAGCGCGGGCCGCGCCTCCGCCCAGCGGTTCAGCGCGATGACCACGTGCACACCGTAGGACAGACCCTGCACGGCGAGGTTCATGATGGTCTGCTCGAGCATCTCGAAGTCCTGGCGGATCGAGCTGAAACCGTCGATCACCAGGAAGACGTCGCCGAACGGATCCTCGTGCGCGCCCGCGGCGCCCGGGCTGGCGGCCGGGTCCATCGCGCGCAGCCTGCGGAAATCGGTCATCGATTCGATGCCGAGCTGGCGGAAGCGCGCCTCGCGCTGCCGGACGATGGTGGTCATCTCCGCGATGGTGCGGCGGACCTGGTCCTCGTCCAACCGGCTGGCCACCGAGCCGACGTGCGGCAGCCCTTGCAGGCTCGCCAGGGTGCCGCCACCGAAGTCGAGGCAGTAGAACTGCACCTGTTCGGCGGTGTGCGTCAACGACATCGCCATGATGAGTGTGCGCAGCGCCGTCGACTTGCCGGACTGCGGGCCACCGACGATGGCGACATTGCCGCGGGCGCCGGACAGGTCGATGACCATCGGGTCGCGACGCTGGTCGTACGGGCGGTCGACGATGCCGATCGGGGCACGCAGCGTGGACACCGGGGAGTATTCGCCGGTGAGAACGGAGCGCGGGACGAGCTGGTCGAGCGTCGGCGCCTCGTCCAGCGGCGGCAGCCAGATCTCGTGCGCCGGGCGGCCGTGGCCGCGGATCCGCGCGACCAGCATGTTCAGGTTGGACAGCTGCTCGCCGTCCTCGTCCTGTTCCGGTTCCAGGCTCGGTTCGGGCGGCAGCGGAACGCGGTCCGCCGCCCGGAAGTCGACATGGGTAGCGGTGAACGCGCGCGCCCTGACATCGATTTCACCGGACTGCGTGGCAACGGTCATGTCACGCTGCGAGCCACCGCCGACATACGCGCCGGAGACATAGGAAGCCTGGAAACGCTGGATCTCTCCGGAGTCGGCCTTCAGGTAGCCGCCACCGGGATTGTTCGGCAGGTTGTAGGCGTCCGGCACACCGAGCACCTGACGAGATTCGTTGGCGGAGAACGTTTTCAGGCCGATCCGATAGGACAGGTGGGATTCCAGGCCCTTGAGCTTGCCTTCCTCCAGTCGCTGCGAGGCGAGCAGCAGATGCACGTGCAGCGAGCGGCCGAGGCGGCCGATCATGACGAACAACTCCGCGAAATCCGGGTGCTGAGTGAGCAGTTCGGAGAACTCGTCGAGCACCACGAACAGTGCGGGCAGCGGGTCCAGGTCGGCGCCCGCGGCCCTGGCCTTCTCGTACTCCAAGACGTTGGCGAAGTTGCCAGCCGCGCGCAGCACTTCCTGGCGGCGGTTCATCTCACCGGCCAGGGCGTCCTTCATGCGGTCGACGAGATCGGCCTCTTCCTCCAAGTTGGTGATGACGGCGGCGACGTGCGGAACGCCCTCCAAACCGAGGAACGTCGCGCCGCCTTTGAAGTCGACCAGCACCAGGTTCAACTGGTCGGGCGAGTGCGTGGCCAGCAAGCTGAGCACGAGGGTACGCAGGAACTCCGACTTACCGGAGCCGGTGGCGCCGATGCACAGGCCGTGCGGGCCCATGCCGTTCTCGGCGGCCTCCTTGATGTCCAGTTCCACCGGAAGGCCATCGGCGCCCACACCGAACGGGACGCGCAGGCGTTCCCGTCCGTAGCGCGGCCGCCACGCGTGCTCCGGGTTGAAAGTGCCGATGTCACCGAGGCCCATCAGCTGCGCCCACGTCGAGATCACGTCGGCGTCATCGGTTTCCACGTCGCTGCTGCGCTGGGTGGCGGCACGGTACGGGGCCAGCCTGCGCGCCACCTGCTGCGCCTGCTCGGGGCTGATTCGGTCGATCAGCGCGAACCGCTCCTGATTGCCGGTCGCGCCGCGGCCGACGCACTCGCCGTTCTCGACGATCATCTTGATGCCGCGCGACACCGCCAGGCGCGGCGCGTAGCCGCACAGGTCGATGATGGTGACGCCCTCGTAGCCGGATTCGCGCAACTGATCGTCCTCGGCCTCGAGCAGACCGCCGTCGACCACGATGACGATATGCACCATGTTCGCGTTGGCGGGCTGGTTGCGCGAGTATCGGACCCGGTTGCCGAGCAACGGATGCAACCCCGCCATCGCCTCCCGGATCGAGCCGTAGAACATGCGCTGGGTACCGATGCCGTCCTGCGCGTCGGGGTGCTGGGTGTGCGGGAGCCACTTGGTCCACTCCCACTCCGGCGCGGTGTCCGGCCCACAGACGACCGCGACGAGCACCTGGTCGGGAGCCTGGAACATGCACAGCTGCACCAGCATCGCTCGGGTCATGTCGCGCGCCTGGCCGCGGTCGCCGTCCAGCGCGATGGTGGCGAAGCCCTTGACCGCGATGGCGGTCGGCAGATCGGGCACGGTCGAATGGGCGCGCACGAAGCGGCGCAGCGAGACCGCGGCGATCGGCTCGAGCTCCTCGACCGGACCGGTCTCAGGAGCGACCAGTCTGGTGGCAAGGCGCTGGCCGCCGAGACCGATGCGCGCGTGGCAGAAGTCCTTGTCCCCCGCGCGGCGTTCCCACATGCGGCTGGTGCCCGCGAGCATCCAGACCAGTTCCGGCTCCGGGTGGCTCCATTCGACGGAAGCGCGCTGCTGAGCGGCGGTCTCGTCGACGTCCTTGCGCACCTGGTCGAGGTAGCGCAGATAGTCCTTGCGATCCTCGTTGGCCTCGGCGGCCTTCTGCCCCTTGCCCCCACCCTGGCCCGCGAACATGCCGACCATCGAGAACACCATCATGAGCGGGAACATCATGCTCATCGGGTTGGAGGCGATGCCGCCGCCCTGGGTGAACATCAGGGCCATCATGCCGACCATGCCGATCACCATCACGGCGGGCATGAGCTTCAGGACGAGGTTTCCCGGTGTGACCCGGGGGATTTCGGGCGGGGGTTGCAGCGTGACCTCGCCGCCGGGCGTCCTTGGCATCTCGCGGCGCGCACGGCGCTGGAAGCGGACAGTGCTCATCGACGAGATTCCCCCTTCGGCCAGCTGTGATTCGGCCTCAGTGTAGAGGTCACAGCCGACATGTCGTACAGTTCGACCAGCATTCTGCTGCCCGGACCGAGGGTTCGCAAGCTCGCCCCCGGCCCGCCGAGTCGTGGAATCACGAGGTAGAAGACCGAGTTGGGGGAAGCTTGACGCACGCGCGACTTGACCACATCGACGAAGAATCCTCGCGCGGGATCGTCCGCGCCCCCGACCTCGCCCGGGTGACGATTCTGGCCAAGCACACTCAGGTCGACATGGCCATACCGGTCGACGTGCCGGTCGCGCTGGTGATTCCGAGCGTGGTCGACATGGTCGCCCAGCACAGCCGCTCCAACGACTTCGACAACGAGGGCGAGCGCTACGAGCCCGCGGAGTGGGTGCTCGCCCGGATCGGCCATCCGCCGTTCTCCAACTCGCTCAGCCTCGGCGAGCACGGCGTCCGCGACGGCGAACTGCTGATGCTGGAGAGCGCTTCGCACACCGCGCCGACACCGCTGTTCGACGACATCATGTACAACGTCGCGATCGCCGACGCCGACCATTACCGCAGCTGGACCCCTCGGGTCGCGCGGATCACCGGCTCGGTGCTCGCGGCGCTCACCATGATCGTCGGCTGTCTCGGGCTGCTGCTGTCCCCCGGCTCGCTGCCGATCGGGGTCGGCGGTTCGATCGCGCTGGTGGTCGCGATCCTGCTCGTCGTCACCGCGATGGTGCTGAGCAGGATGTACGGCGACAACGGCACCGCGCTTGTGCTCGGCGGCTGCGCGCTGCCCGCGGCGTTCAGCGCGGGAATGCTCTACGTGCCGGACGATTACGGCTGGGCGCACATCCTGCTCGGATCGGTCCTGGCCGGGGCGACGGCGATTCTGGCGTGGCGGGTCACCGGCGTCGGGCTCGCGTTGTTCATCGGCGGGGCCGCGCTCGCCACCTACGCGGTGCCCGCGGCGCTGGTCGGCCTGCTCACCGACCAGCCGGAGCGGGCGATCGGCGCCGGCGCGGCGGCGCTCGGGCTCGGCGGCCTGTCCCTGGCCCCGCGAGTCTCCATGCTGCTGGCGAAATTGCCACTGCCACCGGTGCCTTCGCCGGGCACACCCATCGATCCGACCGAGGACGACCCGGACGATCACCGCGCGCTGCCGACCATGGAGGTGCTGCGGGTGAAGTCGGAACGCGCCCGCATGTACCTCGCGGGCCTGGTGGCGGCGACCACGCTGGTCACCGTCGTCGGCGCGCTCGGCGCCACCGACCCGGCGTCCGACGACCCGTACTGGCCGGGCATCGCGCTCGCCCTGGTCTGCGCCGTGGTGCTGATGTTCCGCAGCCGCACCTACGCGGGCGCGGAACAGGCCGTCGTTCTCATCTCCGGTGGCGCGGGCATCGTGCTGATCATGTTGGTCGGCGCCGGTTTCGCGATGCACCAGCCGCTGGCCGTGTTCGGCGCGGCGATGGTGGTCCTGATCGCGGCGCTGATCCTCGGCATCATCATCCCGAACCAGTCGGCCACCCCACCGATGCGCCGCGGCGTCGAACTGCTCGAGTACACATTCGTCGCCACAGTCCTGCCATTGGTCTTCTGGGTGGCGGACCTCTACGCCATCGTTCGCGGGCTGTGAACCGGGCACTGCGCACCGGTGCGGCCGCAGCGGTGCTCTCTTTGAGCATGTCGTGCGGAGTGGGTGCTAGCCAGGGCATCGCCTACGCCGACCGTCCGCCGCCGGTGGATCCCGGCCAATTGCCCGCCGGGGATCCAGCACGGCCGCCGGACAAGACCGAGCGCCCGGGCAACACGCCCTGCTATTCAACCCAGCAGGGCGGCGAGGGTCCCACCCCTCCCGCTCCACAGCGCTCGCTCGACCTGGCGCACGCATGGGAGTTCTCCCGAGGCGAAGGCCAGCTCGTCGCGGTGATCGACACCGGCGTCGCTCGTCATCCCCGCCTGCCCGATCTGGAGGCGGGCGGCGACTTCGTGGCCGACGGCGGCGACGGGGTCAGCGAGGACTGCGATGCGCATGGCACCGTCGTCGCCGGCATCATCGCCGCGAAGCCACAGGCGGGACAGGGATTCTCGGGTGTGGCACCTGAAGCGCGGATCCTGTCGATTCGCCAGACCAGCGCGCTGTACGACTACGCGAACCGGCAGGATAGAAAGCCGGAAGATCCGCCCAAGGGATACGGCAACGTCAATGCACTCGCCGCCGCGATCCGACGCGCCGCCGACCGGCACGCTTCGGTCATCAATATTTCGCTCGTATCCTGCATGCCCAGTGGCGTGAGCTTCAGCGACGGCGCGGTCGGCGCAGCTGTGCGGTACGCGACCCTTGAAATGGACGCCGTCGTGGTGGCCGCGGCGGGCAATACCGATGACAACTGCAAGGCGAGCAATCCCGGGATCGATCCGCTGAATCCAACCGGTGATCCGTGGAACAACGTAACCACCAACGTCACGCCCGCGCGCTACGACGATTACGTCCTGTCCGTTGGATCGATCGACCAGAACGGCCTACCGTCGAGTTTCACCGTTCCAGGTCCCTGGGTCGGCGTGGCCGCACCGGGTGAGGACATCGTCTCGCTGGATCCGCGCGGAACCGGCACGATAACAGGAAAATACGTCAACCAGAGTCTCTCTCCACTCAAGGGGACGAGCTTCGCCGCGCCGTATGTTTCCGGAGTTGTCGCCCTGGTCCGCGCTCGTTTCCCCGAGCTCAGAGCCCTCGACGTGATCAAACGCATCGAGGCGACGGCGCACGCGCCAGGTGAAGGCTGGAATCCCTCCGTCGGCTACGGCGCGATAGATCCGATAGCCGCCCTCACCGCCGAAATCCCTCGAACTCTTCCGCCGAAACGACCGGCCGATGCCCTGAGCGTGCGGTTGCCGGTCCCGTCACCGGCCCCACCACCGG
Source organism: Nocardia sp. NPDC051929 (assembly GCF_044548645.1). Classification (NCBI taxonomy): domain Bacteria; kingdom Bacillati; phylum Actinomycetota; class Actinomycetes; order Mycobacteriales; family Nocardiaceae; genus Nocardia; species Nocardia sp. NPDC051929. The sequence goes on along the minus strand of NZ_JBIUCG010000007.1, from coordinate 173,545 downwards.
ACAATCGCGCCCGGGATGTGGCGCTGATCGGCAGCGGCAGCGTCGCGACATTGCTGATCTTGGGCCTACTCGCCTCGTTCCCGATCCGCCGCAGATTCGGGGTCCGTGAGGACAACTGAGAAAGACTCGGAACCACATGACGGAACGGTTGTGGCCCCGTCGTTCGACGGGGCCACAATTGTCAGAACACCTCCTACTGCGGCTGGCAGTCGTAGGTGACGCCGGGCGCGAAGACCAAGGCTGCAGAGATTGCGGTGCCCGAAACTTTCTCAGCCGACATATATTTTGTCGACATAGTACCCGTTCCGCCCCTGCTTACAGCTGTAGAAGGGCGCCCACGATGGAGATGTCGACATCGGCTCCTCATTCTTACGCCGTCGCTCGGCCTTATTCTCGGGATCATTGCGGCTCAACTCGTCCTTGACCTGCTCGCAGTGCGACTTGGACATGCCGTCAGCCGTGACGGGGTCCGCGTTGGCAGCACCTGCCATTCCGGTCAAGCCAGCGCTCAAGACCGCCATTACGCAAACACCGACCATACGCCTGATATTCATCTTATTCCTTAATTTTCGTACAGATCAGCTTAAACACAAGTGACCCATATGGGTCCATAGATACTTACGGAATGCGAATCCTGACCTACGCGCCGCTATAGTAGACGGTGATCGAGGGCCATACGCCATCGGAAGTGATCTCGTTGTGCAGGACAAGATCCTGGATGGAGACGTCTCCGAGTTCCTCGATCGAAGCTGCGACCGTACGAAGCAATTTCGCAACGTCTTCTTGGCCTTGACCGGCCGGGTTGGACTGCGAGAAATGGTTTATTTGATATTGCATGCCCGCCATGGCGTTCTCCTTTAGATCTCGGGCTATCGACGGTTGCGCTTCTGCTTATTCCTGTCCCCGTTGTACTTTTCGGCCTGCTTGATCTTCTGCATTGCACGGTTGTACGCCGCCTGGTCGTAGGGACGACCCGCGTTCTTGTTATCAATCGCCTCTTGCTCTTCACGAGACAGCTGAGCCGCTGACGGCGCTTCCTTGATAGCCACAGAAACCGGAGACGCTGCCGCCATAGGCGATGCACCGACAGCACCTGCACCGAAGGCGGCGAGCAAAATTGCGCCTGCAGCGATCGACTGGCGAGTGTATGGCATGTGACTTCCCCTCCTGATTGTGGAACGCAACGACATCGCACTCCGTGCGCGATGCCAACCCGCATTTCATGCGGTTTCGAGTCGGGGGTGCAAACCTCCGCTCTCAGGCTCTTGATGCGGAATTCGGTGCCGACGCCTGTCGGAGACCGCACGTGCGTGCGCCTGCAGATTGCGCGAGCCGAAACCGATAGCGCTCGTGTCACTCACAGCAACCCCATCCCACATCTTGCCTGTCACTGTCTATAGACGCGCCCAATCGCAGATCGGTTCCATCGATCTTCAAACTTTTTCCGCTAGCGGTCCAGTTCAGCCAACGCAGCCACGCGGGCCCCAGCCAGCCCACACGCGCGGGAGAGCATCGGGGTACCTACGGTGAGACTCCCCCTCGCCGGATCTGTGGTTACCGGAAGCGCCACCAACAGCTGATACGGGTGGGCGGAACTCAATTCTGGTTCTTCACAAGAGCTTTCGCCGGATTGGCGTCCGGCGCGACGCCGTCGTGAGCCACCATCGCGTCCTGACGGCTGAGAGTCGGCCCGGAGGCAAGCAGGCCGACGATGGGCCATGGCGCCGGTTCGGGTTGCCGCACGCCGGAATCCGAACTCATGCCGAGCGCTTTGACCGCCTCCGCATCCTTGATGCCGTAGCGGACGCCGGTATCGGCGACGTAGAACATGCTGTCCTTGCGCTGACTGTCCGGCTCGATGCCGGTGCCCTGAACGAAGGCGCCGGAACCTGGCTTGAAGTAGACCGAGTCCACGTTGGGGCCGTCACCGTCGGCTTGGGCCAGCGGCACCAGGCGAGCGTCCTCCCGCATCGGCAGACTCACGCCGGTGATCAGCGAAAGCTCGGCATGATTGCCACCACCGCCCTCCGCGGCAGCGATCGGCTTCCACGACAGACAAGCGACTGGCCGATCCTTGATCTGCACGAGCGCGGGCGCGGTGGCCGGATAGTCCTTCACCGGCAGCGTCGTCGATATGGGCGAATAGGTCTTCTCGTACGGGACGATCGTCGGATTGCGGCCCGCCGCCGGGTCGGAGTTGAGAATGATGTTGGCGGTCAGCTGCGAGATTTCCTGCCTGCCATCGTGCAGCACCACGAAATACTGCTTCGTCGCGGCATCTTGCACCACCTCGCCGATCCGATGATCACCGATGGTGTATGTCGGCTGCGCGCCTCGATCGTCGATGTGCGGCACTTCGATTCGCTGCACCTCGGGTATCGCATTGAGCAAGCCTTCGCTGATCGGCCGCGGTGCCACATTGCGAATGCCCAGCGCCTCGGTCACCGCGTTGTTGTTCATGTCGACGCGGGCGCGCTTGTTGTCGTAAACGAGGTAGGTGGCGTCCTTGCCCTTGACGAGCAGAGCGTTACCCGACTCCATTGCGGAAGCCTTGGCGCCGAGTTCCAGGTCCCCGATGAGCACCGAAGTGGTTGCCTTGTTGGTGCCGTCGAGCTGCAGGGTGTCGCACACCGTCCACGCGCGCCCCTTCCCCTCCTTGTCGAAGGGCAGCGAGCTGGGAGCGCCTGGGATGCCGATCAATTGGCCGCGCGGCTTCTTCCCGAGTTCGGACTCCTTCACGGTCGCGGGCTTGGCGGCCTCACCCACGGCCAGGCGGGCCGAGGCGAGGTTGAGAGACGGGTGCACCACGTTATCGATCACCGCGTAGACGGCACCGGAATCCTTGCCGATCAGGATCTTGTTGTCATCGCCGACTTTGCCCTGCGGGCGCAGCAACGCGAGCACGCCGCATCCGGCCAGTGCGACACACGCCAGGATCAGACCGGCCGCGTACGCGCGGGACTGGGAACGCATGGGGTCGTGCAGCATTCGCACATCCCTGCGCACCAAGGCGTGCTCCATCCGCCGGACCAGAAAGCGGTAACCGCTGACCTGCCAGCGAGTGGTGGGTTTCGAAGCCATTATTCCTCCCCCGAACAGTGCTCGCGTTCGCCGAACACAGTACAGTTCCCGGGGACTGTTGTTCAGCTCGGCCGCGGCGAACCGGCCGATATCGGGTACTTGGGGGACGACGATGGCGGAACCGGCCGGTGCGGGACCACGACCGCTTTTCGGGCGCGTCTCGATGCGGAACCTGCTGATCGCCCAGATCATCGGGCTGATCGCCGCGGTCGTCGCACTGTTCGCCGGTTTGCCGGGGCTTCCCACGCTCGGCGTGGCGGTGGTCGTCGCGCTCATTCCGCTGATTCCGGTCGCCGGACGCACTGTGCTGGACTGGATCGCGACCTGGTGGCGCTATCTCACGCACCGGGACTACGAACTCGGCGACACCGTCGATTTCCGCGGCGCCGATGGTCGCTCGCTCGGCCTGTACTGGGACGGCAGCCGCGTGGTGACGGTGGTCGAGGTACTGCCTCCCCCCGGCGGGCTGACCAGGATCGCCCGCACCACGGTGCACGCCTCGCACCTGCTTCCGCTGGCGGAGCTGGCGAAATGCTTGAACCAGCACGACATCCTGCTCAGCGGCATCGACATCATCAGCCACGGGCATCGCAGCCGTTCCGGCACGCCCGCGGGCAAGATCTACGAATCGCTGCTGGGCCCGCTGCCCGCCACCGCGCACCGCACGGTGTGGCTGGCGATCGGTTTCGACGCGGTGGCCTGCCCGGAGGCCACCGACCGGCGCGGCGGCGGAGCCGAAGGCGCGTCGCGCGCGGTCACCATCGCCACCCAGCGCATCATGCGCACGCTCGAGGATGCCGACTGCAACGCGCGCATCCTCACCGCGCCCGAGATCCGCAAGGCGGTCCTGCAGATCACCGGCGGCTACGATCCGCGCACGCTCGAACACAGCTGGCGCTACGCGGAAATCGGCAACAGCGTGAACATCGGCAGCGCCTTGGATCCCAAGCGACTCGAATCGGACCTGCTCGCCCAGCTCTGGGTGGCCCCATCACGCGGCACGACGGTGGCGGTTCGGTTGCGCCCCGGCAGTTCCGCCGACTCGGTGAGCATCGGCGCCGCCTGGCGGCTGACCGCACGGGAACTGCCCGAACGCTCCGAGCTGCCGGGCATGATCTCGATGAACGGACGCCACCGCGACGGGCTGCTGGCCCACCTGCCGCTCGCGGTTCCCGGCGTGGACGACACCATTCCGATGATCGAGCACCTGATCGACATCGTCGACGATCTGCACCTGCCCTCCTCCGGCTGCGGCCAGCTGATCGGTTCCGATGACGAAGGCAACGGCGTGGCGGCTCGCATCGTCGGCGCGGGCATCTCCACGGTGTATGTCGCCGGCGAGCTGTACCTGGCGCAGCAGCTGGTTTTCCGGGCGCTCGCGGTCGGCGAACGGATCCTCATCCGCACCGACCGAGCACGGGCCTGGGAGAACCTGGTCACCACCATCGGCAATCCGGAGCGGCTGACCATCGCGATCGAAACCCACCAGTCCGACGCGGGATTCACCGCCACGGTGGTGGACGGGGTGCTCGCGCCTGCCCCGCACGCGGGCGTCACCACCATCTACGTCACGGGCGATCCGATGGGCTGGCCCGCCGCCCGCCCCGACCTGGCCATCCACCAGCCCGGCGCGATCGGCAACCACGTGGTGCTGCGCACCGGCACGGCACAGGTCGACCTGACGCTGGTGTCCATCCCGAGCGAGGCGACCTACATCGGTCAGCCGCGCGGCCGACGCGCGATGCAACCGCAGTAAGCGAGCGCGATAGCGCTAACCGGGGTACGGATCGGCCGTCCGAGCTGCTCGCAAAGTACGTGCCCACCAGGCCAATTGACGCAACATTCGTTCCGCGGCGTCGATGGCCGCCCCGTCGCGGGTGTCGCCTGTCTCGTCGAACCGCTTCTTTGCCTGGTGGAAACTGACCGTCTCGCGAACCGACACCATATGGATCTCGGCGACCACTTGCCGCAACTGCTCCACCGCACGCAAGCCACCGGAAAGGCCGCCGTAGGAGACGAAAGCGATGGGCTTCGCGCGCCACTCGTGCTTCGCGGTGTCGAACGCCGTCTTCAGCGATGCCGGATAACCGTGGTTGTACTCCGAAGTGACGACGACGAACGCGTCCGCGTCCCGCAATCGCGTGCGATAGGCCGCGGTCTCCTCGTTGTCGGTGAGTTCGACCGGCAACGGCGTATGCGCGAGATCGATCACGCCGACATCGAATTCGGGACGAGCGCGCACGGTACGTAGAAACCAGTCCGCGACCACCGGCGCGAACCGCTCCGGACGCACACTGGCCACGATGACCTCGAGCCGCAACGGGGTATCCACCGCGCGAGCCTAACTCGGACTCCTCCCGCCCCCGCGTACCGGCGCGCTCCAGAGCATCTCCCGCCGTTCACGAGTGCCCGATACCAGGAACACCGGATACCCCGCGACCGGCGGAGCAGGTCGCGGCACTCGCCACGGTGCTGAACCGACCACTGGTGGCGCGCGAACTCGACGACGAGACCGAGGCAGCTGGCCGCCACCATGCCGCGGGAGTACGTCGACGCGTTTCTCGGTTTCTTCGTGGCGGGCAGGCTGGATGAGGCGACGCTCTGTCCGACCGTCGAGCAGGTGACCGGTCGGCCTCCGCGCAACTTCGAGCAATGGTCGAACGCCCACGCGGAGGCATTCGCGCCGCACCGAGGCGCATCCGGCGATCCGGGTGCCTGATTCAGTCGGTGGCCGCGAACTCGGCCAGACCCTGCGCCGGCGCCACCGAGGCGGTGAAATCCAATACCCGTCTCGCCTTTTCCGGGTCCGCGACGAAATGCCGGACGTCGCCGATGCGGTATCGGCCGGTTACCACCGGCGCGGGGCCACTGCGGGCGCGCGACATGATCGAGGCCACTTCCCACACCGTGATCGGCTGCCCCGAGGCGATGTTCAGCGCGACGAAACCGGGCAGCGAACGCTCGACCGCCGCGACGGTGGCCGCGACCGCGTCGCGCACGTGCACGAAATCCCGGATCTGTCCGCCGTCTTCGAACACCTGCGGCGCGCGGCCCTGTGCCAGCTCGGCGTGCAACCACCCCACCAGCCCGGCCCGCGCTCCCGCGCCGTACACGTTGTGCATTCGCAGGGCGGTCACCGCACCACCGGTCGCCAATCCCCAGGCGAGCGCGTAATTCTCTTGCGCGACTTTGCTCGCCGCATAGGGACCGCGCGGACGCAGTGGCGCGTCCTCGCCGACCGGCTCCCACGTCAAGATCTCGCCGGTGTGCGGAGCGCGATGATCGAACATGCCTCGGTCGAGGTCGGCCCTGCGACGCAGGTTGGGGAAGAACGGGCCGCTCTGCACGCCGCGATAGCGGCCTTCGCCGTAGACCGCGACGGACGAGGCGAGCACCAAGCGGCCGACTCGCGCCCGCTCCATGGCACCGAGCAGCACGGCGGTCCCGACATCGTTGTGCGAGGCGAAGTCGGCGGCCAGCGCGCCCGCGGTGACACCCGCGAAGTGGCAGACCACGTCCACTCCGTCCAAGAGGGGTGCGAGCCCTTCGGCGTCGCGCACGTCCACCCGCTCGATCTCTTCCGGTGGTCGTGCGTCCGGCCCGTGGTCGCGAAGCAGGTCCACCCCGGTCACCTGGTGTCCCGTGGCGAGCAGCGCACGGCGCAGGTGCCCGCCGAGGAACCCGGCCGCTCCGGTGACCAGCACCCGCATCGGACTCAGGGCAATTCGAACGGCAGCGACACGTCCGCGTGGACACGGCACTTGTCGCAGGTGTCGGTGCCGTCGACCGCGGCCACCGCGCGGCGGACGAGCTCCTTGAAGGGCACGAGGTTTCGCTTGAACTCGGCGAAGACGTCGACGGCGCGCACCCCCTCGCCCTCCTCCAGACCGGCGTCCAGATCGGTGACGAGGGCGACGGCGGCGTAGCACATCTCGAGTTCGCGGGCGAGCACCGCCTCCGGGTGGCCGGTCATGTTCACCAGCTCCCAGCCCTGGGCGGCGAACCACCGGCTCTCGGCGCGGGTGGAGAAGCGCGGACCCTCGACCACGACCATCGTGGCCGCGTGCATCATGTGCAGTTCGTCGGACTCGGCCTTGATGGCCGCGGCCCGCAGTTCCTCGCAGTACGGGTCGGCGAAGGACACGTGGATGCCGCCGCCGTCGAAGTAGGTCTGCGGACGACCGGAGGTCCGGTCGACCAGCTGATCGGGCACCGCGACCGTGCCGGGGCCCCAGTCCGCCCGCAGGCTGCCGACGGCACAAGGCGCGAAGATACGGCGCACGCCCAGCGAACGCAGGGCCCACAGATTGGCCCGGTAGGGCAAGGTGTGCGGCGCGAATTCGTGGTTCTTGCCGTGGCGCGGCAGGAACGCCACCGGCCGCCCCTCCACCTCTCCGACGGCGATGCCCGCGCTCGGTGCACCATAGGGGGTGTCGACCTCGACGATGGTCGCCTCGTTGTCGAAGAAATCGTAGAAGCCGCTGCCGCCGATGACGGCGAGCGCGGGCCGGGGGTGCGAACTCATACCTCAATTGTCTCGTCCCCGGGTGGCCGTCGCGCGCCGGGATCCGCGTTACCCTGCTTTCCGGCGGAACACGGACCGTTCCGACCGGGCGGGGTCTGCCGCACCATGCGGCCCGACCTGACAAGACGCCCCCGGAACTGTACCCTAGGGGGGTATTGATCCGGTTCCGGCGACCGGCAGGCAGCGAGGAGACATCGGTGGCAGCTTCCCCCCACGACCACACGGCGGCCGACCACGCCGCGCACGGCTACATCACCGCCAAGGACGACTACCTCAAGCGGCTGCGGCGCATCGAGGGTCAAGCGCGCGGTCTGCAGCGGATGGTCGAGGAGGAGAAGTACTGCATCGACATCCTCACTCAGGTGTCCGCCATGACCAAAGCCCTGCAAGCGGTCGCGATGGGCCTGCTGGAGGATCACATCAGCCACTGCGTCGTGGACGCGGCCGTCGCGGGTGGCCCGGAGGCCGAGGCCAAGATCAAGGAAGCGACCGACGCCATCGCCCGCTTGGTCAGGTCCTGACGGAACTATCCGTGCCAGCGGCGATAGACCGCGGCAGCTCCCGGGTGCAGCGGAATCGGGCCGGTGCTGATCAGCGACCGGCCGTCGAGGAATTGGGTGCCCGCCGCCTCGGTGGGCACCAGCGCGTCGGCGTGCCACACCAGTAGTTCGACGATGGCCGCGGCCACCTCCTCGGACATACTGCCCGCGGCCAGCAAGAGATTCGCCACCCCGATGGTGTGCACCGAGACCCCGCCCGGATAGGCATCCGCGGGGATCGCCACCCGGTCGTATACCGGCCCGAACCGGTCCCGCATCGGCGCGGCCAGTTCGCCCATGTCCACGAGCCGCATCCGGCTCGGCACCGCGAGCCGTGCCGTCGGCACGCCGCCCGCCCACAACAGCGCGTCCACGTCGCCAGCGGTCAGGGCGGCCACCGCTTGCGCCAAGGGGCGATGGGCGATCGCGACGTCGGCGCTCGGGTCGAGCCCCGCGACGCGCAATATCCGTGCGCCGGTCAAGGCCGCGCCCGATCCCTCCGCGCCCAGACTCACCCGCGTTCCCCGCAGATCCGCGACCGAACCGATCGGGCTGTCCGCCCGCACGACCAACTGCAGGTAGTTCTCGTACACCCGGCCCAGCGCGAACACCTGATCGGCGCTGTCGCGCACCGAATCCGCGAGCGCGAGCGCGGCATCGACCTCACCGCGCGCCAGCAACGCCAGATTGTCCTGCGAACCCGAGGTGGTGACCCGCTCGATCCGCACACCCCCGGCGTTTTCGGCGGCGAGGCCGAGCAACCCCGCGAAGGCGTGATAGAAGCCGCCGACCTCGCCGGACGCCAGCCGCGCGGTGGCGCCCCGGCCGCCCGGCCCACAACCCGCGAGCCCCGCCGCGACGGCCAACGCGAGGAAGCCGCGCCGACCGACGCCGCGCCGGACGATCGGCTCCCGGCCGGTCATCGGGCCTCCGCCTCGGGTAGGCGCACCGAGACCGCCAGACCATGCGGACGCACCGCGGCCACGGTGAGCACGCCGCCGCGCGCCTGCGCCAATGCGGCGGCGATCGGCAGGCCCAGCCCGGAGCCACCGGCCCCCGCGGCCGAACCGCGGAAGAAACGGGTGGTCAGCTTGTCGAGCTCAGCGGGAGGAACACCGCTGCCGTCGTCGCGGACGGTCACCGTGACCCAGCCCGGCTCGGTCGCGACGACCAGATCGATGTTCGCGCCCGCGCCCGCATAGCGTGTCGCGTTGCTCAGCGGTACGTCGAGCATCTGCGCGAGCACGTCGGCCGGGACCGCGACGTCGGCGGGCCCGGCCACGGCCGCCACGCGCAATCGCTGTCCGGCCGCCTCGAATGCCGAGCACCAGGCGTCGAATCGGTCGGCGATCACTTGCACGGCGTCGCACTGGTCGTCGCCCTCGGCCGTGCGGGCGACGTCGAATGCCGCCGGGGTCTCGGCGACGGCCAAGCTGAGCAAGCCGTCGAGCAACGCGGTGAGCCGCTCCACCTCGGCGCCAGCGTTGTGGAAGATGCTCGCCGCGCTCGCCGGGATCGCTGGTTCCAGGGAATCGAGGCGAATGGTCAGGGCGGCCAGTGGATTGCGCATCGCGTGTGCGGTGTCGGCGACCAGCTGGCGCTGCGCGTCCGCCGAATCGGCCACGGCCAGCGCCATCGCGTCGAACGACTCGGCCAGCGCCCGCATCTCCGGCGGCCCGCCGTAGCGGCCCGCGATCGATACCGGCGCGACGGTGTCGGCGCGCGGCTTGGGCAGCGTCGCGGTCAACTCCGCCACACCGTGCGACAGCGCCGCGAGCGGCCGCAGCACCCAGCGGCCGATCGTCACCGCCAGCAGCACGAACAGCGCCATCGCGACCACGCCGCCGAGCACGATCACCGCCCAGTCCCGCGCGATATCACCGCGAGCACGGGCCGTCGACGCCTCGATCACCACGGCCCCGTTCACCTGCACGCCGGTGCCGACCGGCCGCGCGACCAGCATGCTCGGCGCGCCCCACGGCGTCAGCTTGTCCACCGCGTGCGGACGCTGATTGCGGCGCGCGGCCGCCACCGCCGCGACGATGCCGGGATCGTCCATGTCCGCGCCCGCGTTCACCGTCGGCGCACCCCTGGCGTCGACCACGAGCACGTTCTCGCCGTACAGCTCGTGATAGCGCAGCACCTCGTCGGCCAGCGCACGGCTGTCCCCCGCGGTGACCGCGTTGTCGGCGAGGGTGGCGAAGCGGTCGGCGTCCCCCGAGCGCGCGAGCACCAGCTGCTGGGTGCGGCTGGTGGCGATGGTCAGCGACAGCGGGACCGCGAACGCCAGCACCGCGATGGCCGCGAACAGTGTCAGCGCGACCAGCAAGCGACGCCGCATGGCACACCTCCGGCCCGCCGGACCGCGCTCACTGCCCCCACCGATACCCGTACCCGCGGATGGTGGTGATCAGGCCGGGCCGGTTGAGTTTCGCCCGCAAGCCCGTCATGTGCACGTCCAGCGAACGCGAGACCGCGACGAAGGCGTCACCCCAGATGCGGTCCATCAACTGCTGACGGCTCACCGCGGCCCCCGGCCGTTCCACCAGCGCCTCGACCAGCTCGAATTCCTTCTGAGTCAGCGACACCGGCTCCCCGGCCACCTCGACAACGCGGGCGCCGAGATCGACCCGCACGTCACCGGTGACGATCACCGACTGCGCCTGTCGCGCCGCCGCGGCCGCCCGCCTGGTGACCGTCTCCAGCCGCGCGACGAGTTCCGCGATGCGCGGCGGCTTCACCAGATAGTCGTCGGCGCCACCGCGCAAGCCTCGCACGATCGAGCGTTCGTCACTGCGCGCGGTCAGGATCAGCACCGGAACCGAACTCACCTCGCGCAGTCGCCGCAACACCTGCAGACCGTCGCCGTCGGGCAGTCCGAGATCCAGAATCACCGCGTCGTAGTCGCGGTGCGCGATCAGCAGATCCGCGCCGCGGCGCTTGCGTTCGGCGCGGTAGCCACGGACGTTGAGTGCCTCGACCAGCGCGTCTCCCACGCCGTCGTCGTCCTCGACCACCGCAAGCCGCACGCGCCGATCCTCCCACAGTGGGCGGACCGGCGCGTGTGCCGGTCGGTCAGTCACGCACGGTGACCATCGGCCGACCCGGCTCGGCCCCCGCGGCGCCGGACCCGGTGTCGGCGCTCGCGGTGGGCTCGGCCGCGTCGATCGCCGACGAGGCCGAGGTCTCCCGCATGAAGTAGTAGGTGATCAGCGAGACGGCGATGCAGCCTGCGACATACCAGAAGTACAGCGACTCGTGGCCGCCCTTCTTCAGCGCGAGCGCGATCGTCTCGGCGGTGCCGCCGAAGATCGCGACGGTCAAGGCATAGGGCAGCCCTACGCCGAGCGCGCGGATCTTCGTCGGGAACAGCTCGGCCTTCACGATCGCGTTGATCGAGGTGTATCCCGTGATGATCACCAGCGCCGCCATCATCAGACCCCACGCGGCGACCGGATTGGTGGTGCGTGCGAGCACCGTCATGATCGGCACGGTCAGCAAGGTGCCCGCCACGCCGAAGAAGATGAGCAGCTTGCGTCGGCCGATCCGGTCCGACAGCGCCCCCGCCAGCGGTTGCAGCACCACGAAGACCAGCAGCGCGATGAAGTTGATCCACGCCACGGTCGACTTGGAGATGCCGGAGGTGTTGATCATGAACTTCTGCATGTAGGTCGTGTACGTGTAGAACGCGACCGTTCCGCCCAGCGTCAACCCGACGACCAGCAGGCATTCGCGGGGGTACTGCAACAGGATCCGCAGGGAGCCACGCGATTCCCGCACCTCGGCGGCCGTCGCCGCGGTCTTCTTCGGCCGCTGTCCGGATTCGGCGCGGAACTGCTCGGACTCGTCCATGCCGCGCCGCAACCACATCACGATCAGCGCACCGGCGGCGCCGATCACGAACGGGATCCGCCAGCCCCAGGCGTTCATCTGGCCGGCGTCGAGGAACTGTTGCAGCACGATCTGCACCCCGAGCGCGACGAGCTGTCCTGCCACCAAGGTCACGTATTGGAAGCTCGAGTAGAACCCGCGCCTGCCCGCCGAGGCCACCTCGGACAGATACGTCGCACTGGTGGCGTATTCACCGCCGACCGACAACCCCTGCAGCAGCCGGGCGACCAGCAACAGAGCCGGAGCGGCCAGGCCGATGGTCTGGTAACCCGGCGTCGCCGCGATCATCAGCGAACCGGCGGCCATCACGGTCACCGACAGGGTCAGGGCCGAGCGCCTGCCGAACCGGTCGGCGTACCGACCCAGTGCCCACCCGCCGATCGGGCGCATCAGGAAGCCGACCGCGAACACGGCGGCGGTGGACAACAGTTGCGCGGTCGGATCGTCCTTCGGGAAGAACGTCTTCGCGAAGTACACGCTGAACGCGGCGTAGACATACCAGTCGTACCACTCGACGAGATTGCCGATGGATCCGCGCAGAACATTCGCGACCACCCGGCGCTCGCCGACGGGCTGTGTCGTAGTCACAACATCTCCTTCTCCGACGCCTCATCACGTCGTCGCAGATCAGTGTGTCGACAGTCACACGCGCGCGAAATGGCTCTCGAAGCTTCCTAACAGTCCCTTAGGACGATCGCCGGAAACAAAACCGGCCCCCGGCGCAGCGCCGGGGGCCGGAGACGGATGGTCAGGATCCCGCGGTCAACAGCACAGCAAAGGTACACAGCGCCGGGGGCCGGAGACGGACGGTCAGGATCCCGCGGTCAACAGCGCAGTAAAGGTGCGCAGCGCCGGGGGCCGGAGACGGGCGGTCAGGATCGCCCGGTGAGCAGCGGAGCGAGGGTGCGCAGAGCCGGGAGGTAGTTGTCGCCGAGGATCTGCACCGCGACGTGGTCGGCGCCCGCGTCGGCGTGTTCGGACAGCTGGGCGGCGATCCGCTCCGGCGTGCCGTGCGCGATGACGGCGTCGAACAGCGCCTCGCTCGGCGGCACGGTGAGGTCGGCGTCGGTGAAACCGAATCGGCGCAGGTTCGACGCGTAGTTGGTCAGGCCGACATAGAACTTGACGGTCTCATCGGCGACCGCGTGCGCCGTGCCGGCGTCGTCGGTCAGCACCACCTTGTGCTCGGTCGCCAGCAGCGCGTCCGGGCCGACGATCTCGCGGGCCTTCGCGGTGTGCGCCGCGGGCACGAAATAGGGCAGCGCGCCCAGCGACCGCTCGGCGGCCAGCTTCAGCACGCGCGGGCCGAGTGCGGCCACCGCGCGACGTTCGGCGGGTACTCCCGCGGCGTCGAGGTCGTCGAGATACTCGACAAGCGCGTCGTACGGCTTGCGGTACTCACCGGTGTGCTCCGGGTGTCCCGCACCGATGCCGAGCAGGAACCGGCCCGGGAAGCGGGCCTCGATCCGGTGGAACGAGTCGGCCACCTCCTTCGCGGGCGCCGCCCAGATGTTCACGATGCTGGTGGCGACGGTGATCGTTTCGGTCGCCTCCAGCAGCGGTTCGACCGTCGCCAGATCCGCCGGAGGCGAAGCCCCCAGCCAGAGCGCGCCGTATCCAAGCCGCTCCAATTCTCGCGCGTCTTCCGGGCTGAACCCGTTGTACGCCCGCCACACTCCGAACCGTCCGAGACTGTCGAATGCCATGTCCCGACCCAACACACGCCAGGAGGGCGCTATTCCGGCCGGGCCCGTGCACTGCCAGGACGGCCCTGTCGGGTCGATGCCGTCCCGATTACCGAGGGCTACTGTGGCTATTGCACAGCTATCGGCGCCCGGCGCCTGGCCGGCGCCACCACTAGGAGATGGAGGTGATTGCTGTGCTTCGATTCGATCCATTCCATGACATCGACACCGTTGCCCGCCAACTGCTCGGTGAGACTGCCGGAACCGGTCGCGCACCGCGATTCATGCCGATGGATCTGTTCAAAGCGGGAGATCACTACGTTCTGAACGCGGATCTGCCCGGCGTCGACCCCGGCTCGATCGACGTCAGCGTCGACAACGGCACGCTCACCTTGCGGGCGCAACGCACCGTGCCGAGCGAAGAAGGCGTCCAGTGGATCGCCTCGGAACGTTTCGCGGGCACCTTCATGCGCCAGATGTCCCTCGGCGAGAACGTCGACGTCGAGAACATCAGCGCGACCTACAACAACGGCGTGCTGTCGGTGACGATCCCCATCGCGGAGCGTGCGAAGCCGCGCCGCATCCAGATTTCCGGGGCGTCGCACGAACCGAGGACCATCGAAGCGCAATCCGGCCGGTCCACACCGATGTCGCCGACCCAGCAGGAGCAGGCTCAGCAGTCGGCACAGTCGCAGCAGCAATACCCGCGGTCATCGAAGTGACCGCGTCCGCTACCCGCACCCGAGCACGGGTGCGGGTAGTGCGCGGACATTCTCACTCGCCGCAGCAGCCTCCGCCAGGTACCGGAACCGACCGCATCTCCCGCGTCTGCGCGTTGCGGGCCGCGAGTTCCTCGTCGGCCGGGTAGTCCACGCCTATCAAGCTCAAACCATGTGCGGGAGCGACGGTCACCGAACTGGAGCGCTCGGTCTCCCGCAACAGATCGGCCACCCATTCCGGCGTCCGCCGCCCTTCGCCGACGGCGAGGACCGCACCGACCAGACTGCGGACCATCGACCAGCAGAACGCGTCCGCGCTGACGTAGGCGATCAGCAGGTCACCATCGCGCACCCAGTCGAACCGCTGCAGCTCCCGTACCGTCGTCGCACCCTCCCTGCGGCGGCAGAAGGCGGCGAAGTTGTGCAGCCCGAGCAACTTTCGCGAAGCCGCCCGCATCGCGTCGACATCGACGCCGGATCGGCAGGCGACCACGCTGCGGGCCTGGAGCGGCTCCGCACCGTACGGCGCGGTGGTCAGCCGGTAGGCGTAATGGCGGCGGATGGCGGAGAACCGGGCGTCGAACTCCGGCGCGGCCGGGCGCGCGTGCCTGATCCGCACGTCCTTCGGCAGGAAGCGCGCCATCCGGTGCACCAGTTTCGCCGCGTCCAGTTCACCGGCGGTGTCGAAATGCGTGACCTGCCCCTCGGCGTGCACGCCCGCGTCCGTACGGCCCGCCACGGTCAGCTGGATCGGCTCGCGGAACACCTTGCTCAGCGCGTCCTCCAGCACCCCCTGCACGGTGCGCAGACCAGGCTGACGCGCCCAGCCGACGAAATCCGTGCCGTCATAGGCGATGTCCAACCGCACCCGGGTGCGTGGCACGTCGATACCGGGCACGCCCGGTGCGTCCTCGCCCGGTCGACCCGACATCGATCCCACCGATTCCTCCACGGTCACATGATCCTCTGGTCGAAACGCACGAGCCCGCCGACCCAGTGCGGGTGGCGGGCTCGTGCGCGAACTCCGACGCGAAGCGTCAGGCGTCCTTCTTGTCCTCGGCGGCCTCGTCGGCAGCCGGAGCCTCGGCGGTCTCGGCGACGGCCTCGTCGGCCTCCTCCTCGACGACCTCGGCGGCCGGAGCCTCCTCCGCCTTCTTCGAGGCGGCCACGCGACGGGCGCGATCGGCCTCGTTGGTCACGGTCTTCTCGCGAACCAGCTCGATGATCGCCATCGGCGCGTTGTCACCCTTGCGCGGCAGCGTCTTGGTGATGCGGGTGTAGCCACCCTCGCGCCCCTCGAACGACGGGCCGATCTCCGCGAAGAGCTCGTGCACGACATCCTTGTTGCGGATCACCTTCAGCACCTCGCGACGGTCGGCCAGGGTGCCGCCCTTCGCCTTGGTGATCAGCTTCTCCGCGTAGGGACGCACGGCCTTGGCCTTGGCCTCGGTGGTGGTGATCCGGCCGTGCTCGAAGAGCGCCGTGGCCAGATTGGCGAAGATCGCCTTCTGGTGCGACGCCGACCCGCCGAAGCGGGCACCCTTCTTGGGCTTGGGCATTGTGGTGTTCTCCTTGTATGAGGCCGGGCCGGGGCGCCTACCCCGGCGGCCTAGAGCTGTTCGGTCTCGGCGTAGTCCTGCTCGCCGCCGTCGGTGTCGCTGAACGTGCCGCTGTCGCTCCACGTGCCGGTGCTCGCGTCGTAGCCGACCACGCTGGACGGATCGAACGACGCGGGGCTGTCCTTCAGCGAGAGGCCGAGCGCGTGCAGCTTGACCTTGACCTCGTCGATGGACTTCTGACCGAAGTTGCGAATGTCCAGCAGATCCGACTCGGTGCGGGCGACCAGTTCGCCGACGGTGTGCACACCCTCGCGCTTGAGGCAGTTGTAGGACCGGACGGTGAGGTCCAGATCCTCGATCGGCAGGCCGAACGAGGCGATGTGATCCGCCTCGGCCGGCGAGGGGCCGATCTCGATGCCCTCTGCTTCGACGTTCAGCTCACGGGCCAGGCCGAAGAGCTCGACCAGGGTCTTGCCCGCCGAGGCGAGCGCGTCCCGCGCGCTGATGGAGTTCTTGGTCTCCACGTCCAGGATGAGCCGGTCGAAGTCGGTGCGCTGCTCGACGCGGGTCGCCTCGACCTTGTAGGTCACCTTCAGCACCGGCGAGTAGATCGAATCCACCGGAATCCGGCCGATTTCCGCGCCGGACGCCTTGTTCTGCACGGCCGGGACGTAGCCGCGACCGCGCTCGACGACGAGCTCGATCTCCAGCTTGCCCTTGTCGTTCAGGGTCGCGATGTGCATGTCCGGGTTGTGCACCACCACGCCGCTGGGCGGGACGATGTCACCGGCGGTGACGGTGCCCGGACCCTGCTTGCGCACGTACATCGTGACCGGCTCGTCCTCCTCGGAGGACACGACCAGGCCCTTGAGGTTCAGGATGATGTCGGTGACATCCTCCTTCACGCCCGGAACGGTGGTGAACTCGTGCAGGACGCCGTCGATGCGGATGCTCGTGACCGCCGCCCCCGGAATCGAGGACAGCAGGGTACGCCGCAGCGAGTTGCCGAGGGTATAACCGAAGCCCGGCTCGAGCGGTTCGATGGTGAACTTCGAGCGGTTCTCGGCGACGACCTCTTCGGTCAGCGTCGGACGCTGTGAAATCAGCATGTGGATCATCCTCCTTTTGGGCGCCCGCTATTTGACGCCTCGTCTCAGGGGTTGTGCCTGGCCGCCCATCGGGGCGGCCACGCACCAGCGGCACGTTGTGCCAAGTCTTACTTCGAGTAGTACTCGACGATCAGCTGTTCCTGCAGCGGCACATCGATCTGGGCGCGCTCGGGCAACTGGTGGACCAGGATCCGCAGCCGGCCGGGGAGCACCTGCAGCCAGCCCGGAACCGGACGGTCGCCGACGGTCTCACGCGCCACCTGGAACGGCAGGGTGCCCAGCGACTTCTCCTTGACATCGATGATGTCGTACTGGGTGACCTGGAAGCTGGGAACGTCGACCTTCTTGTTGTTCACCAGGAAGTGGCCGTGCGAGACCAGCTGACGAGCCTGACGGCGGGTACGGGCCAGACCGGCGCGGTACACGACGTTGTCCAGGCGGGTCTCGAGCAGACGCAGCAGGTTGTCACCGGTCTTGCCCTTGAGGCGGTTGGCCTCTTCGTAGTACCGGCGGAACTGCTTCTCCATGACGCCGTAGGAGAAGCGGGCCTTCTGCTTCTCCTGCAGCTGGAGCAGGTACTCGCTCTCCTTGATCCGCGCGCGGCCGTGCTGGCCGGGCGGGTAGGGGCGACGCTCGAACGCCTGGTCGCCGCCGACGAGGTCGACGCGCAGACGACGCGACTTGCGGGTGATAGGGCCTGTGTAACGAGCCATTGTTCGTTATTCCTTTCCCGCTAGACGCGACGCCGCTTGGGCGGACGGCAGCCGTTGTGCGGCTGCGGGGTGACATCGGAGATCGTGCCCACCTCGAGGCCGGCGGCCTGCAGCGAGCGGATCGCGGTCTCGCGGCCCGAACCGGGGCCCTTCACGAACACGTCGACCTTCTTGACACCGTGTTCCTGCGCCTTGCGGGCGGCGTTCTCGGCGGCGAGCTGCGCGGCGAACGGGGTCGACTTGCGCGAGCCCTTGAAGCCGACATGACCCGACGACGCCCAGGAGATGACGTTGCCGTTCGGGTCGGTGATCGACACGATCGTGTTGTTGAACGTGCTCTTGATGTGCGCGTTGCCGTGCGGGACGTTCTTCTTGTCCCTGCGACGCGACTTCTGGGTCTTCTTCGGGCCCGCGGCCCGACTCTTCGGAGGCATCGGTTATCCCTACTTCTTCTTGCCGGCGACGGTGCGCTTCGGGCCCTTGCGGGTGCGCGCGTTGGTCTTGGTGCGCTGGCCACGCACGGGCAGGCCACGACGGTGGCGCAGGCCCTGGTAGCAGCCGATCTCGATCTTGCGGCGAATATCGGCCTGCACCTCGCGGCGCAGGTCACCCTCGACCTTGAACTCCGAAGCCTCGATGTAGTCACGCAGCTTCGTCAGATCGTCGTCGCTGAGATCCTTCGAGCGCAGGTCCGGGCTGACGCCGGTGGCCTCGAGGATCTCCTTGGAGCGGGTACGGCCAATGCCGAAAATGTAGGTCAGTGCGATCTCCATGCGCTTCTCGCGCGGGAGGTCGACGCCCATGAGACGTGCCATCTGGCAGTTTCCTTAATCGTTGCGGAGGTCTGCTCCCTGTCCGTCCCCTCGTCTTGGCGGGGCACCGGCCTCCGAACCGGTGGTAGGCGCGCACGCCCAGGGCGAACCCTGATTTCCGCAGCGTGCGGCTGGTGCTGGGAGTTCTTCTTGCCAATCCGAACTGCGGTTCGGTGCTTGGCTGGTGTCGCGTCGAGCGTTCGCCGTCGGCAAGCCTCGGGCGGGTGGTGCGAGGTCTCCCTCGCCTCCGCTCAGCCCTGGCGCTGCTTGTGGCGCAGGTTGTCGCAGATCACCATGACCCGGCCGTGACGGCGGATCACCTTGCACTTCTCGCAGATCTTCTTGACGCTCGGCTGAACCTTCACGTCCGTCCAATCTGTTGTGGTTCACAGGGGTGTGAACACAGTTTTTCCCCAGTCGGCGACTGGGGAAGCTCTGGTGTGAGTCTTTCGACTCGGCCCCGGCTCACGCCGGGACTGCCGGCTCGCAACCGACGCCGATCGCGCCGGGCACGATCACTTGTAGCGGTATACGATCCGGCCACGCGACAGGTCGTAGGGCGAGAGCTCGACGACCACACGGTCCTCGGGGAGGATGCGAATGTAGTGCTGCCGCATCTTCCCGCTGATGTGCGCGAGAACCTTGTGTCCGTTCTCGAGCTCGATCCGGAACATCGCATTGGGCAGCGGCTCGACAACTCGACCCTCGACCTCGATGGCCCCGTCTTTCTTCGCCATGTCCTCCGCGATCCCGGTTACGCTCAACCTGGTTTGTTTGCTGGTTCTGCTCGAATGGGACCGATCGCCGGAGCGAACCGCTCGCACACAAACAGGCGGCGCCTAGGTGCACCGCCGCTCCAGCTTACCGATCCGTTCCGGATCGGGCAAAAATGCCTCCCTGTATACCCGTGTCGCCAGCGGTTTCGCAGCCGTCTTCCCACTCGTGGCGGGCCTCGGACGCTGCGCCGCGACGGCACCGGGTTGTCGCGTAAACTGGCCGCTGTCCAGGTATTTGGGTCGAACGGATCGAGGGGGACGCGTGAGCCGGCGCAGCGTGCGAGCCACCGGCGTGGGTGCTCTCGGTCACGGCCGAAGCGAGCGGCAGGGAGGCGAGGCCGTGAGTAATCGTAGCGAGCGAGTCAACGGCAGAGCGTCCCTGGCCACGACCGAGCCGAGCGGGCAGCGAGGGCAGTCGTGACCGAGCGCAGCGAGCGAGAGATCGGCACGCCGAACATCGGCGAGGCGCAGTCGTGAGCCGTAGCAATGACGGCCTGCCCATGCTGCCGCCGTGGCTGTCGGAGAGCGACGTCAGTCAGAGCGGCTACGAAGCGCCGGTACAGAACCTTCCGCACGACGACCTCATCGAGGACTCCCCCAGCCGCAGGCGCGGCCGTTTGCGCGGCCGCGCGCCCGAGGCGGAACGCCCGGATGCCGCACGGCCGGAGAAGCGCCGTAAGGGCTGGCGCCGCGACAAGCACGAGGGGAATGCCGAGGAGGATCAGCGGCAGGGCGACGCGAGTCGCGCGCCCGCGCCGGTTCCGGAGGAGCCCGCACCGGCTCGTGCCCCGCACGAGTCGTGGCAGCAGCCGCAAGAGGCCTGGCAACAGCCACAGGAGTCCTGGCAACAGCCGCAAGATTCTCTGCAACAGCCGCAGGAGTCCCGGCAGCAGCTTCCGCAAGAGTCCCTCCGGCAGCAGCCGCAAGAGGCCTGGCAGCAGCCGCAAGAGTCCTGGCAGCAGCCGCAAGAGTCTTGGCAACAGCCATACCAGGCCTGGCAGCAGCCGCAAGAGTCTTGGCCCCACCCACAGGCGGCCCAGCAGCCGCAGGGGTCCTGGCAGCAGCCCGGCTACGACCGCACTCCACCGGCGCAGGACAATTCGTGGCAAGCGCCGCCGGAGCGCACCGGCGCTCCGCAGCACAGCCTGCCCACGCGCAATCCGTCGCAGCCCTCACCCGGTTTCCAGCCACTGGGCAGCAGGTCCGCGAACCCGCCCGCGTCGAACGAACAGCAGGCGGACCGCCCGGAGCTCCCGCCGCCGCCGCCCCGGCAACCAGCCGACGACCGGCCCGCTCCGCCCCGGAACGACGAGCATGCCCCGCCATCGCACGGCCAGAGCACGCCGGGCCAGGCCGTCGGCGGCCGACCTCCGCTCGGGCCGAAGCACGGTGGATGGCCGTCCACCGGCAACCCTCGCCTCGATGCCGCCCTGTCGGCCGTGGCTCCGAGCCTGTGGCCGAACTCGGCTCCGCCCAATCGGACCACCCCACCGATCGGCCCGAGCCCGACCGGAAACGAGGCGACTCAGCGCGGCGAGTCTCGCGAGACCCCACCCGCCGGTCCGAACCAGACCTGGCCTACCTCGACATCGACCGGCCGCGAACCGGCCGCGCGACCGCCTCGAGCCGGATATCCCGCCGTGCCTCCGTCCGCTCCGGAGCAGGCGGCGCGGCAGGGCGGACACTCCTCGACACCGACAAGCGCACAGCCCGCACCGCAGCAGCCCATCGACCCGGCGACGTCGACTCCCGACCGAAGCACGGCCGACCACACCGCGCGGCAGAACGCTCAGGCACCGACCGGCGTGCCATCCGCTCCGGACCAGACAGCGCCGCAGGGCGGACACTCCTCGACACCAACCAGCACACAACCCGCACCGCAGCAGCCCATCGACCCGGCGACGTCGACTCCCGACCGAAGCACGGCCGACCACACCGCGCGGCAGAACGCTCACACACCGACCGGCGTGCCATCCGCTCCGGACCAGACAGCGCCGCAGGGCGGACACTCCTCGACACCAACCAGCACACAACCCGCACCGCAGCCCCCCATCGACCCGACGACGCCGACTCCCGACCGAAGCACGGCCGACCACACCGCGCGGCAGAACGCTCAGGCACCGACCGGCGTGCCATCCGCTCCACCGTCAGCAGACCCGACCAGCGGCGGGACCTCGCCCGTAACCGGCCCGGAGGACGCGGCACGGCAGGGCGGAGACCCGTCGGCCCCGACCGCCACGCCAGTATCCAGCGCGTGGCAGGCCCCCGACCCGCTGAGCGAAAATGCGCAATCACCGCACGGCGAGCAATCCGGGCCGTCAACGGACGAGCACGCAGGGCCGCACGGCGCTCCGACAGCGGCACGTTCCGCTGAGGATCCCGTTTCCGGGAGAGCGGACGCTGTTCGGCAGGCCGAGAGCCGAGAAGCGACGCCGACCGGCGCCGAGACCGCCACCTCATCCACCGGCGCAAGCCCGACCGAACCGCACAGCGCGAACACCACTGCCGGGGTGAACCGGAGCGCGGCAGCGGCTCAGGCCCCGACAACGTCGGCAGGTGCGGGATCCGAGCATGGCTCCACACTGGGCACCGGGGACATCACGCCGTCGAGCGATGCCCACCGGACACCACCCATTACCGAGCATCCGGTGCAAGCCCCGCAGACCGCCGCACCCGCTCCCACGGCGGTGATTCCCGATGGTCCGCCGCCGTGGCTCGCGGCTCCTCGGCCCGAGCAGGCCGCCGCGCCCGCGACCGACGCGCCGCGCCGACTCCCACCGCTGCCCGACCCGCCCGCGCCGCACACCAGTGCATCCGGTACCGCGCCGGAGGCCCCCGTGCAGCCCGACTCGGCGGGGTCGGTCGATGCGACTCGCGCACAAAGGGACTCGAGCGCACCGGCATCGAACCGCGCCGGCGCGACCGACATCGGCCCTGTGGCGGCGCGACCTGTCGCCGGTGGCGGACGCCACCGGCTGTCGGCGGAGCCGAACGAACCTTCGGCGTCCCAGCCGCCGGTCGGACAAGCGCCGAACTCCGACCAGCAGCCTGCGCCTCAGCCCCGTCCGGATGCGGCTTACGACGCGGGCGCGCCACAGCCGCACCCCAACGCCTCGAGCGGCGTACCCGCCGGTCACCCGACGCAGTTCGCGGGCGATCAGGCAGCGGGCAGCGCACCGCAGGTCCCCGTCGACCAGTGGCGCAATGCTGCCGCGCCCGAATCCGGTCCGGCATCACCGCATTCCGTGCCGCCGCACCAAGCCACTGGTCACCCCGCTCCGCAGTGGGGCACGCCTCCCGGCTACCCACAGCCACCCGCCCGGCAGCAGGGCGCCCCGTTCCAGCAGCCTTCACTCGACGACGTGCCGCTGCGCCGGGCCAAGAAAGCTCCGGGAACCGGGTGGCGCAAGGCCGTGCACCACGTGTCCGGCGGCGCGATCAACCCCGGTATGTCCGCCGAGGAACGCAGGTTGCAGGAACTGGTCGCACGGATCAGGCAGCCCGTCCGCGGCGACTACCGGATCGCGGTGCTGTCGCTCAAGGGCGGTGTCGGAAAGACCACCACCACAATGGGTCTCGGCTCCACCTTCGCCTCGATCCGGGGCGACCGGGTGATCGCCGTCGACGCCAATCCTGACTTCGGCACGCTGTCGCAGCGGGTGCCCCTGCAGACCAGGTCCACCGTGCGCGACCTGCTCCTCGATTCGACCATCCAGCGCTATTCGGATGTGCGCAGGCACACCTCGCAGGCGACGAGCCGCCTGGAAGTGCTCGCCAGCGAACGTGATCCGGCCGCGTCGGAGGCGTTCAGCGAAGAGGAGTACCGCGCGGTCGCCCGAATCCTGCAGCGGTTCTACAACATCATCCTCACCGACTGCGGTACCGGGCTCATGCATTCGGCCATGTCCGGTGTGCTCGACCTGGCGCACTCGCTGGTCCTGATCTCCTCCCCCGCGATCGACGGAGCCCGCAGTGCCGCAGCCACATTGGACTGGTTGTCGCTGCACGGCCACGACCATTTGGTGCGCAACGCGGTGGTGGTGATCAACTCCCCGCGGGCCGGATCACCGAACGTCGGTATCCAGCAGCTACGGGAGTACTTCCTGTCCCGGTGCCGCGCCGTGCACATCATCCCGTTCGACGCGCACATGTCCGAGGGCGCCGAAATCGATTTGCACCGCTTGCACAAGCAGACCAAGCGGGCCTACGTCGAGCTGGCCGCGACCGTCGCGGACGACTTCGCCACCGATCATCGTCGTTACCACCCGTGACACCCGCCGGGCGGTGGCCCGGCGGGGCGAAGGGCGAACGGATCAGCCGCTCACCACTCGGGCAGACGCCGCCTGCCCGCCATGACGTCGCGCACCAGATCGTCATAGGCGTCCGCGAGTTCGGCGAGATGATGCCACGCGTTGTGCAGCAAATCGTCGTGCGCGTTCAGAGTCATCAACGCGTGGTGCGCGCGCACCGACGACTCGGCGAGGCGATCGATCACCGCACCCACCGTTTCGGTGTGCAGAGTGGCGCCGAGCCGATGCTGCGGCACACTTCGCATCACCCAGTCGTCGATGGCCATCACCAATTCGACTCTGCGACGCTCGATTTCGCGAACCACCGCCACGGAGGTGTCCACCGAACCACCGCGGCCGACCAGGCGGCGCTCATGTAGCACTGCCAGATCACGAGCGAACCACAAGAGCGGACCACCGACCACGCGGTGTCCGCGACACGCCCGAACCAATAGGTCGGACGTGGGAAGCAATCCCGGTGCCGAAGAGCGCACCGAAGGATCGACACACCTAGGTGTGCCAGGGAGGGCCATTACGACCGTTGTATCCGAACCTGCCACGTTGCCTCGCCGTCATCGCCGCACAACACCGGATCAGGACTTCATTACAATAAACCTCTGAAGGCACCTGTCAAGCGTTAACGGGCCGTAGGGAGTCACGGAGAGTACACTTCGTTACCTGCATGACCAACCGAGGAGCAAGATGGCGGACGGTCCGACGTATCACCGGATCGCAGACCTCCTCCGCGAGGAGATCCGCGCAGCCAAGTGGAAACCGGGCGATCGACTGCCCAGTCACTCGGAGCTTGCCGATCAAATGCAGGTCTCGATTACCACGGCCCGCAACGCGATCCAGGTGCTGGTGACCGAAAATCTCGTCTATACAGCTACTTCCCGCGGAACGATCGTTCGAAACCAGGAAATCCTGGAATCCGTTGTCACCGATTCCATCCGCCCCGACCGGCCGCAGACCCCGCACGACATCTTCGAGGAGATCGCGCGGGCCGCGCACCGGGAGCCGTCGAAGGAGTTCAGCGCGAAGATGGAGCCCGCCAGCCCCGAAGTCGCGTCTTGGTTGGGGATACCGCCGGATTCGTGGGTGCTGGCCAGGACGGTGGTCCAGTATCTCGACCATGAGCCGTGGTCGTGGGAGGTCAGCTTCTATCCCCGTGATCTGGCCGAGGCCACCGGAATCGACTCACCGCACGATATTCCGGAGGGCACCACCCGCCGCCTCGCCGACCGGGGTCATGCCGAGACCGCGCACCGCGACACGCTCGTCGCCCGGCCTGCCACCGCGGAGGAAGCCTTGGTGCTCGGCGTCGCCACCGGCACCATCCTGCTCGACCACCTGCGCATCGGCGCCAACCACGAGCGCGTCACCCGTGCCACGCGGCAACGTTCGCTCGCCTCCGGCAATCGGCTCGCCTACGAGCTCGGCGACGCCGAAGGCACCGCAGTCATCCGGACCACGCTTGCCGATTCGCACGGGACCGGCCGGGCCTAGCCCATGACGATCGCGCTGCGCCAGGCGACATGGGGCGATCTCGGCATGATCTGCCGCCTGCGCGTGCAGCGCACGGCGTGGCTCACCGCGCGCGGCTCCGATCAGTGGACGGTCGCCGGACGCGGCCTGCCCATCGAGATCTTCGCTCGCGCCGTGGGACGGTCGCTGGACGCGGGCGAGACCTGGATCGCCGAGGTCGCGGGCGAACCGGCGGGAACGATCACGGTCAACGACCGCGCCGACGCCGGTCTATGGTCGGCGTGGGAACTCGACGATGCGGTGATCGCCCATTACATGATCGTGGATCTGCGTTTCGCGGGCCGGCGCGTGGGCCATCACCTGCTGGCGCACGCGGGACTGCTCGCCCGCTCGCAGGGCCGCGCCTGGGTCCGGCTCGACGCGTGGACCACCAATACCGACCTGCACGCCTACTACCGTTCGGCGGGATTCCGTTTGGTGCGCATAGCGGGCCCGCTCGCGCTGGGCCCGTCACGCGCGCTGTTCGAGCGAAGAGCCGATAGCTGGGATCCCGCACTTCCCGTGCCGGTCCCCGCTGTCGGGCGAGTGGCCGCGCCTGCGCTTTTGCGCCCACCGCCGCCGAACAACTGATCCCACGCGGCGACAACTGAACGATCCGCGCTGTCCGGGGCTGCCCGCCGCGCGCGACGGGCACGGTCTAACCGAATATCGCAGGACGCCTTGTGCGCGATCGTGCCGCGCACTCACGGGCCGCTCCGCGCACGCCGGAATATCCGGCGCACGACGGCGAACCGATCAGATGGGCGGCAAGTGCGCGATGTGCACCATCTCGATACCCCTGCTGCGCGAGACCAGTGTTCCACGGCCGGGCGGCAGCTTGCTCGGCCGCACGTCGCCGATCAGCTTGCCCTCGTCACGCGACCCGCTCATGATCAGCGTCTCCACCGAAAGGTTCTTCATGGTGCCCAGAATCGGGTCGTACAGCGCGCGGGACACACCGCCGCTGCGGCGGGTTACCACGAAATGCATGCCGATGTCCCGCGCTTGGGGCAGGTATTCCAACAGCGGCGCGAACGGGTTCATGCCGGTACCGGCCGCCACCATATCGTAGTCGTCGACCACGATGTAGATCTCGGGGCCGCTCCACCAACTGCGTTCGCGCAGTTGCTGCGGTGTGATATCCGAGCCGGGAATCCGTTTGGCGAGATACCCGGCCACCTCTTGGATCATCGGACCGCAAGTCTGCGACGACGTCGAGTATCCGGCCAGGTGGTCGCCCTCGACCACGCCGAGCATGGTCCGGCGGTAGTCCACCATGATGATCCTGGCCTGCTCGGTGGTCGACTGTTCCACCACGCCCATCACGATGTTGCGCAACAGGGTGGTCTTGCCGCATTCCACGTCCGCGAAGGCCATGAAGTGCGGTTCTACGCCGAAATCCAACACCAGCGGCTGTAATTCGGACTCGCCGCGACCGACGACCACGCGGGTGGGGCCGAGCTCGACGCCTTCCGCCTTCGCCGAGGCCATCAGCTCGTCCCTGCCGAAGCGCAGCGGCAGCATGCGCACTTCGGGCGCGCGGCGGTTCGGGTACTGCTGTTCGAGTCCGGCCCGCGCCTGCGCGACACCGTCGGCCAGGCTGCCCTGGTCGGAGTCGGAGTCCAGGCGCGGCAAGGCGATCAGCATGTGCAGCTGGTCCGCGGTCAGACCGCGCCCCGGGCGTCCGACCGGAACCTGGTGCGCGGTGCGCCTGCCCATCTCCGAGTCGGACGGATCGCCGAGTCGCAGCTCGACCCGGGTGCCGATCTGGTCCTTGACCACCGGGCGGATCTCGGCCCAGCGCGCGGCGCCGATCATCAGGTGGATGCCGAACGACAGGCCCTGGGCCGCGATGGCGTTGATCTGCGGCTCCAGCAGGTCGAACTCTTCGCGGATCGCGGCCCAGCCGTCGATCACCAGGAACACGTCGCCGAACTTGTCGTCGGCCAAGGGGTCGGCGGCCCCGGCTGTGCCATCCGGAACGCGACGGCCCTCGTCGAACTTGCGGCGCCGGAACTCGGCCATCGATTCGATGCCCAGCGCGGCGAACCGCTCCTCGCGCTGACGCATCAGCGTGGTGAGCTCGGCGACGGTGCGGCGCACCCGATCGCCGTCGAGGCGACCGGCCACCGAGCCCACGTGCGGCACGCCGGACAAGCCCGCCATGCTGCCGCCGCCGAAGTCGAGGCAGTAGAACTGCGCCTGTTCGGGAGTGTGCGTGGCCGCGGTCGCCATGATGATGGTGCGCAGGGTCGTCGACTTGCCCGACTGCGGGCCGCCGACGACCGCGACATTGCCCTGGGCGCCAGCCAGATTGATGGTGAGCACATCGCGGCGCTGCTCGTAGGGCTTGTCGATGACGCCGATCGGCATCCACAGTTGGCCGTGCCGGTTGACCGGCGAACGCCAGTCCGGGTCCGGGAGCAGCATGTCCACCGTCGGGGATTCGTCCAGCGGCGGCAACCACACCTCGTGCGCCGGGCGGCCGTGCCCGGTGAGCCGCTTGACGACCACGTCGAGCAACGTGTCCGGGATGCCCTCGTCGGCGCTGGGCACGGCCCCAGCGGCCGACGGTGGCGGCGGCAGCTCCAGCAGCGGGTTCGACGGCGCGACCGGTTCCGCTTCGGTCTCCGCATCGATCGGGTCGGGTATCTCCACCGGCACGGCGGTGAACAACGCGGGCCGCCTGCCCGCGACCGGGCTGCCGTCCTCGCCGGTCACCGTGCCCTGCGGCGCGACGTACGGACCGGACACGTAACTGGCGTTGAACCGCAACGGATCCGACGCGTCGCTCTTCAGATATCCCGATCCGGGCACGCTGGGCAGATGGTAGGCGTCGGTGATGCCGAGCACCGCACGCGACTCGTTCGCCGAGAACGTGCGCAGGCCGATGCGATAGGACAGATGCGATTCCAGTCCGCGCAGCTTGTTCTCCTCCAGGCGCTGCGACGCCAGCAGCAGGTGCACGTGCAGCGACCGGCCGAGGCGGCCGATCATCACGAACAGCTCCGCGAAATCCGGCTTCTGCGAGAGCAGTTCGGAGAACTCGTCGACCACGATGAACAACGCGGGCAGCGGATCGAGCGGCACTCCCGCGGCGCGCGCCTTCTCGTAGTCGGTGACGTTGGCGTAGTTGCCCGCCGAACGCAGCAGCTCCTGGCGGCGGTTCATCTCGCCCGCGAGCGCGTCCTTCATGCGATCGACCAGCGAGAGTTCCTCTTCCAGGTTGGTGATCACGGCGGCGACGTGCGGCAGCGAGTCCAGGCCGAGGAAGGTCGCGCCGCCCTTGAAGTCGACGAGCACCAGGTTCAGCGCGTCCGGCGAATGCGTGGTGACCAGCGAGAGCACCAGAGTGCGCAGGAATTCCGACTTTCCGGAGCCGGTGGCGCCGATGCACAGGCCGTGCGGGCCCATGCCGTTCTCGGCCGACTCCTTGATGTCGATCTCCACCGGAGTGCCGTCGGGGGTGATGCCGATCGGCACCCGCAGCCGCTCCCTGCCGGTGCGCGGACGCCACACTCGCGCCGGATCGATCTGGGCCGCGTCCGGGATCTTCAGTAGCGCCATCAGTCCCGGATCGGCCGTGGTTCCCTCACCGAGACTCACGATCTGCGCGGCCGTCGCGAGCCGGTATCTGGCCAGCGCGCGAGCGAAGGACTCGGACTCCGCCGTGCTCACCTCGTCGGCGGTGGCGAACTTCTCCACGCCGGCCGCACTGCGCGCGGCCACCTCGCCGTCGCCGACGACCAGTTGCAGTCCGCGCCGCGCCGCGAGCCCGCCTTCCGGCGCGGTGAGGTCGAGCACCGTCACCGAATCCAGGCCCGATTCGCTGACCAGCCGTTCGCTGCCGCTGACGTAGCCGTCGTCGATGACGACGACCAGATGTAGTCGCCCCTGGGTCGGCTGTGGGTTGCGCATGAACCGGCCGCGCTCGAGCAGCTCGGCCGCCAGCGCTGTTTCCAGTTCACCGAGCGAGTGGTACATCATCCGCGTCGAGCCCATGCCGTCGCGCTGGGTCGGATGCTGCAGTTGCGGTAGCCATTTCGCCCAGGACCAGGCCGGGCCGTCCGGGTCCGAGCAGACGATCGCGATGGCGAGATGGTCGGGTCCGTGGAAGGCGGCCAGCTCCATCAGCATCGCCCGCGCCAGCATGCGCGCGTCCTCGACCGGGCCGCCGATGTTGATCGCGGGGAACGCGCGCAGCGACACGGCGGTCGGCAGGCGGTGCACCACCGAATGGGTGCGCACGAATCGGCGCAGGGCCACGGTGGACACCGGTTCCAGATCCTCCAGCGGCCCCGTCTCGGGGCGCGCCAGTTTGGTGGCCAGCCGGTGGCTGCCGACCCCGACGCGCACGTGTCCGAAGTCCGGGTCGTTGGGCCTGCGCTCCCACATTCGCCTCGTCCCGATCAGGGACGGCAGGTCGGCGGGTTCGGGGTGACTCCACCGGAGCGTCTCCAGCTGCTTGCCGCCGGTGCGGCGCACCTCCTTGCGGACCTGGTCCAGATAGCGGAAGTAGTCCTTGCGCTCCTCGTTGAGTTCCACCGCGCGCTTGGGGCCGCCGCCACGGAAGCCCGCCATCATGCCGACCATCGACATGAGCATCATCATCGGGAACATCATCATGAACGGATTGGCCAGTAGGTTGCGGCCCATCATCGCCATCATGGCGATCATGCCGACCACCGCGACCACCATGACGACCGGCATCAGCTTCATCATCAGCGGCGCGGGCAGGGCGCGCGCGATCTCCGGCGGAGCGGTCAGCGCCACCTCACCACCGGGCGCCCGGGGCGGCGCGATACGGGGGCGGCGCACAAAGCCTTCGGTAGCCATGATTCCTTCGTTCGGTCGGCGGCGAGCGGTCGAGCTGCGCCCGCGCTACGGATCGAATTCCGCGTTCAGGTCCTGCCTGGTCCGCCGGAACGGGAACGCCACGGCCACACCGATGGCGAGGCAGGCCAGGGAGACGATGGAGCCGATCACCGCGATCCGGCGCGGCCGCGGGTCGGGGCCCGGCGGGATCACCGGCGCGGCGACGGCTCGTGCGGCGTCGGCGCCCGCGCTCACGGGTTTCTCCGGCAGCTGCGCGGTGAGCGCGGCGAGCGGATCGATCAGGCCGTGGCCGATCCGGTCGTCGCGGCCGGTGCCCGGTCCGTGCGCGGTGCGGATGATGCGGTCCATCACCTGCTGCGCGGTGAGTTCCGGAAAGCGTGCCCGCACCAGCGCGGCCAGCCCGGCCACGTAGGGGGCCGCGAAGCTGGTGCCCTCCACGGCCCGGATTCCGTCGGTGGTCTGGACGCCGTCGACCAGGCCGGTGGCGCCCGGTTTGCTGTCCAGCGACACGATATTGCGGCCGATCGCGGCGACGCCCACCCATGGGCCGTGCAGCGACAGCTCCGACACCTGGCCCGTCGAGTCCACCGAGCCCACCGAGAGCACGTAGGGCGTGAACCAGGCCGGACTCGCGACCGTGGCCACCGAACTCCAGCCGGAACCCTCGTTCTGTTTCGAGCAGGCGCCGTCGGGCTGCAGATTGCCCGCGGCCGCGACCACGACGACATTGCGGTCGTAGGCGTACTTCACCGCCGCACCGAGCGAAGCGTCGGCGGTGTCCGAACCGGCTGCGGTGCAAGCTACTTCGGAGATGTTGATGACGGTGGCGCCGAGATCGACGGCGCGGACCACGGCCGCCGCCAGGGTGAGCACGCTGCCGTAGCCGTCGCTGCTGATCTTGCCCGGCGGATCGCCACGGCCGCCGCGGTCCTTCGGCTCGTAGGCCAGGCTCAGCTGCCGGATGGTGAGCAGGTCCGCGTCGGGCGCGACGCCTGCGAAGGCGTCGCCGGGGCTGGGCTGGGCCGCGATGATTCCGGCGACCAGGCTGCCGTGGCCGTCGCAATCGACTGTGCCGTCGCTGTCGGAGACGAAGTCACCGCCAGGTTGCAAAGACCGTAACCGCGGGTGCGGATTCACCCCGGTATCGATGACGGCCACCTTCTGCCCTGCGCCGCGGCTGAACTGCCACGCCGACGGCAGATCCAGCACGCGCTGGGCCATCGGAGGCTCGCCCGGCGGCGCGCCGGTGAGCAGGGGTTCGGCGCAGACGGCGCGCTGTTCGGTCGGCTCCAACGGCGCGGGCCGCGCGCTCAAACCTTGTGCGGCGCCGAGCGCGCCGGGGTCGATGCCGGGTGGGGCGATCGCCTGGGCACTCGGCCACGGCACGCCGATTCCGGCGCCGGCAACCGTTGCCGCGCAGGCCATCCGCATGACGATCCGGCGGAAGGCGCTGCCGGTCATATGTTCCGGGCCATCGAGTAGATGTTCATCACCCACAGCACGAGCGGAATCACCGCCACGATCAGCAAGTACTCGAAGATCTCGATCATCCGCCGGGTCACCGGGGTGACCTCGATGTGCGGACCGATCACCCCGAACCCGACCACACCCGCGGCGAACGCGAGCAGGACGCCTGCCGCGAGCAAGGTGTAATCCGAATCCCCGACGGCGAATCCGACGGCCAGGGCCACGACAGTCAGGCACCCACCGCCGATCATCGTCGCGGCTTGGGTGAGATCGGCGAACGAGCGGCCGCGCAGCGCGAGGATGATCGCGGTCACGACCGCCAGCGTGATGCCCTGCCAGCGTCCGGAACCCAGCGGATCGGCCACGCCGAACGCGCCGACGACCGCGCTCGCGGTGCACGCCGCGACCAGGCCGGACTGGAACCGGTTGGCCGTCCGTGCCCGTGCCCCTAGTCCCGCGGCCGAGGGCAGTGCGCTGGCGCCGATGGCGCCGATGCCCTCGATGGTCGGTCGCGGCTCGTGGTCGGCCGGGTCGATCGCGCCGCCCGCGGTGGGAACCGGCGGAATCGGCAGCCGCGCGAGCACGGCCGCCAACCGCGGCACCGCCGAGATGATCACGATGCCGGCCACCAGCAGACCGGCCGACAATTTCGGCAGGCCCGGATGCCAGATCAGGTGGATCGCCGCGGCGACGCCCGCGATCACGGCGAGCGCGGCGGCGCAGGAGAACAGCGTCGCGCCGGTGCCGGTTATCCGGTAGCCCAGCAGCGCCGCGATCAGCAGCACCGAACTGCCCAGCAGCAGATGGGGACTGCCGAGCGTGCCCGGCACCAGCAGCGCGGCGCCGCCGAACAGCAGTAGCAGTCCGTCCAGGGACAACCAGGTCGCGGTCACCGTGTCGGCGTATCTGTGCGCGGCGATGCCCGCAGCGACGAATCCCGCTGTGCCACAGCCGAGCAGCGCGAGAGCGGGCGCGATCGGATCGCCGTGCCCGCGCGAGATCACCAGCACGACCAGCGTGACCAGCACGCTGAGCGCCGACACGACCAGACCCATCCAGCGGGCGGCCACCCCGGACCAGCTCCGGAATTCCTCGGCGGTCAGCCGTGATACCGCGTCGATGACGTCGTCGAACAGCGCGGGCGCTTCCTTCGCGGCCACCGACCGCAACACCAGCAACTCACCGTCGTAGACCTCGGCCTCGGTGAGCGTGCGACTCGGCGCGATCGCCTCCCGGCCGAGCCGGGCCAGGGTCCAGTGCCGCGCGTCCAGCGGCGCCGACTCCTCCTCGGCCTCGGTCCGCTCCGGGTTACGCGATTCGATGAGCGCCACCAGATCACCGATGAATGTGGCGATCGGCACGGTGGCCGGCAATCCGACATCGACCTGAGTGTTCCCACCGATGACCGAAACACGACTCAATACGGGTTCGGTGGCACGTATACCGCTCGCCGACTCGATCAACGGCAACCTTCCCCAGCCCTCATCCGGAACAATGATTCACGCATCGACAACATTTGCTGGAACCCGTCCCGAGTGCCCGACTTCACCACATCGAGCACTCGCACACATAGCCGACTCTTGCGTTGCGACCTCCCGGCAGCTGAACCTAATGTAACGGACGAACCGGGCCACGCGCGATCGGTAGTCTGGTATCCAGATGAACGTCTCTACTACGAGAAACGAAGATTTCGGGGTTCGACAGCAATGACCGGCAACCGTCAAGCACAACGCGCATTCGATGCCGGAATCCTGTCGCTCGGATTGTCCATCGAGGGGCAAGAATCCGCACGTGATCTCGACTACGCGAAACTGGCTTTTCAACGCGCCACGGAGTGGGATCCCACGATGTGCGACGCGTGGCTCGGGCGCGCCGCCGCGGGCGAGCTGACCAAGGACGTTCTGTTCAATCTGCACAAGACCAGCGCGAGCACGCTCTACCGCGAGCAGCGCAGGCTCGGATTGCGTCCACGCGAACTCGCGGGCCGCTTCCTGCCAGGTCTGTACATCGACTACCCGCTGGCCAACCACACCGAGGTCACGCTGGCCTGGGCGGCACAGCTGATCGCCGACAAGGAGTACGACGAGGCCGAGCGGGTGCTCGACGAACTCGACACGTTCCGCGGTGGACAGCTGAGCAACCCCGAAGGCGAGATCGACAGCCGCATCTGCGCGTATGTCCGTGGCGTACTGCACTACAACACCCAGCGCTGGCCCGATGTGATGGCGGTGCTCGCCGGTTCGGCGGACTGGGAGGATCCGTACCTGGCGGCGGGCGCGCACGTCATGGTCGGCACCGCGTGCGC
This sequence comes from Nocardia sp. NPDC051929, assembly GCF_044548645.1. NCBI lineage: Bacteria > Bacillati > Actinomycetota > Actinomycetes > Mycobacteriales > Nocardiaceae > Nocardia > Nocardia sp. NPDC051929. The sequence goes on along the minus strand of NZ_JBIUCG010000007.1, from coordinate 139,715 downwards.
CCAGCTCGGCTTGTTCGGCGAGGCGATCCGGCGGATGCAGCAGGCCGAGGCGGGCCCGATCCCGGCGGCGCGGTCGACCGCGATGTTCTGCCGCGGCTTGTGCCTGCGGGAATCGGGCAACGAGGAGGAAGCCCAAGCCCTGTTCGAGAAGGTGTACTCGCAGGCACCGGATTTCGAGGCGAACGCGGCCGCGATGCGTGACCGCACCTACCGGATCACCGTCACCAGCCGCGAGGTGATCGATGCGCGCACCGACAAGTGGGACCCGGCGTCCTCGCCGTCGATGGAGCAGATGGAACAGGCCGAGAGCCAGGACCGGGCGAAGAAGATCCTGGTCGAGGCCAGAGCCGAACTGGACTCGCAGATCGGCTTGGCCTCGGTGAAAACCCAGGTGGCGAAGCTCCAGTCGTCGGCGCAACTGGCGAAGATCCGGGCCGAGAAGGGCTTGGCGAGTCAGCCGCGCGGCCAGCACCTGGCCTTCACCGGACCGCCCGGCACCGGTAAGACGACCATCGCGCGGGTGGTCGCGAAGATCTACTGCGGCGTCGGCCTGTTGAAGACCGACAAGGTGGTCGAGGCCAAGCGCGTCGACTTCGTCAGCCAGAACCTGGGCGGCACCGCGATCAAGACCGAGAAGCTGATCGACACCGCCATGGACGGCGTGCTGTTCATCGACGAGGCGTACACGCTGATCCAGACCGGTCTGCAAGGCGGCGACGCGTTCGGCCGGGAAGCGGTGGACACGCTGCTGGCGCGCATGGAGAACGACCGTGATCGTCTCGTGGTGATCATCGCGGGCTACGACGGCGAGATCGACCGGCTGCTCACCGCCAACGACGGCCTGGCCTCGCGCTTTTCGAAGCGGTTGCAGTTCCCGTCCTACACGGCGGACGAACTGGGGCAGATCGGCCAGGTGATCGCCAGGAAACGCGATTCGGATCTGTCCGAAGAAGCGCTCGAGCAGCTGGTCCGGGCCTGCGAGCGCCTGTACGCGATGCAGAGCACCGACCAGAGCGGTCAGCCGCGCCGCGGCGTCGACCTCGCAGGCAACGGTCGGTTCGTCCGCAACGTGATCGAAGCGGCCGAGGAAGAGCGCGAATTCCGGCTGGCCAACGACGAATCGCTGGACCTGACCGACATCGATGAGGCGGTGCTGCGCCGCATCGAGGCGTCGGACATGGAACTGGCCTTGTCCAGCCTGCTCACCTCGCTGAACGTCGGCTGGACGGACTGAGTCCGGTCGGGCGGCCCGGCGAGCGCTATTTCGCGGGCAGCGAATCGTGGCTGACCAGCGCTTCTCGCGCCGACAGCGTGGGCCCGGGGACCATCTGGCCGACGATCGCCCATGGCGCGAGGCGCGGGGGGCCGCCCAGTCCGAGCACGTTCGCGGTGGCCGCGTCCGGAATGCCGTAGCGCACGCCGGTATCGGCGATGTAGAACAGGCTGTCGCGGCGCGGGCTACCCGGTTCCATGCCGGTCACCTGCACGAACTCCCCTGAACCCGGCGGGATGTAGGCCGCGTCGACCCGGTCGCCCGCGCCGTCGGAGGTGGACACCTCGACGGGCTTCGCGGACTCCGCGATCGGCAAGCGGGTGCCGACCAGCAGGCTGACCGCCGCGCGCTCGCCGGGGCCGTCACCCGTGTTGTCCTGGCCCTGCCCCGGAGCGGCGCCCGGCGACTTCGCCCAGGCCACACAGGCGACGGGCGCGTCCTCGGCGGGCAGAATCCTCGGGGCACGCACCGGGAAGTCGTCGACCGGCAGTCGCCGGACCACCGGAACCCGTTCCAGCACATCGGGAGGCATGGTCGCGATCTCCCGCATGCCGTGCGAATCGGCGTACCTGATCACCTGCGCGGTGAACGGCGACACCGGCTGCAAACCGTCGGCGAGCACGACGTACAGCGCGGCACCGCCGTCCGGCCCCACGCCGGACACCGAGATGACGCCGCCGACCGGGATCTCCGACAGCGGGCCCGGCCCCCGCTCCCCCGCCCGGGGGATCTGCGGCGGAGCCAGCGCGGGAACCTGCGTCGTCGCGCCGAGCAACCCGGTGCCGACCGGACGGGGCCGCTGGGCGCGCAGGTCCAATGCCCTGGCCATCACCGAATTGGCCGGGTCCACCTCGGCGCGTTTGCCGTCGTAGACCAGGTAGGTCTTGTTGTCGCGCCGGACGAGCAGCGCCTCGTCGTGATTCGAGGTCCGGATGCGGTCCGCGAGCGCGGGGTGGCCTGCGATCACCGTCGTCGTGCCGCCCGATGATGTGGCGGCGCTACCGCCTTCGGACAACGGAATGGTCTCGCACAGCGACCACTCCGAGTTCTTGCCCTGCGTGGAACCGGGCAGCGCGCTCGGCGCTCCCGGAATGCCGAGCAGCGGCCCACGCGGCAGATCGCCGAGCTTGTCGTCCTTCACCGCGTGCGGCTCGGCATCGGCGCCGGTGATCAACCGCGCGGACGCGAGATTCAGCACCGGGTGCAGGGTCTTGTTGCCGTCCTGGCCCTGTACCACCACGTACAGCGCGCCGCTCTGCTTCCCGGAGACGATCACGGCGTCGCCGATCGCGCCCTGCGGACGCAGGAAGGCCAGGATCGCGGCGCCCGCCACCACGAGTACGCCGAGCACCGCGCCGACGAGCAGCGAGCGGATCTGCGAACGCATCGGATCGTGCAACATGCGCACGTCGCGACGGACCAGCGCGTGATCGAGCCTGCGCAACAGGAATCGGTATCCATTGACCTGAGCGCGGGTGGTCAGCTGTGCAGGCACATGGTCTCCATCGAGCTATCGATCACCATTCTCTTCGACACGGTACCGTAATTCACCGACGGCCCTGAACCGATGGAATCCGAAGCCGATCAACGGCGGCCGTACCGAGGCGAAGCAGGGACAAACAACTGTGCACGAAACGATGAACGGCGAGGCAACCGATAGTGAAATAACGGATGCGCCTGCGCCGACAAATCAACGCCGATCGGACTATGACACACTGCGCGATCCGGAATTCTGGTTGTTTCGCATTTTTCCCTTGCGCGTGACAGTTCCCGTCTCGATATCGGCCGCCGCGGTCGCGTGGATCGTTCTCGCCGTCAGCCATTCGATCTGGGGTGCGATCGCCGCGGGCGCGGTGGTCGCGCTGGCCGGTCTCGCGCCGCTGCGCGGACACACGCCCGCCGAACGCCTCGGTAGCGCGATCGCCCGCAGACGTCCCGGACTGCGCCCGGCCGAACGCCTCACACAGGCTCCCGCCCTCGACGTTGCGCTCGCCGAGGGCGGCGGTTACGGCGTGCGCTGGGACGGCGATCTGCTGCTCACCATGCTCCGGATCGATCCGCCGCCGGACACGCTGACGCTGCTGGACCGTGGTTCGCTCAGCACCGACCAACTGCTCCCGCTCGCCGAGATCGCCCGCTGCCTCGATCAATTCGATCTGACCCTGGCCGGCATCGACGTGGTGAGCACGGGCGCGCGCACGGCGGGCACCGGCGTGGCCGCGCAACTCTACGACCGCATCCTCGGCCCCCTGCCCGCCATCGCGCACCGCACTTGCTGGCTGGTGCTGCGGATGGATCCGCTGGCCAACGCCGAGGCGGTCGACAATCGCGGCGGCGGTGGCAGCGGCGCGCTGCGCACCGCGATCATCGCCACCCGCCGGGTCGCCAACCGGCTCGCCGCACACGACATCGCCGCGTCCGTGCTGACCGCCACCGAGATGAACACAGCCGTGCGCCAGCTCACCCACGGCTTCGACGTCGACCAACTCGTCGAGTCCCCGAAAACGTTGGAGTACCAAGGCCGTTACCTCACCCAGTACCAGATCGCGGCCGACATGATCGGCCCACGCGGACTGGCCGACATCTGGGCGGTGCCCAGCTTGTCCACCACGGTTACGTTGCGCCTGCGGCCGGGAGCGGGCCGCCACGATCGGCACACCGATTTCGCCGACACCGTTGTGCTCAACGCCGTCGTCCGCTTCGACACCGTCGCACCGCCCGAGCAACCACCCCTGCCAGGGTTGCGCGAGCTGATCGGCAACCAGCTGCGGATCCTTTTGGACACCTTGCCCATCGGTTACGCAGGCCGTTGGGGCAGCGACATCGCCTATCGCGGCACGCTGGCCGCGCTCACCGAGTTCGCGGTGCCGACGGCGGGCTGCGGCCAGCTCATCGGCGCCGACGAGCGCGGGCAGGGCATCGCGGTGCCGTTGATCGGCGAGGGCACCAGGCACCTGGAGGTGATCGGCAACCTGGATCTCGCTCAGCAGGTGATCCTGCGCGCCACCGCGCTCGGCGCGCATGCCATCGTGCACACCGCCCGGCCCGAGGCGTGGCACACCATGGTCGCGAATCTCGGTGCACCGCATGTGCTCTCGATCGCTCCGCGGGCCGCGGGCGCCAGCTACCATCCCCCCGCTCCCCCGCCGCCTCCCGCCGCTCCCTATCCGAGCACGACGGTGCTGGTGTTCGACGGAATCCCGCCGATCGCCCACGCGGGCGGCGCGACGATCGTGCACGTGCGGCGGCCGGACGATACCGGCAGGTCGGTCGACGCGGACGTCACGCTCATCCAGGATCCGGACGCGCCCAATCGGATCACGGTGCGCACCGCCGCGCGCAGCGCGACCGTGCTGATGGTCACCACACCGGACGAGATGCACTACATCGGCGAGTCGCTCGCGGCCCGCTGACCGCACACGAAACAGCCGGCTGGAACCCTTACCGTTCCAGCCGGCCGCTGTTCGTCGCTACCCCGCGATCAGAAGGCGGCGAAACCGTCGCCGACCTTGCCGTCGGCCTCGATGGCGCGGTTCAGCGCGTTCTCCACCTTGACGCCCAGGTTGTCCAGCTTCTGGAGGGTGTCCTCCAGCTCGCCGGTCAGATCCTTGTGCGCCTTGGTGAAGTTCGCGACCGCCTGCTCACCCTGCAGGTTCTGCTGGAACGCGGCGGCGGCGCCGTTGAGTTCGTCGATCTGCGCCTTCATGTTGGAACCGTACTGGTTCAGGTCACTGACCATCTCGGTGATGGCCGGGGAGTTGTACTTGATGGTCATGGTTGTCTCCTTCTGCTGAGAGGTTGGGGATCCGGCTGGACGGCATCACCGTCCAGCGGTCACGCCAGACCGGCCTGGTCGGAGCCGACGATGGTGTTCTTGCCGGAGGTCACGGCCTGCGAGAGCCGGTCCAGCTTGCCGTTGAGCGCGGTGACCTCGTCGTGCCAGTCGTGGGCCGCGGTGTTGAACTCGCGGTGGGCGTCGCCCTGCCAGCCGCGCGCGACGGCCTGCACCGACTCGTCGATCTGGTTGATCGAGGTGCGCAGCGTCGAGATCGAGTCCTCCATGCGGCTGACGACGCTGTCGATGCCGCCTGCTTCGACACCGTAGGTGTTCCCCGAGCCGTCGCCGAGAGATGTGTAAGCCATTTCGTTGATCCTTTCGTCAGAACTTGTATGGGTGCGGAGATCCGGACGATCTCACCGAGCAGCTACTGAGGCAGCCACCTCCCCCCGGGCAGCCCTTCCAGCAACGTGGCGACCGCCTGAGTCACCCGGTGGTCGGTGCCCGTCGTGACCGTCGACCAGATCTGCTGATCCGGCGCGACCATCGGGGCGACGACGATGCGGCCGCGGCCGGTGTCGTACACCACCACCGCGCCGGGCGCCCGGCTGGTCAGCCCGTCTCGATGGGCGTAGGCCACGATCTCGGCGTAGGCGCGGCAGGAGCCGAAGGCGAGGCCGAGCACGGCGGCGTCGCGCTCACCGACGCCAAGGGCGTACACCGCGTCGGCGTAATCGCCGGAGCCCTCGGCCGCGTCCATCCGGTCGGCCAATTCGCTCGCGAGCGCACTGAATCCGGCGATCCGCGCGGGTTCGCACGAGCCGAGCGCGGCCAGCAGTGGACGAGTCAGTGCGGTGTCCGAGCCGTCGGCCCAGATCGACGTCACCTCGAAGCTGTCGCCCGAGCGGACGGCGAGCGCGTGCTGTTCGCCCCGGCGCGCCAGGCAGAAGCGGCGAGCGCCCTCCTCGGTGTATACGCGGGCGACGAGTTCGCGGTCCGGCTGCGCCAGGACGAACAGCGCACCGGCCAGGTCGGATTCGACTTCGCCCTCGGCGTCGAGCAGGCCGTCACCGATCAGGCCGGACAGCGCACGCTCCCGCGCGGCGCGATACTCCTCGATCGAATCCTGTTGCGGCCCGGCCGAAAGCACCAGCGGCAAGGTTTGCACACCGAGCCGCTCGGCGACGACGAGCAGCGCGTCGTTCGTCAGCGACGTCACGGCGCACCTCCCGTCTGGGCACCGGCCTCGCTCGGCGCGACGGCGTGCGTCGCGGGTTCGGCGCCGCCGAGCACCGCGGGCGCGGCTTGGATGCCACCTTCGAAGCCGATCTGATCGCTCGTCTCCGTGGGAAGTCCGGCGCGTGGGAATCGTGCCGCGTCTTGTGCGAGCCCGGCTTGCCCCAGCGCACCGGGAACGAGCGGAGCGGGCTGCCCACCCGCGTTCACCGTGGCCGGGGCGGCGCGCGGGACGACCTCGGCCGTGGCGGCCGACTGCGCGTACACCGGCGCCTGGTACGCGGTGGGCACCCGCGGCATCGCCGGGATGGGCACCGTCCCGATCGGCATCGCACCGATCGACGCCGCACCGCGCGGCATCGTGGCCGAATTCGCGGCCTCGGCCGATCCCGCGGCCTGTTCGGCGGCCAGCGCCTGCTCCGGCGCCACGACGGGCGGTTGCTGGTGCTGCCACGGCAAGGCCAGTGGTTCGGTGGCCATCTCGTAGTTCCGCATGACCCGCGAGGCCATCGCCCTCGCCGCGTCCTGCTCGGCGTCGGTGTCCGCCGCGATCGCGCGGATCGGCGTACCGAGCATCCCGGTCACCGACTCCAGCATTCGTTGCACCTGCTGAAGGGTTTCCAGATCGGCGGTGTTCGGCATCGCCAGCCGGGCGATCTCGTACGCGGCGACCTGGGCCTGGAACCGCGCGGCGTTGGCCGCCGCAGCGGCGGCGGCGTCGACCAGCCAATCCCGCAGAGTCGTGATCTGTTGCAGCACTTCGTCGCTGCGTCCTGACTGCCAGGCCCCGCGCACGTCCGCGAGAACCTTCTCGTACTCGACCACAGCGGCACCGAACGACGCGGCGAGGCGCGACCACGCGGCGACGGCCTCGGCCATCGGCACGGCGCCCGGCCCCGTGGTGAGCTCGCGTGCGAGCCGCTCGGGCGGGCGCGCGGTCCACACCACGCCGGTGAAACCTGGCTGCGGTGGTTCGATCATTGCCGCGGAAGACCTTTCGGTTGCTCGGCGACGGTCAGGCCGACCGGCCGCCCGTGGTGTCGAAATCGGCCGTGTTGGCCGATTCCATGCCGTCGAACTGGTTCGAGTGCAGCCGCAACGTGGCCGCCAGCTTGCGCAGTTCGTGCACGCTGGCCTGCGCGCCGGCCAGGTATGACGACGCCACGTCGTTCGCGGTCTGCGCGGCCCGGCCGGACACCTCGTCGGCGCCGGCGGGTACGACGGTCAGCGCTTCCTCCGCGGAGCGCAGATCCGACGCCAACCGGTCGGCCAGCGCGTCCAGCCCGGACGACGCCTTGGCCGCCGTGACCGAGTCGAATCGCACGCTGTCGTACACCTGACCCCGCCCGTCACTCATAAGACCCTCCTGTGTACTGCTCGGCACTCGCGTCAGAGCGTGAGTTCCTTATCCGGCGGTGGTTCCGATGTCGCGTCGGCCGCGCCGACCACCGGCAGCGAGACCCCCTCGATCCGGCCGACCACTTCGTCGCCGTGCTGACCGGTGACCATCTGGCCGCGCAGCGCGTCGGTGGTCGATTCGCCGTCGCGGGCCAGGCCCGCTCCCGCCATGCCCGCGCCGCCCATCGGCATGTATCCGGCCCCGGTTCCGGTCCCCGCCGCGGCGGTACCCGCGACGGTGGTCGACACCTCGGACGACGTTCCGGTACCAGCGGCGCTCGCACCGCCGATGCTGCCGAGCGACCCACCGGCCACCCGGGTCCCCGGCCAGGGGTTCAGCGGGGCGGCAGCCGCGGCGATCGCACCCGGGACGCCACCGCCGACGCCACCCGCGCCGCCTGCGTGCTCGCCTTCCTCGCCTTCCTTGCCTTCTTTGCCTTCCTCGGGTTCACCCGCGCCTTCGTGCGCGCCGGGGGCGCTGATCGGTTTCGGCGCCGGCAGCGAAGGATTGGCGGCCGCCAACTGCCCGAGCGACTGCGCTACCTGACCGGCCGTGCTGATCAGCGGCGTGATCATGCTCATCAACTGGGTCAGCTGTTCGGTCGACTTCACTCCCGTCGGCGCGTTCGTGATCGGCACCTTCTGACCGGCCTGCGTCATGCTCGCACTGTGGCCGACCATCTCCGCCTTGGTCTTGGCGGTGATCGCCAGCGCCTCGGTCATCGCCTCGATCGCGGACGCGACGAGGAAACCCTGCCCGCCCGGCGATGCCGCGAGCAGCGGCGCGAAGGCCATGGTGGTGGAGAACTTCGCCAGCACCGCCGACATCAGGCCCGCGCCGGTGAAGACGCTGCCCGCCGCGCTGCCGAGCACCGACTTCTCCTGGGTGCTCTGCGCCGCGAGCTCGTTCGCGTCGGTCTGCGCCGCACCGGCCTTCTTCGCCGCCTCCATCGCCGCCATGCCCTGCCAGACCGACATCAAGGTCTGCACCAGCGACGAGCCGACCTGCATCACCGTCTGCATCACGGTGGACACGTTCTGCAGCAACTGCGTCGGGTCGGCCGGAGGCGCGGGCGCGGCGGTGGCACCGGCCTGTGCGGGCGCGGGCGCGCCGAGTCGACCGGTGCCGAACGCGGAGGCGAGATCGGTCAACGGGCGCATGAGCGCGCCGAGATCGATCGTCGGCAGCGGCGGCAGCTCCGGCAGCTGCACGAAGGCAGGCATCTCCGGCAGATTCGGTAAACCCATGCTGCGCAAGACGTCGTTCACCGGCATGTCGAGCATGGGCGCGAGAGCGCTGCCCCGCAGCAATTCCAGGATTGTGGGATCCAGTGGATCGGCCCCGGGTGGCGGAATGGCTCCCGGCGTGGTCATGACCGCGTGCGGATGGCTCCGATGGCCGCGCCCGACGCGGTGTCCGTGCCCTCGTAGGTGGCGGCGGCCTGATGCGCCGTCAACGCCGTACCCGCGTGCACGGCGGCGAGCTGCGCCACCGACGACAGGTGGTTGGCCTGGGCGAAAGCGTACGAGGCAAGGAACTCTTGGCCGATCAGGCCGAACACCGGGACCACTGCGGCGACCGTCGCGGCTTGGTCGGTCGCGGCGATCGCCCCTACTCCGGCGGCCATGGCCGCCGATTCGCTTCCGTACACACGCAGCGCATCCGGGACTACTTCAATGTGGCTCATGATCATCGTCCAATCCCGAAACATCCCCCGACGTTTCGTATTCAACTTTACCTAGCGAAGACCGCGTATCGCGATCCCGTCGTGGTTAACATCCGGTGACTACCCGGTGGCCTCCTCGTTGAATGCGGTGATAAGTGCGCCGCGCTCCGCAAAAGCCTTGTGCGCGGCCGCTCGCGCGGTGTCGACGACCGTTTTCTCGAACTCGTCCGGTGAAAGTTTCGACACCGCGGCGGAAAAGCTGAGTCCGATCAACGCGGCGTTGCCGTCCACCTCCGCGGTCACCGCGCCGTCGGGCGATGTCTCGGCTACCCGGATCCCATTCATGGCGTCATTGAGATCGGTGAGCCGGTAGAGCTGATTCTGTACCCGAGCGATGAGCTCGTCCATTGTTTCGACCATGCCGACCTCACGAATTCCGTTGCCGCTCAGACCGATCGCAGCCAGCTCTGCGGTTCGATGTCGTACTCTTGCTCGTCGATGATCTCCTGCGTCGCCACCTGCTGTTCGGTGGGCAGCCCGGCCAGCGCCAGCATCTCCGAGGTGAATCCCAGTTGCCGCAATTGCGCCCGCCGCGCCAGGCCCGCGCGGTTCGCCGCCTGTTTGCACAATCGCAGGACCTCGCCCGCCAGCGCCTCCGGGTCGCGGCGCAATTGATCGGCGTCGACCTTGACGCCCAGCGGCAGACCCATTTCGGTGGTGCGCACCGAAATCGAGCCGGTGAGCGAAGTAGCCACGAATTCGGCAGGAAAATCGCCAGGGTTCCCCTGCTGCGATGCGGTCATCGAAAACCCCTTCGAAGAATCGAGATCGAAAACGGAATGGCGCGCATACGATCGATCACATCCGCTCGTCTTTGATGGCTTGGACGACTTCGGCGATCCGCGCGTTGATCAATTCGGTCAGTCGCCGGACGTCCGCCGCGAGCACTGTCGGCGGGCTGCCCGGCACGATCGCGTAACGCCCGTCGTCGACGAGATCGCGCCAGGCCAGGTGCGCCCGGGTGATACCGCGCGGACCGAATCGCGAATGCCCTTGCTCCACCACGATGGTGCCCACCGTGGCGGCGGGCGCGCGATCGAAGGACTCGCTGCGGCCGGCCGTGCGGTCTTCGACGTCGTTCACCAGGGAGCGGCCATAGGAGTAGTCCAGCCCGTCGCCGCCCGGCTCGATGAGATCGAAGGCGGACCCGCGCCCGGCGTCGACCTTCGGCAATGCCTCGGCCACGCTGTGGCCGAGCGACAGAACGTCGTGTTCGGCGACCGTGAATCCCTCGGTTCGGCGTTCCGTTCCCGGCTTCTGGGTCACCAGGAACGCGCGGTCGCCCTTGCGGCCGGCGAGCATGCGGATGGCGCCCTTCGGGTTCCGCGCGTCCCGGCCGTCGATCCCGCGGATCACCAACCGGATGTCGGGAACCGTGAGCACGTCCATCAACTCCTCCAGCGCCCGGCCCCAGCGGGCCTGGATCCGCTGCCACGCTTCGGCTTTCTGCCTGCGCGCGTCGTCGTAATAGGTCGTGCCGCTGAGGTAGAAGAACGGATCCGGCAGGCTCTCCTTCGCCGCGTGCCATGCCGCGGCGAATTCGAGACCGGAGAACTCCCACGTGTCGTTCATTGCTCGACAACGGGTTTCGCTACCACGGGCGCGTCGCCGAGCGCCTCTTCCAGATGCTCGGAGGAATCCAGGTAGTCGGCGCGCTTGTGCTCCTTCTGCTGGCCGCCCTGGGCGGCGCCGGGGCCGCCCATCGGCATGCCGGGGCCGCCCATCATGCCCTGGCCCGCCGCCAGACCCGCGCGCCCGGTGGCCGCCGCTGCGACCGCGTTCGTCGCCCGCGGGAACAACTTCGACGCCTTCTCCAGGTTCTGGTTCGCGGCCGACTTCGGTGCGCCGGGACCTCCCGCCGAACCACCGGGGCCGCCCGCACCCTTCGCCAGGGCCGACTCGAGTTTCTTCGTCGCGTCGGACAGATTCGGCATGCCCGGCAGGCCCGCCAGCGCGGCCTGCTGCGCGGCCTGTTGCGCCGCTTGCTGCGCGGCGCCGGCGGCCTGCTGCCCGATCTGCTGCGCCTGTTGCGCGATCTGCTGGGCGGCCTGCTGCGCCTGTTGCGCCAGCTGCTGGGCGGCCTGCTGGGCGGCTTGCTGCGCGGCCTGCTGTTGCTGTTGTTGTTGCTGCTGCTGTTGCTGTTGCTGCTGTTCGGCGGCGCGGCGCTGAGCGTCCAATTGCGCTTGACGCTGCGCGTCTTCCAGTGCCTTCTGCTGCTGTTCGGCCTGCCGTTGCGCGTTCTGCATCGACGCCAGTTGTGCGGCGCTGGTCCCCGGCCCCGGTGCGGCGCCCGGCCCGGGACCACCCGGCCCTGGCCCCGGCCCCGGCACTTGGCCGGTGGTCGGCGGGATCGGATCCGGCAGTACCGCGATGACCTTGTCGGTCTCCTCTACGCCGGGGACGTAGGCCGCTTGCATCGCCCTGACGTAATTCCGGACCGCGGCCTCTTCCTTCCGCTGCCGGTACGCGTCGTCGGTCTCACCCGAGGTTCGTGTGGGCGGATAGTCGTCACCCTGCTGGAGCAGCACCCCGGTGGTATACAGCCATTCCGACACGTATTCGAGGCTGTCGCCGATCAGCTTCATATTCGTATTCAGCTGATCCGTGCCGGTGCCATAGGCGGTGATCGCTTGGCGCGCTCGGTCCGCACCGCCATTGTTGTTCGGACTCGTCCAGCTCGACCTACTGGTCGTCATCTGGTTGGTGAGGATGTCGAACGTTTCCTTGAGTTCTCCGGCCAGCCACCGCCAATCCGACGCGGCTTGCGCGACCTTGATCGGCATGGTCGGACTGCCGCCGGTGATCGACGAAATGATCGTCTGATACTGGGAATACGTGAAGTTCTCCGGGTCGTCCGCACGCACGCCCCGCGGTTCGAATTTCACATCGCCCGGATCGGCCAGGCTCGTCGGCAATCCGTGGTTCTCCTCGGGCTTCCGGTTCCCGACCTCGTTCCAATCCGGATGCGCGTAGGTGTTTCCGCTGCCGTCGCCCGCGGTGGTCAAACCGGCGGGATCCCAGCGCTTCGAGAGGTTTTCGGTGATTCCCTTGTGTTCGCCCACGCGGCGCTCCAGCGCGGCGAAATCGACCCTGTTGTCTTCCTCGGTGCCTCGGTAGTGCCTGGCCGCCGCGAAGAAGGTATCGGTCAGATCGTCGAGGATGGTGATGTGGTCGTCCAGGATGCTGCCGAGTTCTTTTCCCTTTTCCGAGAAGCGAGAGGCGAGCGCCTGGGCCGATAGCAACACATCGGCGAACGGCGGCAGCGAATCGATCTTGGATAGCTCCTTTTTCACCGAGGCGACGCGGACGCGAACTCCGTTCGCCGCGTTGATCAGAGCTTCGAGTGTGCCGGGCCGCAGCTCCAAGGTGCCGTTCTGTGCCTCGCGGGACAGGCTGCTCCATGGATTCGTCTCAGACATGCCGCGCTCTTTCCGTCTCGACGATTCGGAAGGCTCCCGCACCTGTTGTCATCGCTGGGAAGCGCACTGGATGAGCGCCGACGCCCCCGGAAGATACGATGCCGAAGTCCGATCCCGGAGGCAGAGACTCCGACCCGCACAACTGAATACCTCCCCGACGTGGGCGTCGACGATATGCGCGCCACGGCGCGGCGTCCCGTTCGCCCCCGCGTACGGGATCACTCTCCTGCGCCCGGCAACTCATACGCTGACGACCCTCCTCATCGCTGGCGTGCCGTGAACGGCTGTGCGCCACACGTCAATATGGCAGCCGGTTCTTACGGCAGACCGAATATTGTCTTACGACGCACCAACGATTCTATGGTGAGTCGGTTCGCCGACGCATGTACAGACCCGAATCCTGGTGGCCCCTCCGCGCCGCTCACCGTCCCGGACCAGCCGGTTTCCGCTGCGGCGCAGACGAGACACGAAGATCAGGACGCTCCGACCGCGCCGTGCCGATTCCGGAACCGCCGCTCGAACTCCGCGCGGTAGACCGATGGCGCCACCGAGGACGAAGACCGTTCCAGCACACCGTCATCGGCGATGTAGTAGATCGCCCGGCCGACCGCGATCTCACCCGGCTCGACCGGGACGTACACCATCCACCCCACGCTGATCCGATCGGCGCGCAGGTCCTCCACCGAATAGTTCGCGAGATCGGCCCCGCTGTCCCGGATGAACCGCTCGACCCGGGCGAGCGCGTCCTCTCGCGACATCGGCCCCGGCGCCGTCATGGTCACCCCGGCCATGGTCAGCTGGAAGAAAGCGCCGTCCACGTCGAATCGTTCGTCGTCATCGAAGACACCGGCGAGGGTGTCCCGCGTGACCACACCGGCCTCCGCGGCGGACACCAGCGCGCCGACGGCCGCGCGCCGACGCGCGTTCGCGTCGTCGCCGAGCAGGCTGCCGACGATGTCCACGACCGTCTCCGAGCTCCACACACCCGGCATCGCCTCGGCGAACCGGGCGGGTCCCGGTGACGCACCGCGGTACCAGCGGCCGTTCTCCCACCAGTAGCAGAACGACAGCAGACCGCTGGTGCAGCGGTGGTTCAACACCTGTCCCGCCACCCATTCCGGCGCTCCCGCGTACAGATCGGGCAACTGGAGCCCGTCGTTGTACGCCGCCGCCAGTTCCGGGGCATTCCACACCCCACCGGACAGCACGGCCCGCCCCCCGGGCAGCGCGTACAGCGAACAACCGCTGCGCTTGGCGCCTTCGAACCAGCTCACGGACGGCAGCAACCTCGGGCCCCAAGGCGATTCGGCCGCGACGAACGCCGCGGCGAGCACGGCCCACCGGGCGGCCATGATGGGGAACGGAGGCAGCTCGTCCTCGGACGGCACGGCCCGCACGCCCGCCTCCCGATCCGCCCGCGCCTGCGCCGCCGCCACCTGCGGCGGTCGCGACTGACGGTCACCGTGACCGACGTAGGCGCCGAGCCAGACCGGCAGCGAATCCCGGGGAAACGCCGCGAGATCAGCGAGATAGACCTCCGGCGGGAACAACTGCTCGTCCGGAAACGGCTCGTCGCCGTAGTCGTAGTCGACCTCCATCCGGCCGTCGCTGGTCAGCGTGAAGAGCAAACGCCACCAGGGCCCGTCCTCGAGCCCGGCCGCCAGCTCCCGATGCTCGCGGACCAGCGCCACGATCCCGGGTTCGGGAGTCACCCGCGCGGCGTGCTCTCGATCGTCGGAGTAGACGGCCAGCGCGACCTCCGCGGCCACCGTCAGCGCGAACACCGCGTCGACCCGCCGCCAGCCCTGCGGACCGCCCGCGGCCAGCTCCCGGGCGACCTGGTGCATGAGCGCCTTGGCCCGTTCGGCGACATCCTCGACCGGCGCCGCCTCGGACAGGGTGAAGCCGACATCAGGCTCCTCCGTAGCGACCTCGTGGTCCTCCGTGGACTGGTGGGCTACCGCTTCGGCCGGCACCTCGACCGCGGACGGCGACAGGTGCGGCTCGTCAGCGCCGTGTTCTGCAGCAGCACCGAGCTCGTCGCCGGTCGCCTGGCCGCCTGGTCTGGTCACGTCGCGGAAATCCCCTCATCCACCGCATCGGAGCCGGCGTACACGCCGCGATGCCTGCTCTGCTCGTCGTTCATCCTCATACAGCGCCGGTCCGCGCGGTGCTCGTCACGGCTCCTGCCGCAGGCCCAGTAGCGGCAGGTCGAGCTTGCGATTCCCCGAACGCTCGTTCCACCCCGTATAGGCCAGGGCAGTGGGGGCGTCGATGCCGAACCCGTCGCGCAACCCGGTGACGACCATGTCCGCCAGGCGGCGGTATTCGGTCGTGGGACTCGGCCACGGCAGCTCGGTCCACCAGTTGTTGTGGCTCGTGTCCCGCTCGCGCCAACCCGATTCGGCGATCAGCGCGCGTCCCGCAGCACCCGCGCGCAAGGCGGGGTCGAGCCATTCGTCATCGACCAATTCGGCCTCGAGCGCGTCATCGAGCTGGAGGAACTGGGCGTATCGCCGCCGCGGTCCGGTATCGGACTCGACCAGCTTCACGATGGAACCGGCGCGCAGCGCGGCCAGTTCCACGGCCAGACCAGCGGCGAAATCTCCCCACCCGGTCAACTCTGCTCCTGCTGCTCCAGCTCGACGGCCTGATCGTGCAGTTCGAGCCAGGAATTGGCGGTCGAGGACAGCTGAACCGAGCGGCCCAGGTCCGCCACCACCAGTGTCGTTTCCGGCCCCGCCCAGCGGACCTCCGCCGTGGCGCCAGGAACCCGGGTGGTCGGTTCGCCCAGTGCGCGGGTCAGCGCCGCGACCATCGCCACGAACGCGTCCCTCGACCGTGCCCTTCCGTCCGCGTCGTCCGGGGCGAAATCGGTGACGCGCAGCTTGATGTCGACGATCAGGCCGGCACGTCCGTGAATCTTTCCGCTGGCCATCCCGAATCCGGCGTCCAGCATCGCCCGGTCCGGATGGGCGGTCAGCACTTTCCAGCCGAACGCCTCGGCCAGCCGCGGCACCGCGTCCATCGGCTGGGAGCCGTCCAGCGACCGCAGGCCGGTCGCCAGGTCGACGATCTCGCTGTCGGTCAGCGCGCGCCATTCGGTCATGGGCCCACCTTAGGTCGTGACATCGGTGCTCACCGGGCCGACCGCCGACGATTGATCTCCTCGATCTTGCGGGCCAGCGCCTCCTTCCGCTCGCGAGCGTTGGAGCCGTCGAGCTGGCCCGCAAACGCCGAGCGGGCCGCGTCGACCAGCGCGTCCGGCACGTCGGGATAGGCGCGGGCGATCGCCCACAGCGCGTCCTCGGTCTTCATGTCGAGGCCCGTCTCCGTGCGGATGCCGCCGCCGGTCAGCACGGAGCGGAGCATCTCGTCGAAGTTCTCTCGCAGTTCGTCATCGGTCGGATGGTCGATCCGCATCACTACTCCTCACGTCGATGGTTACCTTGTCGCATCGCCGTCCGGTCATCCGGCGAAGATCTCGGCGCGGCGCACCGGGTCGTCGACCACGGCTCGGACCAGCGCGCCGATATCCATCTCCTCCGGCACCGAGCGATAGGTCAGCTCGCAGAAGACGGCACCGCCGACGGCCACCGCGAACCGGGTGGTGCGCCATCCCACCGTGCCCCATTCGACGCCGACGGGCCCGTCGAGCTCGACCGTGCGGTCACCGACACGAAGGACGAGTCTGCCGTCGTGTCGATAGAACACCACCGAGACTCCACCGAGCTCACCGTAGACGCCGTCGTGCGTGGCCGCCTCGGACGGGTTGGCGCGCAGCGCGCCGGTGATCGGGTCGAACTCCGCGGGTACACCGAAGCCTGCGAACGGGCGGACGAAGATACCCCGTTCCGGGTCCTGGCCGCGGCGCCCGTTCCCCTGCGGCCCGCGGCCGTTGGTCCGTGCGCCACCGTTCACCGCTGGCGTCATCGGCATGCCGGGCGGCATCGGGGGCATGGGCATACCCGGCGGGACCGTGCCGTCGGGCCGGCCTGGGTCGTTCGTGTTGCCAGGCCAGGTCGGTGAAATGGGTGGATACGGTGCGGACGGTCCCGCGTATGGCGGTGCGGACGGTCCGGGGGTCGGCATAGTCGGGTATGAGGGTCGGGTCGACGGGTATGGGGGCAGTGTTCCCGGTGGCGTCGACGGATACGGAGGCGTCGGCTGGCCGGGTGTCGGCCCGCCGGGCGGGAAGGGAGGCGTCGACGGGTACGGAGGTTGCGTGGGCGGAACCGTAGGTGTGGGCGGCTCCGAGGGTGTCGGCGGAACCGGCGGTTCCGGGGGTGTCGGCGGAACCGGCGGTTCCGGGGGTGTCGGCGGAACCGGCGGCTCCGGGGGTGTCGGCGGAACCGGCGGCTCCGGGGGTGTCGGCGGAACCGGCGGCTCCGGGGGTGTCGGCGGAACCGGCGGCTCCGGGGGTGTCGGC
>NZ_JBIUCG010000007.1:0-122359 GCF_044548645.1 Nocardia sp. NPDC051929 | reverse complement strand
CGGCGGAACCGGCGGCGTGGGCGGGACCGGCGGCGCGGGCGGTGTCGGCGGCGCGGGCGGAACCGGTGGAACCGGTGGAGTCGGCGGAACCGGCGGGAGCGGCGGCGTGGGCGGAGTCGGCGGAACCGGCGGTGGTGTCGGCGGAACCGGCGGTGTCGGCGGAACCGGCGGTGTCGGCGGAACCGGCGGGAGCGGCGGCGTGGGCGGAACCGGCGGGAGCGGCGGAACCGGCGGCGTGGGTGGCTGGGGTGGGTTCGACGGCTTCGGGGGTTCCGGTTGCGGCATAGGGACGGGCCACCGCTCCACTTCGTTCAGGAACGGCCCCGGCATTTCGAACTCGTAGTCCCTCGGCGGATGCGGAATGTGCGAGCGCAGCGCCCAGTTCGGCGGCATCCGGCGGTAACGCACCGGCCCCGGGCCCGACGGACCCGCGGGCGGCTCCGAATCACCGCCGCGGTTCGAGCGAGCACCGCCCGACGACTCGTCAGCACCGTCGCGATGAACGCGAGTTCCGCTCTCCGGCGAATCCTCGCCACCGTCACGCTCCCGGCGTGACGTCTCCCCGCCACCGCGAGCAGTCCGGGAACCGGACGCGCCCTCCTGGGAGGAACGATGCGCGGAGCGCTCCGAAGGATGCTCGCGCACAGCGTCTTCGGCCCGCGCGAGCTCGTCCTCGGCATCGATCACACGCCGAGCCGCATCCTCGAGCCGCGCAACCCGCTCCTGCCACGGGCCCTGCTCATCCACCCGCATCGTCCGCCCACGCAGACCATCCAACGCGTCATCCAGCGCATCCCGCGTCAGATCCTCGTCATTCACCGGTAGTCCGCGACGCGCATCCGTGAGATCGGCCTGCGCATCAGCCAACTCCCGCTCCGCCGCAGCACGCTGCGCGGACAGACGCGCCCGCTCCGCTTCCGCCTCGGCACGAGCGGACTCTTCCGCTGCCCGCGAAACCGATTCTTCCGGTCCGTCGGGCGAGAGCGGCTCGATGGCTCCAGCGGCCTGCTCGAGTGTCTCGTCCAACCGCGCGAGCCCGTCTTCGGCGTCGAATACGCGGCGGGCCGCACGCTCCAACTCCGTGACTCGGTCCTGCCACGGGCCCTGCTCATCCACCCGCATGGTCCGCCCACGCAGACCATCAAGCGCGTCATCCAACGCATCCCGCGTCAGATCCTCGTCGTTCACCGGCAGTCCGCGACGAGCATCCGCGAGTACGGCTTGTGCATCGGCCAACTCACGGGCGGCCGCAGCACGCTGTGCGGACAGACGCTCGCGCTCGGCATCCGCCTCGGCACGGGCCGATTCCGCTGCCGCGCCTGGGGCTGGTTCTTCTGCTGGGGCGTTCGGCGACCGGTCGGATGGCTGGGGGGTCTGGGCGAGAGCGTCGTCCAGGCGGGCAACCTCCGCTTCGGCGTCGAAGACGTGGCGGGCGGCCTGCTCGAGTCCGGTCAGCCGGTCCTGCCACTGCTGTTGCTCGTCCACTCGCATCGTCCGCGAGCGCAGGTTTTCCAGTGCGTCATCCAGGGCTTGCGGCGTCAGGTCCGCGTCGTCGACCGGCAATCCACGGCGAGCCGCCGCGAGGTCGGCCCGGGCGTCCGCCAATTCCCGCGCCGCCGCGTCCCGCTGGGCGGACAGCCGCGCCCGCTCGGTATCGGCACGTGGGCTTTCGACCGCGTGACCGGTGTCTTGCCCCTCCGGCTGATGTGCTCGGCCGTGCGAGGGCGCCTCGGCTGCTCGATCGGCCTGCGCGAGGGCATCGTTTAAACGGGCCACCTCCGCATCGGCGTCGAATACGCGGCGTGCCGCGCGCTCCAACGCTCCGACCCGCTCCTGCCACGGGCCCTGCTCCTCGACCCGCAACGTGCGCCCACGCAGGTTGTCGAGCGCATCGTCCAACGCATCGCGCGTCAGGTCCTCGTCATTCACCGGAAGACCGCGGCGGGCATCCGAAAGATCGGCCTGCGCGTCCGCCAACTCCCGAACCACCGCGGCGCGCTGCGCGGACAGGCGTTCCACATCGGCGCGGGCGGCGCGTTGAACGAGATCGGAGAGGGCGGCGATGTCGTCGGCGCGCCCGACGACCTCGGCGCGCAGCTCGGCCTGCACTTCGGCGAGCTGACCGGGGGTCAGTCGCTCGTTCTGGTCGAGCTTGCCGTCGCGGTAGACCTCGTAGACCTCGGCCCACCGTTCCGGGCCCGCGTCGGTCAGGTCCACTCCGACCAGGCGCGCGAAGTCCCGGCCGGCCCCGCGATCGGGGCCGGGCGCGGCGCTGGTGTCGCCGTCCAGCATGCCGAGCCGGCCAGGAGCCTCGGTGAGGTGGGCGACGTCGCCGATGACCGCCAGCAGGTGGCGAACGGCTTTGTCGTGCACGGGGAACTCGACATCGGACACGCGGGGATCGAGCGCTCGGTCACCGTGGGCGCGCGGGTCGAACACATCGACCGCGGCGAGCGCGTCGGCGTAGTCGGTGAGCGCGTCGGCGTAGTCGGTGAGCGCGTCGACCAGGTCGGGGTGCAGGTTCGGCCGATGTGACTGGTTGGCGATCACCTCGCCCAGCTGCCCGAGACCGGTGATCCGCACTGTTCCCGGCAAGGTGTCGAGGCGCCGGACCAGCCGGTCGTTGGCCGCATCGATCGCGGCCGGGTCGATGCCGCGCAACAGCTTCGCGTATTTGAGCAGCGCCTCGGCCCGTTGCTGCCGCAAGGCGTTGCGAATATCCGGGTCCGCCATCGCCTCGGCCAGGCGCCGCGGTGTCATGTCCGCGGCGTCCAGGCCGAGCCGGTGCGCCAGCACATGCCGCGCGTCGCCGACCTCGTGATAGGTGTCGATGTCCCAGGCGGTGCGCGCGTAGTCGATGATCGCCTCGATCTGTCCCGCGCGAATGGCGTTCTCGTCGCGCAGCACCGCGAGCCGCTCGGCGAGCAGTTCCGGGGAAGCCAGCTCCGCTTCGGTGATGTCGAGGCGCTGTGCGAGTTCACTGATGGCGTCGCCGATCTCCCGTCGCGACAACGGTTCCGGCGCCTCGTCCGCGACAGGAAGCGTGTCGGAGTTCACGACAGCGTCCGGCACGACACGCCAGCCGTCGCCGTCGTCCACCACGGTGACGTCGAGGCTGCGTCCCTCGACCTCGCCGGTGAAGTGACGCACCTGCGTCGCCCCGCCGTCGGCGATCGCGATCCGGTCCGGACGCACGTCGGTGACCAGGTAGTGGACCTCGACGATGCCCTCGTTGACAGCCTCGGCGAGCCTGGGGTGCGCCGCGAGCGCGTCGGCGAGGACGCGGTCGTGGCCGAGCGTGCCGTCCACGACCACCAACCGCATCGGCCCGCCGGGCTCGCCGGGGACCAGACCGAGACCGGTACCGTCTTCCAGCATCGCTCCGCCCCGCGCGAGTACCCGGTCCCGCCCGGCCATGTCGCCGATCAGGCCCGTGAGTTCGTCGGCCGCGGCATCGGCCCGCAGGAACTCGTCGGCGTCGGTGCGGAAGGCGGTCATGCCGCGCGCGTGCTCGCGGATCCGGTCCATCTCGTCGGCGAGCGCGTTCGCGAGCTGATGCGCGTCGAGCGCGTGCAGATCGGTGCCGAGCAGCTGCGCCCACACGGAACGCTCGTCCTTGATCTGGTCGCGGCGCAGCGCATTCTCGAAGAAGGAGCGCAGGCCCTGGTCCTGGCCCGGCTGGTCGGTGTCGTAGAGGTCGCCCCACTCGCGGCTCGGCTCACCGCCGTTGTTGACGCCCTGCCAGTCCAACAGGGTGGGGTTGCCGCCGAAGGCGCGCACTACCTCACCGAGGAAACGGTTCATCGGGTTGGCGTCGAAGAAGCCGACCTCGTCGCTGTACGGGATCCGCTCGTGCTCGGCGTTGTACCGGCGGGACGCCTCGGCGAGGCCGGTGAGCGCGCCGATCCGGCGGATCTGCTGATACCGCAGCAGATCGACGACCCGACGGACGTTCTCGGGGGTCGGTTCACCGAGGTCGACGCCCAGCGCAGCGGCCGCGGCCACCAGGGCGTCGGCCAGTTCCTGCCGCCGGACCGTCGCCTCGGACAACTCGCGCAGCCAGTCGGCGAGTTCACCGGTGCTCGCGGGCAGCTCCTCGCCCGACCGCAGGGCCGGTTCCGGTGTGGCGTCGGGCGTCTCGCCGTCGGTCGGCTCCGGCCTGGACTCCGGCGCGGCGATCGCGCGGGCGGCGTCCTCGGCCTGTCGCTTCAGCTCCTCGAGTTCCACCCCGAGTTCCCGGCGCACCAGCTCCGGATCGGCCTCCTCCAGCCAGTACCGGTACTCCTCGCCGTCGCGGGCGACCGGTGTGCCGTACTCGGCCGCCGAGTCGGCGACCCGGGAGGTCAGTCGCTTCAGGAACGGGACGAGTTCCCGCTTGCGCCACATGGTGACGGCTTCTTTGAGGATGCGGACCGGACTGAACTTGGTCTGCATCACCTCGTATTCGTCGCCGGGCGCGGGAGTCGGGTCATAGTGCTTGGTGAGCGGCAGCCCCGCTTCGTGCGCGATCAGCGATTGGCCCGCGCTATCGATGCCGGAGCCGGACGGGTACTTCGGGCTCTCGCCGAGGTATCCCGCCGTCAGTGCCTCCCACAGGCGACGCAGCCGCGACTTCGGCCGCTCCGGTTGCCGCGGTGCGGGCACGTCGGTATCCGCCGGTTCGGGTGCGTCGAGACGTTCGGGCGTCTCCACCCGCCAGCCGCCGTTCTCGTCGGCGACCAGCCGCGCCGGCACGCGCTCACCATCGACCTCGAGGGTGTACCGGCGGGTCTCCCCCGGCTGGGGCTCGGCGCCGGTCTGGCCGCGGGCCGCTTGGACGGCGTCGGCGAGGTCTGCGATGGCTTGCGCGTCGCGGCGCACCGCGGCACGGGCCTGCTCCACCGTCCCGGCCGGATCGCGATCGAGATCGGCCGGATCGATGCGGAGCCGCCGTGCCCAGGCGTCGCGGGTCTCGCGCACCTGCGCGCGCAAGTCCGGATGACGCGTGCCGCGCGCCCGCTCGGTCGCTGCCGCGAGCGCCTCGACCATGCCCGCCTGCAACAGGTTTCGGTAACGCAGGTCGGCGATGGTGGCGCCGAGATGCTCCGGGGACAGATCGTCCTCGTCGAGGGCGAATCGGCGTGCGAGCCGATCGCGAGTCCGGTCGATCGGTTCAGGACGCGGAGCGCGGGACGACTCGTGCGCATCCCCGGCACGCTCTCGGTTCGCATCATTCGAGTGCGGCTCGGCTGCCCGAGTGGCCTGTGCGCGGGCATCGTCCAGCCGAGCGACTTCCGCTTCGGCATCGAAGACACGGCGGGCGGCGCGCTCCAACTCCGTGACACGGTCCTGCCACGGACCTTGTTCGTCCAACCGCAGCGTGCGTCCGCGCAGTCCGTCGAGCGCGCCGTCCAACGCACCCGGCGTCAGGTCCGCGTCGTCGACCGGCAACCCACGGCGGGCCGCCACGAGATCGGCCTGCGCATCGGCCAATTCGCGGACCGCCGCGTCCCGCTGCGCGGACAGACGCTCGGCAACGACACGCGGCAACTGCACACCGTGAGTCGCGTCACGTGCATCCGATTGCTGTGTCCGTTCATTGGTGGTCGCGGCTTGCTCGAGGGCGCGTTCCGACCGAGCGAGTTCCGCGTCGGCGTCGAAGACGCGCCGGGCGGCGCGCTCCAACTCCGTGACGCGGTCCTGCCACGGTCCCTGACCGTCGACACGCGATGTGCGCCCACGCAAGGCTTCGAGCGCATCGTCCAACGCAGCCGGGGTGAGATCCTCGTCGTTCACCGGCAAGCCACGGCGAGCATCGGCGAGATCGGCCCGTGCGTCGGCCAGCTCCCGCGCCGCCGCATCCCGCTGCGCGGTCAGGCGCTCGGTGTCGGCCTCTGGACGAATTTCGGCCGCGGGATCGGCTTCGCGTGCTGCGTCTTCGGCCCGCGCGAGCCCGTCCTCGGCATCGAACACGCGCCGAGCCGCATCCTCGAGTCGCGTGACCCGGTCCTGCCATGGTTGCTGCTCATCCACACGCAACGTGCGGCCGCGCATGCCGTCGAGCGCGTCATCCAATGCGTCCCGTGTCAGATCCTCGTCATCGACCGGAAGACCACGCCGCGCATCCGCGAGACCGGCGCGCGCGTCGGCCAATTCGCGGACCGCCGCGTCCCGTTGCGCGGCCAGGCGTTCCGAGTCGGCGACCGTGCGGCCTGGGTCGGCAGGTGGCAGGGCATCCGGGCTCGTGGCAGCCGCGGGCAGTCGCGGTGGTCGCGGTTGCTCGATCGGCAGGCCCGCGCGGCGCAAGTCGTCCTGTACGTCGCGCAGGCCGTCGTCGGGCGCCTCGGCCAGCCAGAACTGCTCGTCTCCGTAGCGTTCCGCGCTGGTGAGCGGCTCGAAATCGTCCGGGTAGCGCATGCGCGGGCCGTCGGCTTCGTCGAGGAAGCCTCGCGCCCTGGCGATTTCGGCGAGTTCGGCCAGAGCGGCCAGCGGATCGCGCAGCGCGGCGAATCTCTCGTCGAGACCCAATGCCTCGGCGAGCAGGCGAACGTGCTCGGCCTCGGCATCGGTGAGCGGGTCGGCATCGCGCTGATCGGTCCAATCGCGCTGTTGGCGAAGGAATTCGAGCACGTCGTGAACGGGATTGCCGGTGCGACGAGCACCATCCGGACGGCCATCGGCCGGTGGCTCGGCATTCGTGGGCGGCGGCCCGGATGGCGGCTCACCATCCGCACCTGCGGCCTCCGCCCGCGGTTCGGCGGTGTCAGGCAGCCCAGCGACCGGGCGATCCTGGTCGGCGTCGGCACGCACCGGTTCTTCGGCCTCGACCTCACGTGTAACCGGCTCTGCGCCTAGATCTTCCGATGGCGATTCGGTGTCAGCAGCCCGAGCCGCTTGTGCACGAGCGTATTCGGCCCGCGCCAATTCGTCCTCGGCGTCGAACACGCGCCGCGCGGCACGCTCCAACTCCGCAATCCGCTCGTGCCACGGCCCCTGCTCGTCCACCCGCGATGTGCGGCCACGCAAGGCTTCGAGCGCATCGTCCAACGCATCCCGCGTCAGATCCTCGTCGTTCACCGGCAACTCACGGCGAGCATCCGCCAGGTCGGCCCGCGCGTCCGCCAACTCCCGCTCCGCCGCATCACGCCGGGCGGTCGGGCGGCTCGGTTCGGCGTCGACACGTACCGATTCCCCGGCCACGGTGTCCGCTCCACGCGAAGCAGATTCTTCGCCGGGGTTGTCCGATATCGGACGGGCCACCTGGCCGTCCTCGTCGCGAGCGTCGTCCACCCGCGCGAACGCGTCCTCCGCGTCGAACACCCGCCGCGCCGCATCCTCGAGCCGTGCAACCCGCTCCTGCCACGGGCCCTGCTCATCCACCCGCATCGTGCGGCCACCCAGGGCTTCGAGCGCATCGTCCAACGCATCCCGCGTCAGATCCTCCTCGTTCACCGGCAACCCACGGCGAGCGTCCGCGAGGTCGGCCCGCGCATCCGCCAACTCCTGTGCCGCCGCATCACGCTCAGCCGACAGATGCTCGGCGTCAACACCCGTATGCCTTTCGCCGCCAGTCGCACCTAGGTCGTCGGCTCGTGTTTTCCCCGCGACAGGCCCTCTGGTTTCCCGAGCTTCTCCGGGTGAAGCCGGGTCGCCGACGCGCGCACTTCCCGCGACGGGTCTCCTGGGAGACCGGTCGCCGTCATCCGGAGCCGGATCGCCCACGCGCGTAGTTCCCGCCACTGGTTCCCCCGGCGCGGGCGGTGGCGTTGGCTCTGTGCCCGAGGGGAATCCGTCGAGCTCGCGTTCGAGTGCGTCGAGGCGGTCCATGGCGCGGCGGTGGATCTCGTCCAGTTCGTCCAGCAGGCGAGCATGCAACTCGTCCAGCGTCTGGGCCTCCGGAGACGGGTGTGCCGCGTCGTCCGGCCCGCCTGCGAGCCGGTCGAGCCGGGCGACGGCGGCGTCGAAGTGCTGATCGAGGTCCGTCGCGATCCCGTCGAGCTGGGCGAAGGTGTCGCGAAGCAGCTCGTCGAATCGTTCGTCGGTGCGCCGGGCCGCGTCGTCGAACTCCGCGCGGATGCGCTCCAGCGCCGCCTCGGCCGAGTTCTCCGCGCCCGGGCGGGCCGTGGGCGCCGCGAGCGGCGGGACCTCGGCTGCGGCCGGGACGCCCTGGTCGGGCCGAGCGGACAGCTCGTCGAACCGTGCGGCGATCTCGGCTTCGATGTCGGCCAGGCGGTCGAGAGCGCGCTGCTCGATCCGGTCCAGATCCGTACTCGCGCGGCGCAACAGGTCGTCGAGCTGCTGGTCGATTCGGCGGTGCAGCTCGTCGAGGTCGGCGAGCGCTCGGTGCGCATCGTCGCGCGCGGTGACGGATGGGGAGTGCGGCGCGGCGTTCCGCGGGTCGTCCGACGCACTTTCACCGGACTCATCCGGACGCACGGTGCGCGGCGACGCCGCATCCGGCTCGCTCCCGGGACGGTCGGTCGACGGCACGGCTAGCTCACCGTCACCCGAATCATCGGACGCGCCCAGACGCGTGGTGCGCGACGCCTCCGCCGCATCCGGTTCGCGCTCAGGACGGTCGGTCCGCGGCACACCCTGCCCACCGTCACCCGAATCATCGGACTCGTCCGGACGAGCGGTGCGTGGCGACGCCGCATCCGGTTCGTCCTCGAGACGATCGGTCCGCGGCGCACCCTGCTCACCGTCACCCGAGTCGTCGGGCTCGTCGGGCTCGTCCGGACGCGCGGGTGCGGGTGGATCCTCCGGGGGCTTCTGCGCACCGCCGTCGGCGTTCGGCGCCGAGGATTCGTCCTCTTCGCGTGGACGCGACGGCTCCTCTCCGGCGGGCGGGCGGCGATCGCCGCCGCGGGGTCCTTCGCCGGGGCCATCGGTCGGGCCGTGGGGCCGCGACGGCGTCGCACCCGATGCGGGCGGCAGGTAGCCCGGGTCCGGTGCAAGCGGAGCGGGAGCGTACGGGATGCCCGCGCGCCAATCGGTCAACGGCGGGCGGTCGGCGTCCCAGTGATAGCCGAGCGTGATCGCGTGCGCGTTGGCCTGCTGCCAGGTCGAAAGCGGATTTTCATCCAGGAATCGCGCTTCGGCCAGCATGTCGTCGAGCAGCACGAAGTCTTGTGACAGCGGGACGCCGTCGATCAGTCGCTGCCACGCCTCCGCTACATCGGCGAGGCGGTCCATCTTCTCGTCGGTGTACCGGCCGGCCGGATCGCTGTGTTCGCGTACTCGATGCTCGTCGACCATCAGGTGGTCCTTGATGCGCGCCAGTTCCTCGCGGGTGAACACGGGAACGTCGTCGCGCATGTGCTCGGCGAGCGCGGTGGCGATGTCGTCGGGATCGCCACCGCCCGCCACCAGTTCGCGGATGTCCTCCACAGTGTCGCGAATCGCGTCGGGGTCTTCGGCGGCGAACCGGTCCGCGAGGTCGGCCGCCATCCGGTCGATCTCGTCGTGGATGCGCCCGAGTTGCGCGTCGACGTCGCCGAGCGGATCGATACCCGGCTGCCGCCGGACCAGCCGTGCGACGGCGTCCACCACCTCGCGCGCCCGGGTTTCCTGCTCGGCGCGCCGATGCCGGTCCAGGCCGTAGGCGATCCGGTCGATGTCGGTGTCGTCGGCGAGGAAGCGCTCGTATTCCCCGTCCGCCCAGTCCTGGACCCGCTGCCAGGCAGCGACGTCACGGTCCCACTCGCGCCGCAGGCCCTCCGGGATGTCGACCCGGTCGCCCGGCGGCACATGGTCGGCCGCATTCCACGGCCGGTGCATCGGCTGGATGTTGCGCTGCGGCGGGGCGAACCATTCGTAGTTGCGGAACACCGTGCCGAACGGCGGCACATGTCGCAGCCACGGCCGCGCCTGCACCCACTCGCCGATCTCCGGATGACGCTGGATCCACGCCTTCACCGCCGGATGCTTGGGCACCTGCGCCGCCATCAGCAGCAGGCGCACCACGTTGTACGAATCGCCGCCCCAGTGCTGGGTGTACACGTCGTGCTCGTCGACGCCCGAGGTGTCGTACCGCGAAGGCGCCTGCGGCATGTGCAGCGGAAGGGTGCTCTCCGGGATCATGCCCGGCGGGACGTCGTCGGTCGGCAGGGTGATGTCGTTGACGACGTCCTCCATCGCCCACCCGCTGACACCGTCCGGCAGTTCCTTCCGCGAGTACTTCTTCGGCGGTTCGCTGCGATCGCGCCCGAATTCCCAGTCCGGACGGGTCGGATCGACGCGGTGCCAGACGCCGTCGGCGTCGCGCCACGAGGTGATGTCCAGGCGGCGACCGCCGATCCACCCGGTACTCAACCGTTCGATCTCGGGCGGGTCCATGTCCTGCGTCCGCACGTTGTCTTCGCGGTCGGCGAGCACGTGACGGTAGTCGACCGTGGTCTCCGGGCGCACGATCGCCTGTGCCACATCGGAACTGCGGCGCAGGGCGTCGGCCAGAGCGGCGTCGTGATCGGCGCGCGGGGCGGACGGGTCGGGCCGGGCACCGAACACGATGATGCGCGGGCGCTCGCCGTCGATGATGCCGACCCGGTCGGTCACCATCCGGCCGCCGATGCGTTCGATGAAATCCCGATACGCGCCCGCAACCCTGGCCATGTCGTCCTGGATGCGGCCGATCGCGTTGTGCGCGTCGTTCACCTCGCGTGCGACGGCATCGAGCGCGTCGATGTCCCGGCGGCGAGCGTCGGCCTCCGCCTCGGAGAGCGTGCCGTCGGCGAGCCCGTCCCGGACCGCCGCGCGCAGGTCGGCCACGGTCCGGTCCAGCCGCTCCGGCTCGCAGGCCGCCTGATCGACTCGGCCTTCGGGATCCAGCAGGCCCAGGCGCGCCGCCAGGTCGTCGCGCTCGTGCCGCAGCGGCTTGACCTCGCGCAGCGCGTCGGCCCGCTGTTGGGCCAGCCCTTCCAGCGCGTCGATCACGTCCTGCGGCCGGGACCGCTGCGCTCCGACGCCTGCCCTGCGCAACTCATCGATTCGACGGTCCACCTGCTGGATCCGCTCGTCGAGCTGGTTGACCTGCTCGGCGGCCGCGGCGAGTTTCTCGATCGTCCGCCTGCGATGCTCGAGTTCCAGCGGCTCCGGCGCGACCCGGTCGGTGTGCGGCGCGTCGTCGGGGCCGCCGCCGTCGTCGACCGTCCTGACGTTCGCGGCCTCGTACAGCCGCAGCACGGTGGTCTCCAGCTGATCCCCGCGCAACGCCGACTCGTCCAGAACGACGCTGTCACCCCAGGATTCGCAGCGGGCGGCGCGGTCCTCACGTTTGGCCCGCCAGAACTCGCGTTCACGGGTCAGGGCCTGGCGCTGCTGGACGAGCCGGTCGTATTCGCCCACCGGAGTGGTGGACAGTTCGAGATCCGCGAGTTGCGTTTCCAGGCGGGCGGTTTCCGCGTCGGCGTCGGCGAAGTCCCGCGCGTTCTGTTCCAGTTCGTCGATCCGGGCGAGACGTTCCGGCATCTCGCTGACCGGCATGGTCCGTCCGCGCAGCTCCTCCAGCGTCCGGTCCAGGCCGTCCGGTCCGGGTCGCAGGGCCGCCCAGTCGTCGGCGTCATCGATCGGCAGCCGTCCCGCCAGTTCGTCGCGCCGCGAGCGCAGTTCGTCGCGCTGGGCCTGCGCCTGCTCGAATTCGGTTGCGAGCCGGTCGTATTCCGTCCGCGTCTCAGGTGACATCCGAGCGCGCGGGTCGTCATCGGCGCCACCGGTCCGCGACTCGTCCGCGCCGAGCGGGGGTGTGTCCGTCTCCGGAGTGGCGGCGGACGACGGCGCGGAGTCGGTCCGTGCCGAAGCCGCCGAGTCCGGCGTGGCCGAATCGGCGCGTGGTTCGCTCCCGATCGGCGCGTAGAGCCTGCGCAACCACTGCGCCCGGTCCTCCGCCATCCGGGCGTTCCATTCCGCTTGTTGCGCGCGGAGTTCCGCCCATGGGTCGTCCGGATCGGCGTCGGCGATGCGCCGCATCCGGTCCGCTTCGAGCGTGGCGGACCAGCTCTCGTTCTCCGCCTGCTCCAGTCGCAACCAGGCCGCGCGGTCGGCGGCCATGCGGGCGTTCCATTCCGCCTGTTCGGCGCGTAACCGTGCCCAGCGGTCGTCCGGGTTCGCGTCGGCCTGCTCGCGCAACCAGGCGGCGTGGTCGGCGGCCATGTCCGCCTCCCAGTCGGCCTGCTCGATCCGCATCCGGAAGTACCAGTCGGAGGGCGAGCCGGGCTCGTCGCCGGGGTCGTCCGCGGAGCGCGGTGTGGTCGGCGGCTTTTCGGCACCGCCATCGCCCGAAGCGGGCTTCGCGGGATTGGCATCGCCGTCGCCGGAGCCGGACTTCACGGAATCGACTTCACCCTCGCCCCGGCCGGGCTTCACGGAATCGACTTCACCCTCGCCGGAGCCGGACTTCACGGAATCAGCATCGCCATCGCCCGGGCCGGGCTTCACGGAATCGACTTCACCCTCGCCCGAGCCGGACTTCACATCGGCGTCACCCTCGCCGGAGCCGAGCCGCACGGTCTCGGCATCGCCGTCGCCGAGCTTCGCGGAATCGGATCCATTTTCGCCGGAGCCGGGTTTCGCGGTTCCGGATTCACCCGGCTCGGCTGGGTCATCGGATCGCCGCCCGGCCGCGGTGTGCCGCGACTCTCCGCCTGCGGCCGCATCCGCGCGCGGGGCGATCGGCATGACCCGGATGGTGCCGTCGGGGTCGACCCGCAGCTCGCGCGGCCGTGCGCCTCGAGCCAAAGCGTCCGCCACCTCCGGATGCCCTGCGGCCGCATCGGCCAGCGCGTGAGCCGGATCCGTCCCGCCGAGATTCACCACCAGCACCATCGGAGGCTCGCCCGCGAGGATGCCCACGCGATCGGTGACCGGCCGGGCATCCGCGCGCAGCAACGCGTCGCGTTCCAGGGCGGTCGCCATCGCCCGGTCCAGGCGCTCCACGCGCTCCTCGGCCCTTGCGAGCCGTTCCGGATCCTTCGCCGCGCGTGCGGCGTCGCGTTCGCGCACCGCGTCGTGGTTCTGCGCGGCAAGCCGGTCCAGCACCGCCTGCCGCCGGTCGGCCTCGGCGCGGCGGGCCTGATCCGGGTCGGGGGTGCGCGGCTGGTCGAATTGCGGCGGGTTGTGCTCGGTCTGGCCCGCGTCGATCGAGCGCGGGGCGTCGTCGCGCGATCCGAAGGACAGCCGATCGGCCATGCGCCGCAGCGCTCCCCTTGGTTCGCGCCGGACCAGATCGGACCCGCCGTCGCCGAGCAACCGGGAGATCCGCTTGACCAGCTTCTTGACACTGCTGTCGGACATGCCGTGGAAGAGCCTGCCGAAGGCGTCGTCCAAACCACCGTCGCCGGTCGGGGCCGGCACGCGCCACCCGCCGTTGCCATCGGCCTCCAGCACGATGCCGAACGAGTAATCGGCGATCTCGATGCTGCCGACCGTGGTCCGCGGCCACGACACGCCCGGTCCGCTCCCCGGCTCGGGCAGCGGCACCTGCCTGGTGGCCAGCCGGTGGGCCACCACCGCCGGATGCGGTTCGCCGACCTCCGGTTCCGTACGGAAGTTCGTCAGCGCGTCGTGGCGCAGCGAGCCCTTGTTCTGGCGGCCCTCGTAGGCTTCGTGTGCGTCCGCTTCCCGCTGATCCTGCTTGGTGTGGAACATTTCCGGACCGAGCTGACGCAGCCACGCCTCGAAGCCGAGACCGGTGCGGCCTGCCTCGCGATAGCGCAGATAGTGCGCCAAGAACTGTTGCATCGTCTCGTAGCGGTCGGGCGCGCGATACGGCCCCTCCGCCACCCCCGCGGGCAGCCAGCGGGTGCCACCGTCGTCCGGCGAGACGGCGAGGTAGTCGAGGCGATGCGTTCCGCTCCACAACACCTCGGCATATGCCGAATTCCGCACCGCCAGTTCACGCAACGCGTCGATATGCCCGCCGGGCTGCGCCACGATGACCAGGCGGTGCACACCCCGCTCACCGGTGAACAGCGCGATGCGTTCGGTCAGGCGGACACCGGCGGGATCCCGGTCGAGCAGGGCGTTGACCGTGCGCCGCGCCACCGCCGAGTCGTCGGCCTCGACGGGAGCGTGCCGCGCCGGCTCCGCCGCATCATCGGCCATCGGCCACGGCTGGTAGCGGCCGTGGTTGTCCGCGGCGGAACGGGCGACTTCCATCGTGATCTCGGCCTCGGGCAGCCCCACCTTGTCGACGTACTTGCGCAGCGCCGTCAGCCCGGCGTCCAGCGCGCGACGCTCGGGCGGCACGCCGTCGTCGGCGTGCGACGCCTTCCGGTAGGCCCGATCGTAGGCCTGCGTGTAGGCGGTCTCGGCGGGGCCGACGGGCACGAAGCGTCCCGATTCCCGCAGCACGCGCAGGGTTTCGATCTCGACAGCGAAGTCACCGGTGCGCATCCGCCGAAGTTCGGGCGAGTCCGCCTTGTGCGGGCTGGGCGCGTGGTCGAGGTCGGCGGCGGTGAATCCGTTGGCCCGGTCCCATTCCGCGGCGTAGTGCGTGGCGTAGTCGACGCCGTCGATCAGCGGCCCGCGTTCGACCAGCGCGGCGCGCACCTCGCGCACCGCCGCCCGGTAGGCCGCCGCGTCGAGCATCGATGGCCGGACCGACGAGTTGTCGCGATACGCGCGTGCGGCGATCTTGCGTGCCTTCTTGCGTGCCTCGTCGAACGTCTCGCGGAGTCGGTCGTCGTGTTCGACGGTGCGCGGTTCGTCCGGGGTGCGTTCCCGCTCGCTCTGGTACTTCGCGCGTTCCTCGCGGACCCGGGCGAACTCGAAGGCCCTGGCGTGCGCCTCGGCCTGGCGGTCGAGCATCGTGCCGACGTACTCGTCACGCGACAGCGTGAGCCGTTCCAGCGGACCGTCGCCCACCCGCGTCTGCTCGGCCATGGCGGCGGCGTGCACCCACGCTTCGGCGAGCTCGAGCGCCGACGAATTCAGGTGCAGCACAATGCTGTCGGCCGACGGCACGTAGCCGCTGTCGGACCGCAGCTGCTGCCTGCCGTCACGCGCGGCCGGTGGGTCGTCGAACGTGAACCGGATATCGACGCCGAGCCGGTCGACGGTGCTCATGGCCCACCGGCCGACGGAATTGCCGTCGCCGCGCACCCGCTCGCCGCGCATGTTCTGGTAGACGCGCAGGTTGTCGCCGTCCAGCTCGCGCATCACGCGGTCGAGCCGGTCGGCCAGGTGGTCGGCCGGTACCGGCTCCTCGGCCGCGGGCCGCTCCGGTCGAGCGACATCGTCGGGCGGATTCGGCGTCCGCTCGCGCATCCAGTGGCCGTCGTCCCCGGACCGGACCGCGGAAGGATCGGTCTGCTCGTGCCGCAACCGCACCGCACCGGAGTCGTCGACGTCCACCCACACCCGGTCGGCGACGACATCCTCCACCACCAGGGTGTGCCGCAGTGACGTGTCGGGCGCCTCGTCGCCGGTCACCCTGGTGAACCGGTCACCGGTCTCCGCGACGAACACCTTCGGCGGCCGTCCGGGCAGCCACGCCACCCGGTCGGTGAGCCAGCTGCCACCGGCCTCGCGAACCTGCCGATCCATCAGGTCGTGCCCGACTCGCGCCGCGAGTTCGAGGGCGACGTCGTCCCGGGCCGCGACCGCGCGCACGCGATCGGCGGCGAGTTCGCTGAGGACCCGCAGCTGAGCGTCGAAGTCGGCCAGCTGGTCGTCGCCGAGTTCGCGCCGCGTGCGGGCGAGTTCGCGCAGGTGGGCGAGCACATCCGCCCGATCCTGTGCCAGCGCGTTGTGCTCGGGATCGAATCCGTCGAGCTTGCGTACCAGTTCATCCCGCATCGCGTCGATGCGGCCGATCTCCCTGGTGTGAGCCGCGTGCCTGCGCACGAGGTCCTGCGTCTCGCGCGCGGCCTCCGCTGTCGCGGGCCGGTATTCGGCGGCCGAGCGCTCGTGGTGCTGGGCGGCGTCCCAGTCCCGGCCGTGCGTGCTGCGGGCACTGGCGCGCTCCTCGGCGGACCACGGCGGGTCGAACAGGTCACCGGCGAGCAGCGCCTCGACGCCCGCCTCTCGTCCCCGTTCGCGCAACCGGCCGGCATCCATCGCCGGGTCGGCCTCTTGCGCCCGGGCCACGGCCGCGTCGTAGGCCTCGAGGTACTGCCTGCGTACCGCGCGCTGGTACTCGACCTCGACCGGCGCCAGCGCGGTGGGCCGGCCGGGATACCCGGCGTTCTCCAGTTCGCGCAGGAATTCCGCCTGCCTGCCGGTCGCGACGGCATCGGCGCGCAATTGCGCCGTTACGTAGTCCTCCCGTGACATGCCCCGGATCCGGGACGGCGTGACCTCCACCTGCCTTGCCCGGATCGCCTCGGTCAGCGCGGCCACACGCACGAGTTCGCCGGCCAGCTCCACCTGTCCGCGGTCATGGGTGTCGATCCGGATGTCCATGGTGCGGCGGTCGAAGACGTCGGCCGCGCCGATCTCGTCGCCGAGGTCGGCGAACCGCACTCGGGCGCCCTCCGCGCGGAGCAGTTCCGCCGCCTCGCGACCGACGGCGGACTGTTCGAGCACCTGCCACACTTGGGCCGATTCGGCGTCGACCCGGCTCAGCTGCCACAGGTCGTCGGCGCGGACTTCGCTGTCGGCGCGCTCCGGCTGGTCGGCCGCGTCGTCCGCCGCCGGTTCCCGCTGGTTGTCGTCGACCCGCTCGCGCGATCCGGTGGCGTCCGGCGTCGAGTGCGTGTCCGCGTCGGCGAACTCCGGCTCGCTGAAACGCACTGTCGGCGCGGGATCGCCTGCTTCGACACGTATTTCGGTGAAGCCGTGCTCGGCCGCCAGCTCGCCGAGGAGGGAGTCGCGCATCGTTTCCTCGGGCGTCCGGTAGAGGTCCGGGTCGTGGCCCGGACCACCGTCCCGGTGCCATTCGCCCCGGATCTCGGTCACCAGGTGCCCGAATTCGGACATCGCGCTGCGGAAAAGGCCCGCGCCGTCGGCCGCTCTGGTGGCGGGCTGTATATGGACGCGCAGCACCCCCTCGGTGTCGACGGTGACGTGGATGCCGCCTTTGCCGTTGGGGTAGAGCCAGGTGTTGCGTCGGTCGTATTCGCGGACCACGGTGTGGTCGTCGCCGACCGGCGTGATGGCGTCGGGCGGCGGCACAGGGGCGATGTCGCGCGCGTGCTCGCGTACCCGCGCCAGCCGCTGCATGGCCAGGTCGTGCCAGTCGGTGCGGCCGTAGCGCTCGAACTGCGGCCGCAGCGCGGCGACCCGTTCGATGAGGATGTCGACGGCCTCGCGGGTCAGCTCGTTGTCGCGGTAGCGGACGCTTCCGTCGGCGTCGCGGGCGAGGAATCCTTCGGCGAACGGGCTCACCGCGTCGCGGGCCTCGGCGCTGTTCTCGAAGGCGCGGCTGTGGTCGATGCCCGCGAGCTGCCGGTCCGACCCGGCGAGCCAGCCGAAACGATCCCGGTCCGGGGGCCGGACCACGGTGTCGAGCAGGCCGAGGGCGCGGCCGGGAATCGAATCGGCGTAGCCGAGTTCGTGCGGATCGGCGAAATCGCGGTGCCGGTCCCCGGCCGGTTCACCTGGCATCACCTGCTGGTAGACGACGTTGGGCTCGTGCAGTACCGACTCGGGCACGGGGGCGTCGACGGCCCGGCCGAGCGCCCCGGTGAGTACCTCGGCGACGGCGTGCCGCGGATTGACGACGATCTTGCGGATCAGTTCGGTGCCGTTGGCGAACCGGACCAACTCGACGCTCCGGGCGCTGTGCGCCGAATCGCCCTCGCGCAGTATCGTCGCGCCGATCTCGCCGGAAGCCAGCGCATCCGCCACGACCTGGTCGAACGAGCGGGTGCCGTGCGCGGCGTCCCAGGCGTCGCCGTAGAAATCGGCGTGGGTCCGATCCGGGCCGACGGTCTCGGCGTCCATCAGCGGGCGCAGCGCCTCGAACGCGGCCTCGCGCGCCTTGTCCTGCAGATCCTCGGGCCAGGCGTTCGGCTCCGCCGCCCGCGCGGCCGCGTGCGCGGCGTCGTACGCCTCGGTGTACACCCGCTCGAGTTCGGTCTCGGGGATCTCGTGCCGCGCCGCGCGCAGTTCGCCGATCGCCGCGAATTGCATCATGCGCGCGGCCGTCTCCAGGTCGAGCATCGCGCCGACGTACGCGCGGCGCGACGACTGCGTCCGGAGCCGGGCGGCGTCGGGCATGTCCGGCGCGTGGGCCAGATCGGCGAGCGTGCCGCCGCGCACCAGGGCGAGTATCTGCTGGGTGTCGGTCAGGCCGGGATCGAGGACCAATCGCCGTTGCGCGGGGTAGTAGCGATCCGGCGCGTCCGATTCGTACTCGACTCGCACCTTGTGCTCGGTCAGCGCCCGATCGATCTGCCTGCCGATCTCGGTCCGGGCCAGTTCCGCACGGAGACGGGCGGTCCGCTCCGCTGCCGCGGTCCCGGCGAGATCGCGCGGCGTGACCGCACCGACCGGGTCGCTCGGCGCGATCGGCCCTGGCTCGTCGACGGATCGGACGCGCACGCGGCCGAAGTCGTCGATCTCCACTTCGAGGAACCGGCGGTCGACATCGTCGCGGCCGAGCAGCGCGGCCGCGAACGGGTCGCGCTCGGCTTCCCCCATGACCCGCTCGTGGTCACCGGCTTCCGCGGCGATCACCAGCCGGTCCGGCTCACCCGGCACATGAGCGACGTGATCGGTGAGCACCCGGGCGCCCGGCTCACCGCGGATGGCCGCGCCGAGCACGCCCCGCGCGGCCGATGCGGCGAGACTGTGCTGTTGCCCCTCGAGCCGGGTCCCGGCCTGGTCCCGCAGATCCGCCGCGTCGCTCAGCACACGCAGATCGTGCTGCCTGCGCAGCGATTCGGCATCGTGGTCCGACCGGGTGGCCGCGTCCTGCGCCTCCCGCAGCGCCCGATCGATCGTCGATCGGGCGACGTCGCGGGTGCCGAAGAGCGCCTCCGCCCGGCGGGCGAATTCCGCGGCGGCCTCCCGTGCCCGCAGCCTGGCGTCCTGGCGGGTCAGCGCGCCGTGCCATAGTTCGTCCGCGGTGGTCGGCGAGAACGGATGGTGCCTGCCCGCCTCCGCCGCGCCGTCGCGGCCGACATTGGCCTCGTCCCAGATGTTTCCGTAGTAGTCGGCGTAGTTGCGCCCGTTGTTCCATTCCGTCCGGCGCAGCGGCTCGCGCAGCGCCGCGACGCCGAGATCGTGGGCCTCGGTGCGGGTTCCCGCGTTGTCCCAGCGCCGCCGGGACAGCTCCCGGTCGAACGCTTCCCGGTAGTGCTCTTCGAGCGGATGTTCGGCGATCTCGTAGCCGAGCGCGCGCAGTTCGGCCGCGAGCCGGAAGTGCCTGCCGCTGGCGGCGGCTTCCTCGTCGACCATCGCGTCGACGAATTCATCGCGCGACATCGCGCGGATGCGCTCGGGTGTGTTCGCCGTGGTGCGCTGGAGATGACGTTGCGCGTGCAGCGATTCGTGCGCCAGAGCCAGCGCCTGGCGCACGTGCGAATTGCCCGCGGTGAACGCCAGCGCCGACAGTTCGCGACGCCGGAACTCGCCGGTCCGCCCGTCCGGCGCGGTGTCTTCGTAGCCGGTGCGGATCGGGCCGCTGTCCAAGCTCGCCAGAATCTGTTTGCCGTAGTCGGTCTGCCGGAGCAGGGCGCGGACCTGGTCGTCGTGGGTGTCGAGAACCAGGCGGTCGTTCGTCGGCGCGTCGACGGCACGGCCGATTCCGCCCTGCTCCGCGTGGTGCAGCAACAGATCGTGCAGCGCGCGTATGGGTTTGCTCGCCGGGCCGAGATCGCCGAAGTGGTCGCGCAGCACGACTTCGGCGAAAGCTTCGGCCACCGCCTCGTGATCGTCGAGCAGGCCGTCCTCGTCGAGGCTGTACCCGCTGAGTTCCCGCAGCCACTCGCCGAAATCACCGTCGGGGTCCGCGGCGGCCAGCTCGAGCAGATGGCGCTCCGCCCGCATCCGCGCGGCGAGACCACCGGCGTGGTCGAGCACGTGACCGTATTCGTGCACCGCGACGGCGAAGACGGGCCGCCGCAACATCATCGGCTTCAGTTGGTCGTTGCCTACGGCGTTGTGCACCGCCGCACGGAAGTCGCGCGCGCTCGTGGCATGCTCGTGACTGAGGACGATCGCCCTGGTGAAGACCTTTTTGGTGACGTCGTCGATCTGGCCGTCGGCCCACCCGAGCTCGCCCCGCTTCAACTCGCCGATGCCGACGCCACGCAGGTCGACGTGCGGGAACCGCTGGTGCATTTCGACCATGGCCCTGGCGTATTCGCGCACCACCTCGGGGTTCAGGCCCGGCCGGTCGAAGCCGAACACCTCGAACCCTGGGTTGCCCGTGGCCTCGCGCAGCCGGTCCCGCAACAGCTCGCCGACCTCGTGCGGACTCAGCTGCGACCACTCGTCCGCGGTCGCGGCGCCGAGCACCTCCGTATCGGGCACGTCCGCCGCGATGTCCTCGGGCGGATGGGAACCGCGCGGGTACTCGTCCGCCACGCGGTCCCGATCGACGTGCGGATCGTCATTCCCGGACCGCTCGACGCGGTGCGGCTGTTCGCCTTCCGGCGTGCTCGCCCTGCCCGGCGTCAACCGATCGATGAAGCGGCCGAACCTGCTGCGCGGCGCGGCGCGATCCGCCAAGTCGGTGGAGCCGTCGCCGAGCAGCTCGATGATCCGTGCGACCAGCTTCTTCCGGTCGGGCGCGGCCAGACCCTGCAGATGCGTGGACAGAACATCGGATTCCGATCGGTTCGACAGCGGAGCGGGCACCCGCCAGCCGCCGTTGCCATCGGGTTCCAGGTGGATGCTCAGCACCGTCGACCCGACTCGGAAGATTTCCAGTTCGTGATGCGACGGGCGTGGTATTCCCGAGTCGCTGGGCAGCGCTATCCGGCGGGTGTACAACCGGTGCGCTACCTCGGCCGGATGCGGCGGCGTCAACGGCGGATCGGCGTCGGCGGCGGTGCGGTGCCCCGCCTCGTGGAAGCCCTCGGTCAGCCTGCCCGGCACGTGGAAACCCTGGCGGCTGGTACCGCGGGCCTTCTCGGCGTCTTCGGCGGTGTAGAACGCGTCGGGTCCGAGTTGTCTCAGCCACTCCTCGAATCCGACATGCGTGCGGCCCTCCGCCCGGTAGCGCAGATAGTGCGCCAGCATCTCCGTGAGCGCTTCGGTCCTGCTGGGGTGACGGTACGGCCCCTCCGCCGCCGTGACGGTGATGTGGTGCATGGTCGGCAGGCTGCCTGCCCCGCGCACCGCCTCGCGGTAGTCGAGGTAGTGCGACCGGTCCCAGAGCACGTCGGCGAGTTCCGGGTGGTTCGCCGCCAGTTCGCGCAGGGCGTCGATGTGCTGTCCGGGTTCGGCGACGACCACCAGGCGCGGCCGCCTCCCCGGCTCGGAATCGGCCGGGTAGCGCGCGACGCGATCGGTGAGCCGCTCCGGATGCGGCTCGCCGTCGAATTCCTGATCCAGAACGCGCCGGGCGAGTTCGGCGTCGTCGTCGCGCCCGATCTCGCGCGTCGCGGGGTCTTCGGAGCGCGGCGCGATCCCGTCCTCACGCGCCTGTGGATGACCCCACCGCGACTCGTCCTCGTTGCCCGCCGCGCGGACGACGTCCAGGGCGATCTCGGCCCGGTCCAAGCCGACCCGGTCGAGATAGCGCCGTACCGCCTCGCGTCCCGCCCGGTGGGCGGCCTGCTCCGGCGGCGGAGCCTCGGGGTTGCGGCGATGCGCCTTCTCCGCCTTGGGGTACGCCCTTTCGTAGGCCTCGGTGTACGCGCGTTCGGCCGGGCTGACCGGGACGTATTCGCCCAGATCGCGCAGCATGCGCAGGCTTTCGATCTCCAGCGCGACATGCGTGGCGCGCTCCCCGGCCCTGGCACGGCTGTCGCGCGCCTGCGCGTCGGCATCGACGACGCGTTCGGTCGGCGCGATGCCGTGCGCCCGGTCCCATGCCGCCCCGAAGTGATCGCCGTAGTCGCGCCAGTCGACGTGCGGCCCGAGGTGGTTCAGGTGCTCACGCACGGCGCGCACACCGGCGCGGAAGGCGGCCCGGTGGTATAGCGGGAAGGACCGGACGACGCCCGACTTCCAGTACGTCTTCTCGGCGTAGCGCAGCGCGTCGTCGTAGGCCTTGCCGTAGGCGCGTTCCAGGTCGTCGACGCCGATCCGGTTCGGATCGATCATGCCGGTGTCGTCGGCGTTGCCCGCGTACATCAGGGCGTACGCCTCGGCCATCCGGTCCAGCATCAGGTCGACGTATTCGTCGCGGGAAAGGGTCAGCCGCGCCAGCGGTTCGCCCGCGGCCTCGTGCATCTGCTCGGCCAGCCGCGCCGCGCGCACCAATTCCGCTGCGTGCCGCCGAGATCCGGCGTCGGATTCCAGCACGACGGTATTGGTGACCGGGTTGTAGCCCGCGTCCGGCCGCAGTCCGTAGCGGCCGCTGTCCATGCGACGGATGCTCGCCTCGGACTCGGCGCTGAACCGGATGTCCACCCCGAGCCGCTCGAGCACGGCCGCCGCCCATCTGCCCTGTCGACTGCCGCTGAGTTCGACCAGTGCCTCGTTCCGCAATGCGGCCGCGTGCTCGGTGATCGTCCGCTGGTGCGTCCCCTCGCCCACCCGGTGCCGGGGCGGATCGGCCGGCGCGGGCGCGTCGGCGGCGTCTCGGAGGACGTGCAGGTCACCGGATTCGTCGAAACGCACCCGGATGTCGGTGGGTGGCGGTTCTCCCGCCAGGGCGGCGCGGTCTGACAGGTCTCGCCGCACGATGTCGGTGATCTCGCCCAGTACGCGGGCATGTTCCGTGGTCGCCCGCGTGTGCTGCGCGGTCAGATCCGCCAGCAGCAGCACGTAGCTGGTGCCGTTCCAGATGTCGATACGCTCGGACCGTTCCCGGACCAGGTCGAACTTTTCCTGCCGCGTGGACGGGATCTCGTCGTCGGGAAGGTTGAATCCGTCCTGCAGCCGCCGGAACGCGCGATCCCAATCCGCCTCGACGCGCGCCAGCTCGCGCCTGGCCGCCGCCTCCGCCCGCTGGAGCCGATCCAGTTCGCGGGCCGTCGCGAGATCGGAGGGAGCGTACTCCGCCGCCCCCTCGGGTGAGCGGTGCGCGGCGTCCCACTCCTCGCCCGCCTCGTGCCGTCCGCTGACGCCCTTGCGTGGATCCTCCGGTGCGTCGAATCGCGGATCGGCCAGCAACTCGTCCACGCCCGCCGCGCGCCGTCGCTCGCTGTCCACGCCCGAATCCGATTGCCGTTCCGGAACATCCAGGTCCAGCACCCGACGCAGGTCCGCGTCGGCTCGGTTGCGCACCTCCTCGAGATCGATCACCCGCAGCGACGCCCGCTCCAGTTCCGACAACCGGTCTCGCCAGGCGCTCGCCTGGTCGATCCGGATCGTCCGGCCGTGCAACTGCTCCATGGTGTCGGCCAGTGCGACGCGAGTGCTCAGTTGCCCGTCGTCCGCCAGGCCGCGAGCCGCCTCCGCGCGCAGCGCCCGCGCCGCGTCGACCGCCGCGGCCGCGGCGTCACGCCGGGCGGTCAGCCGAGCCGCCTCCGCATCCCGGATCGCCCGGCGCGCCGGGTCGTCCACGAGGCCATCCGGCTCGACGGCCCGGTCGAAGACATCCAGATAGGCCGATTCCAGCGCGCTGCGCTGCGCGGCATCGATCACATCGCGCACCGGCCCGCCGTACGGGTCGTAACCGGCCTCGCGCATCTCCCGGTGGAATTCGGCTTGGCGGCCGAGCGCTTCGGCCTCCACCCGCACCCGCGCGGCGACGTGATCGGCGCGGTCCAGCGCGCGGATCCGGGCCGGGTTCACCTCGAGTCTGCCCTCGGCGACCGCACCGGCCAGCTCCGCCGACCGCACGACCGCCGCCGCCTGCGCCAGCTGGTCGCGGCCACGGGTGCCGATGAACACTTCCATCGTCCGCCCGTCGAACCCGTCCGGCTGTCCGGGACCGTCGCCGGGTTCCTCGAACCGGACGGCGGCGCCGAGGTCGCGCAGCCGGGTGAGCGCTTGCCTGCCGATCTCGCTGCGCACCAGCACTTCACGTACTTCCGCCGCGGCCACATCGGTCGGGCGATGGTGCCAGCCTGCGGGTTGCGCCTCGTCCGGGCGGACCAGATCACGCGCGCCGTTCTCGTCGCTCCCGGCGGTGACGGGTTCGGTGAGATCGGCGGGCGGTGCATCGGTTCGGCGTCGCGGCTCCTCCCCGTCCCGGGGGTCGTCTGCCCGAACCGCGTGTCGCTCGGAGTTCTGCGGCGCTTCGACGGCGTCGCGTTCGAACCCGCCCGGCTCATCGCGCGAGATGAACCGCTCCAGCCGCAGCCCGTCCATGAACCGGCCGAGCCACCCGCGGCGGCCACCGCGGTCGACCGCTTCGTGCAGCAGGCTGTAGGCCACCCGCGTTGGTTCGCTCACCTGGAACAGGCCACGCGACCGCACTTCGGCGAACGCCTCGGCCAGCGCCTCCGCCGGGTTGAGCTGCCCGGACTTGTCGAAGCTGTATCCGCTGAGGTTGTCCTTCAGCCACGCCAGGTAGCCCTCGGTAGTCGGTTCGCCCAGCCGCTTGGACATGTAGTGGTTCAGCAACGCGGCGTCGAGCTTGCGCCGGGCGTAGCCACCGCTGCTGATGTCGAGGATGTGGCCGAACTCGTGGACCGCCAGCGCATGGACGGGCCTGCGGGTGGCGCTCGAATGCAACCATCCCGATTCGACGCTCTCTTCGACGGCCTTCCGGAACTCCGTCGCGCTCGCGGCATAGTGCTCGTTGATCAGCAGGTCGTCCGCGTACACCCGCCGGGTGCCGTGCTCGATCAACTGCCCGGTTTCGGCGAAGACGCCGCGCGGCAGCTCGCCGACGACGATTCGGCGCAGGTTCGCCTGCGGGTTCCGCTCGAACATCTCGACCATCGACCGGGCGTATTCCCGCAGCACCTCCCCGTTGAGGCCGCCCCGGTCGAAGCCCGTCACCTCGAACTCGGCATTGCCCGTGATCCGCCGCATCGTGTCGCGCAGCTTCTCCCCGACCTCCGCCGGACCCAGCCGCGACCACTCGTCGTCGAACGGCGCACCGAGCAGCTTCGCATCGCCCTCGACCGCATCGATCAACCGGTCGTACAGCATCCGGACCGGCTCGGCCACGTTGTCGCGGCCGTGGGCGACCACCTGGACCAACGCCTCGGCCATCGCCTCCGACGGTTCGATCCCTTGGGACGTCAGGCTGTAGCCGCTGAGGTTGTCGCGCAACCATTCCGTGAAGCCGTCCATCGTCCGGTTGTCCGGATGGTTGTCCATGTAGTGGTCGAGCAGCTGGTCCTCGGCTCCGCGCCTGGCGGCGTTGTCACCCGCGAATTCCAGCGCGTGCCCGAACTCGTGCACGGCGATCGAATACGCGGGCCGCCG
Organism: Nocardia sp. NPDC051929; assembly: GCF_044548645.1. Taxonomy (NCBI): domain Bacteria; kingdom Bacillati; phylum Actinomycetota; class Actinomycetes; order Mycobacteriales; family Nocardiaceae; genus Nocardia; species Nocardia sp. NPDC051929. The sequence continues at coordinate 96,997 of NZ_JBIUCG010000007.1, read as the reverse complement.
CAGAACCGCCCGGTCGTACAACCCGTCGCCGACCCGGTCGGTCATCGTCTGCCGCAGGTCCCGCGCGCTCGCGACGTATTTCGGGCTCACCGTGATCGACTCGGTGTAGTGGTGCCCGTCCTCGTACCCGGAACGCGCCTCCGCGATCGCCTTGTCCGGTAGGTCGCCGATGCCGATGCGGCGGATGTCGACCTGCGGGAAGCGCGAGTGCAGGTCGACCATCGCGCGGGCGATCTCGCGCACCGCCTCCGGGTTGAGACCGTCGCGGTCGAAGCCGAACACCTCGAACTGCGGGTTGTCCGTCATCCGGCGCAGGTCGTCGCGTAGTTTCTCGCCGCCCTCCGCCGGGCTCAGGCGCGACCATTCGTCATCGGTCGGTGCGCCGAGCAGTTCGGTGTCGGGGGCATGCGCCGCGGGCTCGTCATCCGGCGTGCGTGGCGGCGTCGGGTCGCCCGCCGGTTGCCCCGGGTGCTCCCCGACCGCGAGATCGGGATGCGCGTCGGCGGCGACGAACCTGGTCGCGCGCGCGTCGTGCAGCGTCCCCTGGATCAGCACCTGGGAGAACTGGTCCGGCAGATCGAAGATCGGCTTGTACTTCCAGGACGCGCCCTCCGGCGGCGCCCCGGTGCGCCATTCCAGGATCACCCCGTCGCCGTCGGCGAATGCCTCGGCGGCACTGCGCGTACGCGACCACGACGTGGTGTCGCTCTCGGCGGCGCGGCGCTGGGAGATGTGCTCTTCGGCGGACAAGTCCACGGTTCCGCGTGGCACCGCGCGTCCCGAAATCGCCTCGCGATACGACGGATTCACCGACCCGTCGGGCAGTAACCGGGGGATGCCGCGATACAGCGGCGTCCCGTCCTCCGGCAGGTCGCCCTCGAACAGGACGTCCCCGTCGCGACCGAACGAGTCGTCGGGGTCACGCGCTCGCGAACCGTCGTTCGGAAGGTCGATGTGGTCGGCGTCGAGCGAGAGCGGCGCGTCGCTGTTCTCCGGCGGCTCGGCGGCCAGCCGGGTCAGCAGGTCGTGCAGCGCTCGGGCGGGCGCGCTGACCGGTTCGTCGTCGCCACGGAGCACGTGAGCGGCGAACGCCTCGGGCAGCGCCTCTTCCGGCCGCAGGTTGCCGTCGAGGTCGAAGCTGTGGCCGCTCAGCTGGTGCAGCCAATCCTCGAAAGCGAGACCGGGGTCGCGGGTGTCGTCGTCGAGATAGCGCTCGTACAGGTGCTCCTCGGCGCGATGGCGTGCGCTCTGCTGGCTCGCGTGGTCGAGCGCGTGCCCGTATTCGTGCGCCACGACGGCACGGACCGGACGGCCCAGAACTTCCGCGGAGAACCGGCCGTTGTCCACACCGATCCGCATCCGGTCCCGGAAGGTCTGCGCACCGGTCGCGTGGTCGTAACTGAGGACGATCGATTCGGTGAACATGCGGCCGGACGCGTCCAGCCGTGGCTGCGCCATGCCGATCACCTCGGGCGGCAGCCCGCCGATACCGATGCTGCGCAGGTCGGCGGACGGGAACCGATCGACCAGATCGACCATTGCCCTGGCGTATTCCCGCACCACCTCGGGGTTCAGACCGTCGAGGTCGAACCCGAAGACTTCGAAGTCGGGGTTCCGCATGGCGTCGCGCAGGTGCTCCTCCAGCCGCTCGCCGACCTCCTCCGGACTCAGGTGCGACCATTCGTCCTCGCCCGGAACGCCGAGCAGCTCCGCATCGCGGGCGGCGGCCACGTCGCTGTCGCCGTCCTGCGGCGGGACCGACGAATCGTCGGCGTCCCGCGCCGGAGTGGCGGTGTCGCGCGCCGAGGTGCCGGTATCGCGTACCGGAGCGTCGGCATCAGGTACCGAGGCGTCGGCCAGCGGCGCTCGAGCCGGTGTTCGCGCCAGCGCGGGCGATTCGATGCCGCCGATGACATCGACCCGCACCAGCGCGCCATCCCGATGAAGGTTGAACTCGCGCGAGGTGACAACGCCATTCTTGGTGGCGTGCACCAGGTGGTACTCGACCTCCAGCGTCCCGTTCCGGTGCGCCTCCAGCAGTTGCTCACGCGCCTTCGACAGCGCCCGCCCCGCAGCGCTGTCCGGGTCGACGCCGCGCGCCGCCATCTCCTCGGGCGTCTCGGTCAGAATCCGCCGCAAGTTCTTGTCGATCGCGGCCGTACGGCGCAGATACTCCGGCGAACCCTGTTGCGCTTCAGCTACTTTCGAACCGCCAAGGTCCCAGTGGACACCCTTGGCCTCGATCACCACCAGTTTCGGCGGACCACCGTCGGCGCCGGGAACCAGTACCGCTATGTCGACGGTATCGGCGCCATCGATCGCGCCCTCGAACGGCGACAGCAGTGTCGCCCCCGGCCGCGCTTCCGAGTCGAGCCCGAACGCCCTGCCCGCCAGTTCGCCGAGCGTCTTGGACGCCTTCACCAGCAACGGACCCAGCCGGTTGAACTCCGCGGCGTTGCGCTCCATCTCGCCGAGGCGATCCAGCTTCGCCCGCTTCTCCTCGTCGGAGAGGTCGGATTCGAGAATCTCGATCTCGAGTTTCTCCACGCGCCCGGGGAGCTTCTCCTCGGCCAGATCGCTGATCTTCTTGATCTCGAACTCCGCCATGTGCCGCTTGACCGCGTCATTGGCCTTGTTGCGCTGCGCCTCCACCGTCGCCCGCTCGGTGACCGTTTCCGCGATCTGGGCTGCGATCTTCGCGTCGACCACGGTGTACGGCTGCTTGTCGCCGGGATCGGCCATGAACCGGTAGGGGCGGCTCGTCAGCGGATCGCTGAGATATTCCTTGGTCAGCTCGTCGTGCAGCCGGAAGCTGTCGTCGCGGTAGGTGCCCGCGGCGTCGTCTTCGTGATGCCACGTTCCGTCCGGATCCCGGTAGGAGTCGGGCCGATCACCGAACTTGTGCAGCACCCCGTCGGCGTCGCGGTACATACCGGTGGGCACATCGTCGTCGCCGTGCTCCGACCGGTGCTCGGCGTCGTCGGATTCACCGAGGAAGTCGGGCGACTCGTCGAGCGCCGGAGTGCGGTCGCGTGTGGGCCGCGCGCCATCGCCCTCCGCACCGCCGCGGTCCAGCGGCGCCCCCTTCCGATCGCCCGGTTCCGGCACCTCGTCACCGAGGCGCGGCGGCGTCGCCGGATCAGACGGCCGATTCGCCTGGTCCGCGGCACCCGGTTCACGGTCACCCGGCGGAACACGTTCGGGATCGGACGCATTCGAGTCGTCACGCGAGCGCGCCGGTTCCGTATCGCCGCGGTCCAGCGGCGCCACCTTCCGATCACCCGGTTCCGGCACCTCGTCGCCGACGCGCGGCGGGGACGACGGATCGAATGGCCGATTCGCTTCATCCGCAGCGCCCGGTTCACGGTCGCCCGGCACAACCCGTGCTGGGTCAAGTGCATTCGAGTCATCGCGCGAACGCACCGGGTCCGACACCGGGTCCGACGGCGAACGCGGCGGTATCGGGGCATCGTCTGCGGGACGCCCACCGGCGACCCGCCACCAGGTGTCGGCGTTCTTGCGGAACTCGCGGGCATGCCATTCGGCCTGTCCCGCCTTGATCCGCAGCGAGCGTTTCGTCACCCCTTCGGGCAGATCCGCCTCATCGGCTCGGTCGATCAGGTCACGCAGCTGCCGCGCTTGCTCGGCGGCGCGCCTGGAGTGCATGTCGGCCATCTCGGCGCGCAACCGCGCGCGGAACTGCTTCGGCGTCTCGCCATCGCGCCGACCCGCGATCTCGCCCTCGGGACCATAGATCGGCCGATCATCGGCCGGCCGCACCCGCGGGTCGGAACCGCTCGGCGGCACCACCTTTCCCGCACCGTCGAACAGGATCGCCGATACCGAGCGGAGGTCCGACGGCACGTCCGGCGGGAACCCCTTGCGGCTCTCCGCTCCCGGGTCGGACACCTCGAGGCGGAACTCGCCGGTGTCCGGATGCATGCGCACGGTCAAGGTGTAGGCGTGCGCGCCGACCCCGTGCTCGTCGACCGGGCCGGTGTATTCGTCCACCACGAGGGCGCGCGGTCCACGGCCTTCGGCGACATCGCGCGGGTCCATCCCCGCCGCCATCCGCAGCAATTCGTCGGCGATGCCCTGGTGACGAGACTCGTCCGGCCCGCCGTCCGGGTAGTCCCAGAGACGCCCGCCCGCGGCCTCCTCGATTTCACGCAGGGACATGCCGCGCTCGCCGACCGGCTCGTCCGGCGGCCGGATGGTATCGCTACCGGTGGCCTCCTGGAGTTCCGCGAGCGACAGCCTGGCGCACTCCCCGCGATTCTTCGGATGATCCTGTTGCGCATCGGAATCCGGATCGTCCCGCGTCGTCTCGTCGGTGTCCCGGCGAGCCTGGCCATCGGTGTCCGCACTCCGGCGGCGGGCCGGGCCATCAGCATCCCCGCCCGGGCGGCGCGCCGGGCCATCGGTATCCCCGCCGGGGCGGCGCGCCGGTCTGGACTCACCTGCGTCACCGGCGAGCGGCAGCACAACCGGTTCCGCGGTATCGCGCCTGCCGTCGTCGGATTCCGAGGTATCGCGTGATCGCGACGCCTCGCCCGGTCGATCCGCATTCGCCTGACGCGTCTCTCCGGCCGGGCGCGCCCCGCCGTCCTGGCGCGTCTCCCCGACCTGACGGGTCGCGCCCGCCTCCCGCCTGGATTCGGCTCGCGGCGCCTCGGAGTCGGCCTTGCCCGCACGCACCCCGGCCTCGTCGCGACCGGAACCGGCGGCGCGATCGGCCACACCGGCCCGGCCCCGGTCGGCGGCCGCCCTGCTGTCCGGGTTGGCGGCCTGGGCGCGCGAATCGGTGGACGACGCGGGCCGTGCGTCGCTCGATCCCGGCGAAGCAGGAGACGCGTGCGTCGCGCCCGGCGCGACACCAGTGGACGGCGGCGTGCTCGCGATACTCGGTCCGGCGTGTGGCGACGCCGGGTGGCCGGTCAGCGGAGCGCCCACGGCCGGCGTCGCGCCCGTCGGCGCCGTGTCCGATACCGATCGCGTCTCCGTGTTCTGCACGCCGTCGACGGTGCCGCGCTGGGCGACCCCCGGTTCGGTAGCCCTATCATGCTGACCCGCGGCGATATTCGGCTCTTCGGACCGACCGGCTCCGGCGCCGCGGTCCTGTCTTCCTTCGTCGGCGAGCCCCGCGCCGGTGTCGGACGCCGACCGCTCACCGGTGGACCGTTCCCCCGACGACGAGTGCTCGCCGGACGACTGCTCACCCGATGTGGACCGCTCACCAGACGACGACTGCTCACCCGACGTAGACCGCTCACCAGCCGACGACTGCTCGCCCGACGACGCGCGCTCACCCGACGACGACTGCTCACCCGACGACGACTGCTCACCCGACGACGACTGCTCACCCGACGAAGCGCGCTCGCCGGACGTGCCCTGCTCACCGGTCTGCGCCGGAGTGCCGGACTCACCACTCCGCCCGGCGTCGTTGCCCTCCGACCTCGCGTCATCGGAGGCCGCGCTCGAAACCCGATCTCCCCCGGACGCACCGGTGGCGCGCGACGTATCCGTGCCGCCGGAGTTCGATGAACTATTGCCGCCGGCCGCGGGCATTCCGGCGCGCGAAGCGCCCGCACCGTTCGTCGCCCCGGACGTGTCCGACGCACCGGAAGTGTTCCCGGCGCCTGGAGCCAGACTGCCGTCGCCCGCGCCGGTCGTTCCCGCGCCATCGGGCCGGTAGCCCACCCGCGCCCCGCCCGCGTCGGCGAAGAGATTGTTCAGGCGGGTTCCCAAGTCGGGACGACTCATCGTGGTCGGCATCATCTTGTTCCACATGTGCGCGGAACCGACCTTCGCGACGCTGGTCATCGCGCCGTTGGAGGCGCCCGCGGTGAACATCCGCCAGTCGACCGGCGTGTTCCCCAGGTTCTGTAGCGCCTGGTCCAACCCGTCGGTCGCGACATCGAAGCCGAACTGTGTCGCGGTCGCGCCGACGAAACCCGCTCCCGCGCCGACCAATCCCGCCGTCGTCCCGGTGATGATGCCGTGCAGGAACGGATTGAACTCCGGGCCGAACCGCCGGGTCAGCGCGTGGCCGAGCTTCTCGCCCAACGGCCCCGCCGCGGCGCCGCCCGCCGCGGAGCTGACGGCGGTGACGACGACCTGTTCGACGTTGATGTTCTTGCGGTGCCCCTGCTCGACCTGATAGGCCTGCACGCCGAGTTCCTGCATGGTGCCGAGGATCGTGTCGATCGCGATGTGCCGGAGCAGGAAGCTCACGAACCGGTTCGCCACGATCCGGCCCACGCGCTGGATCACCGCCTGCACCAACCGCTGACCGATGATGCGGACCGCGATCCGGGTGGCCGCGATCGCCGCCGCGTCCACCGCGGGCTTGAACGGGCCGGACGCGAACGACGCCGCCAGCTCCCCCGCCAGCAACGCCAGCGACGACCAGTACATCAGCTTGCCGTACTCGATCTCGGTGCCGACGTCGTAAGCGGAGTCGCCGATCTCCTTGAAGTAGTCGGCCAGCTTCGACAGCGTCTGGTCGTCCTGCGGGTTGCCGCCGCCGAATGTCAGGAAGCTGTCGAAGGCCTTGACCATCTCCTCGTAGCCGTCGCCCGAGGGATAGGCGGTCATCGACGCGCTCTTGGCCGCCACGATGTCGGGGATGACCGAGCGCAACTCGGACGCGGCGGTCCGCCAGTCCCCGCCCAAGGCCCACATCTGGTCCTCGTTGCCCTCGGGCCACTCCATGCCGACGATCGGCTCGAGGTACTTCAGCGCGCCGGGCAGCTCGATGGCCATGCTCAGCTACCTCGACGGCCCGGTGCGGCCACCGAGGTCACCAGCTGGAATCGGTGACCGATCCACCACGATCGCGTTCTACCGTCTCGGTATCGGTGAAGCGCATGCCGCTGCCGTCGGAGAACTCCCTGCGCTTCCGCGCGTTCGGCGGCGCCGTCGGAGCCGGGACGGGTTCCGGAGCGCGCACCTCGGGCATGCCCTCGACCAGATCGGACAGCTTCGGCATCCGGGCCCGATGAGTGTCCAAGGGAGCCATCAGATCCCGTGTCTTGCGGGCCACGTCGGCACTGGCCAGCTGCGCGGCCTCGGTGACCGCCTTGGCGATCTCGGCATGGCTGAGGTCCTCGATATTGGGCCCGAACTGGGTATCGATCACCGTGTTGTCGGCGTTCACGACCACCGTCACCCGCTTGCCGCGCACCGTCGCGCGGCCGGTCAGTTCGGCGCGCTCCTGCTGCAACCGTGCGATGATCCGCATCTGTTCTTGGACGCCGTCGAGGATGTCGGCCAAGTCCGCCTTGGCTTGCTCGTTCGTCATCGGTCGGTGAACCCCGGGTCAGCGGATGCCGTCGCGGTTGCCGTGCTCCATGTCGCGCAGCAGATTCGCGGTCTTCGTCTGTCCTTTGCTGAAGTTCTCGAACGTGCCCGCCATGTTTCGTGCGCCCTTGATCAGGTTGTCCCTGGTCGTGGTGTAACCGCCCGAGCCGTCCGGGCCGTTGGCGAAGTTACGGCCGATACTGTCGTTGCCCCAGCAGTTCCCCCGCGCCGCGATCGACGTGCTCAATCTGTCTATGATGCCGGTGATCCGGTCCTGGACATGCCCCGTCTTCTGGGCCGCCTTGCGGAACAGATGCTCATCGAATTCGACATTGTCCGCCATCGCGTCCGCTCCTCCACCCTCGAGTCCTTCCCACCCACGGTAACAGCGGATGACTAATCACCAGTGACGTCAACGTGAACGGGAAATTCCTCGATGTTTGCGGGCAGACTTCGTGCCCAGGTCGAGCGAGGCGCGGATCACCAGATGCGCTCGGAGCCCCCAATTTTCGGGGCAAGACAACAGCTCACAGCTCCACCATAAGGGTGACCGGACCGTCGTTCACCAGGTCGATGTGCATGTGCGCGCCGAACCGCCCGGTGGCCACGGTTGCGCCGAGTTCGCGCAACGCCTCCGCGAAGTGCTCGACGAGTGGTTCGGCGACAGCGCCGGGCGCGGCCGCCGACCACGACGGACGCCTGCCCTTCTTCGTGTCCGCGTACAGCGTGAACTGGCTGACCACCAGAATCGGCGCGCCGAGGTCCGCGGCCGAGCGCTCCCCGTCGAGGATGCGCAACCGCCACACCTTGTCGGCCAATGCCCGCGCGGTCGCCTCGGTGTCGGAGTGCGTCACGCCGACCAGGGCGACCAGGCCGTGCGGGAGGCCGTCGACCACCGGATCGATCCTTCCGACGACCTGCTCGCCGACCGTCACCCGGGCCGATCTCACGCGCTGTAGAAGGGCTCGCACAACCCTCGATCATGCCTTCCGCCATCGCGTCGGCCGCCGCGCGGGTCGCCGACCGCCGAACGACCCGGTCTGCCTGGCGGGATACAGGTGCGCGCGGGCGGCAAGCGTGACAAACTCGGTGCGCAGAAGAATGTGTTGCGCGGTTGCCGCGCGTTGGCGGAGGATCATGCTGGAAACGAGGAGCGCGATGGATCTGGACGCGATGGAGCGTCAGATCGCGGCGGATCGGTATGCGGCCCTCGACCGGACGGTCGAATCCGAATTGCGCTTGGCCACCTCGCTCGGCGAACTCGCCAAGGGGCTGATCGCCACCAAGAACAACGGCTCGACGCGCGACCGCACAAGGGAAGCGCTGGCGCCCGCCGAAGAAGCGGTGGCGATCCGCCTGCGCCTGCTGTCCAGGGGCCAAGTGCTCACCGCCCGTCTGGCCGGGGAATTGAACGACGCGCTGCGCTCCTTCGAGCAGGCGGCACGGCACAGCGGGCGCAGGGAACTGGCCACCACGACGATCCGGCGCGCCTGTGACGTCTACCGGCAAGTGGCGCGGGCGCATCCGGAAGTCGCGGGCCCGTGCGCCGACGGCCTGTCCAAGTGCGGTGTCTGGCTGGGCAGGCTGGACCAGGACGCCGCCGTGGCCGCGACCGAGGAGGCGGCCCGCATCCGCGCCGGCCTGGCCGCGGCGAACCCGGAGTTGTCCGGCAAGTATCTGGCCAGCTTGAGCACGCTGCTGCGCACGCTCATGGTCGGCCGGTCGCGCAAGCAGGCCATCGCCATGTACCGGGAGCGGTACGCCGCGTTCACCTCCACCACCATGTCGATCCGGTTGCGCGCCTGCGGCATCCAGGACCTGGATCTCACTCCCAAGTCGCACCGGGCGCTGGTCGAACTGGGCTGCCGCACCCTGGAGGGAGCCGGACGGCTCACCCAGCAGCAGATCATGTTCAAATCCTCCGGCGACCTGTCGACCGTCGAGGAGATCAACTGGAAGCTGGCTCTCGTCGGCCTGCGACCGCTCGCGCCGGGCACCGAGCAGGATCAGCCGTCGACGCCGGTCCAGATCGGCTCCACCTTCGGCGCGCTCAGCGTCTACGTGCCGGAACGGGACGCCATCGCCCAGGTGCGCGCCGCGATCATCGCGGCCTACGCCGTCGACGACGCCTATCCCCTCGACCGCGACAGCTATCTCGGTACGACCGAGTCGAAGTGGAAGATCCGCGAGCCGAAGCTGAACACCTCCGCCACCCTCGGCGACGACATCGTGCTGATCGACCAGCCCTACGGCGGCTGGGTGACGGTCATGAGCCTGAACTGGGAACTCACCCCGGTGGCGAAACATCCACTGGCACTGCGCCTCTCCCAGGACTGGCCGGTCGCGGCGATCACGGTCACGGAGGACGTGGCCTACGAGTTGTGCTGGTACGAGCGCGGTACGGCCACCCAGTACGCCGCGCTCGGCCGTCCTGCCGGGCAGGCCCCCCTCGACAAACCGCTCGCGCCACTCGATTTCGAGACGCTGGCCTTGTACAACCCCGACCGGGCGACGGAGAGCAAGCTGCGCGCGGCCTTCGGCAACACGAAGGTGTTCGCCAACCTCACCTACCTGCCGGACTGCGGCCTGCGCCAGATCAGTGTCGACACGCCGTTGTCCGAGCACGGCGACCGCGTGCTGTACTTCCGCACGACACCCTGAGGCGCGCTGCCGCGGTATCGATTTGCGGCAAGGTAGCGCACCCGTCAGCGACGGCGCTGAACAAAACTCCCCGCGTTCTCGCCCCGCGTCTACACAGGTCGCTTGACCAGGAATTACGTACGCCGAGTTGAACGCGGGGCATCCCCGCGCACCCTACCGGTAACCACACCCGCCGGTAACCGGCGGGCGAACGAATTTCTCGAGAACTAATTGAACGGAATGTTTGATCCGCTCCATGGAGTGCTCTACTGAGACAACGCCCGCACGATGAACCGGATCACAGCACTGGTGCCGCAGCGCCGTCCGGGCGGCTTGGAAAAAGTCACACGAAGCTACCCGAGGGCCCTATGGACCAACTGGCGTTGGCGGATACCCCGACCGCCCGATGCGCCTACTATCGACACACCTGCGACCTGCCCGCCGGAGTCCATCCGGAGATAGGCCGAATCGTCCTCCGCGCCGGATTCGTCGGCGCGATCACGATGCCCGCCGCGTTGGGGCAGAAAGTTCGCGACGATCTCACCCATCGACGAATAGCGTTGGGCCCGATCGTTTCTCACGTTCGGTCCAAACGGTGGACCTTCCTCACCCGCCCCGACTTACCCGACGACGTCCGGCTGTTCGCGGAACTGTTCCGTCTCAACGTCTCCATCGTGCCCTCCGGCGGTGAGATCGCACTGCCGTCTCCCGCCGTGGCCGACGCCGACTATCGGCACTGGATCGTGGCTCCCGAGAACGGTTTCCGTCCCTCCGGCTCGTCCATCATCGACACCGTACGGTCCTGCACGAGAACGGCCGGGCGATGACCACCGGGGCGGTTCTTCCGGCGAAACATCAAGTGCTGCAAGCCTGCCGAGGCGAGATGCACGAGAGCAATCCGATGCTGCGCTGCGCACACGAACTCACCACGTTGCACGAACGCAGGCTCAGCGCGGGACCCGAATCACTCGGCGAGATAGACGCGTTGCGTGCGAGCCTGATTCACGACATCGATCGCTGGATCACCACGCAATTGCCGCCCGCCCACGGCGCGGCGCACGTGCACACCGAGACCGTCGGCGCCGTGATCGATCGCCTGGCCCAGTTCACCGCGAACGCCTACGCGGCGCTGGCCAGCAGTTCGGAATGGGATCTGTGGGACGCCTGGCAGCGCTTGGCCGAACTGGCCGTCGGCTACGACGACCTGGCCGCCGAGGTCTGCGCGGGCGTCCGGAGACTTCCCGGCGCATCTTAGGTTCCGTCGCGGCTCCCCATCCGTAGAGTGAAACGGATGGGGAGTCCGGACGACTACGAAGAAAAACTCGCCTTGCACACCAGAAGGGCGAGTTCGTTCGGCGCACATGCCGTCGCGTACGCCGAACACCGTCCCGATTATCCCGCCGCGGCCATCCGCTGGGCGCTGGCCTCCGTCGCCCACCGGCGACCGTTGACCGTCCTCGATCTCGGCGCCGGAACCGGCAAGCTGACCGAGGGTCTGCTCGAAGCAGGCGCCACCGTGATCGCCGTCGAACCGGACGAGCACATGCGCGCCGAACTCGCCCGCCGATTCCCGGACGTCGCCGCCCACGCCGGTACGGCCGAAGCCATTCCGCTCGCGGACGATTCGGTGGACGCGATCGTCGCGGGGCAGGCTTTCCACTGGTTCGACTTGGACCGTGCCTATCCGGAGTTCCTCCGAGTGCTGCGGCCCGGCGGCGTTCTCGCTGCCTTGTGGAACACCGACGACAGCTCCGTGGAGTGGGTCGCGGGGCTGAAAAAGGTGGCCGGGTCCAGCGTATCCACGCCCCTGCCGCCGAGCGAACAAGTGGCGCTACCCGACCACCCGCTGTTCCGCCGGCACGTGTTCGAGCGGTCGACCTTCCCGCACCGACATCGGCGCACCGCAGAGTCCCTGACCGCGACCATCGGTACGCAATCGCACACGGTGGTGATCTCCCCCGACGAGCGGACCGAGGTGCTCGCCCGGACCAGGGCCTATCTGCTGGCGAGGCCGGAGACGGCCGAAGGCGAATTCGATCTGCCGATAGTCACTTTGGTGCTGCGAACGACTCTGCGCCGCGCGGATTGAACGGCTACTTACGCACACGAAATAGCCAGGCCACAGCGTTGCCCGCCCCGTCGCGGTGTCCACGGAGCAGGCCGGATAGCGGCGAACTGCGGCGTGCGCCAAGCCGATTCGAGTAGCGGTCTACTCAGGTCACCGGCTACTGCCCCGCCATACGCTGACGGCATCGTTCAGAACAGTTCGAAACCAAGGAGAAAGTAACCGTTCCACCCCGCACGGGCACCGACCGGCCCACCGCTTCGGCTCGACGCGAAGGACGCGGGTGCAAGGAACGACGTCACCGATCCAGCGAACGCTGGGTATCGCCCGGTGGCGTGTCGGCGCATGGTGCCTGCACGCGGAGAAGCGGCGAGATCGACCAGGAATCCTGGCGTCGGTGCGGCTCGTTTCCTCGCCGCGCAGTGTCACCGAACCGGACCCGTCCGACGGCCGTGCACTACTCCGGACGCAACGTCAAGATCCGGGGTCCGTCCTCCGTGACGGCGACCGTGTGCTCCCAATGTGCCGCACGACTGCCGTCCACGGTGACCACGGTCCAGTCGTCGTCGAGCACCTTCGTCTGGGTGGTACCGAGCGTGAGCATCGGCTCGATCGCGAGCACCGATCCCACCACGAGCTTCGGGCCCTTACCGGGCTCGCCTTCGTTGGCGAGGAACGGATCGAGGTGCATCTCGCGCCCGATGGCATGCCCACCGTAGCCGTCGACGATGCCGTAGCCGCGCCCGTGCTCCTTCTCGGCAGCACGGGTGCCCAGCTCGATGGCGTGCGAGACGTCGGTCAGCCGGTTACCGGGCAACATCGCCGCGATACCGGCCTCCATCGACGACTTGGTCGCCTCGCTGAGCAACCGATCGGCCTCGATGATGGTGCCGACGCCGAAGGTCCAGGCCGAATCGCCGTGCCAGCCGTCGAGAATCGCGCCGCAGTCGATGGACACCAGGTCGCCCTCGGCGAGAATCTCCCCCGCCGTCGGAATCCCGTGCACCACGCGGTCGTTCACCGATGCGCAGATGGACGCCGGGAAGCCGTGGTAGCCCTTGAAGGAGGGCACCGCGCCCGCGTCCCGGATCACCTGCTCGGCGACCTCGTCCAGTTCCGCGGTGGACACGCCGGGCTTGGCGGCCGCGCGCACGGCCACCAGAGCGCGGCCGACGATCGCGCCCGCCGCCGCCATGGCGTCCAGTTCGCCTGCCGTCCGGAACGGCACGACCTTCTTCTTGCGGTTGAAGACCATCCGCCCTCAGCGCTCCATCGCGAGTCGGCTCAGTGGCCCAGCGCGCGCAGCGCCCGCGCGTTGACGTCGTCGACCTCGCCGACGCCGTCCACCGAGACGACCAGGCCGTCGTAGTGGTCCAGCAGCGGCTCGGTCTCCTCGCGGTACACCCGCAGCCGGTTGCGGATCACGCTCTCGTTGTCGTCGGCGCGGCCGCGCGCGAGCATCCGCTCGACAACGGTGTCCTCGGGGACGACGAAGCGCAGCACCGCGTCGAGCGTGGTGTTCATGTGCTTGAGGATCTTCTCCAGCGCGTCGGCCTGGTCGACCGTGCGCGGGTAGCCGTCGAGGACGAATCCGTTGGCGGCGTCGGGCTCGTTGACCCGCGCCTCCACCATGCGGTTGGTCACGTCGCTGGGCACCAGGTCGCCCGCGTCCATGTACTTCTGCGCCTCGCGACCCAGCGGGGTCTGCTGGCTGATATTCGCGCGGAACAGGTCCCCGGTGGAGATGTGCGGAACGCCCAGCTTCTCCGACAGCAGGACGGCCTGGGTGCCTTTACCGGCGCCCGGCGGACCGAGCAGTACAACTCTCACTTGAGGAACCCTTCGTAATTTCGATTCATCAGCTGGCTCTCGATCTGCTTCACGGTGTCCAAACCGACGCTCACCATGATCAGCACCGCGGTACCGCCGAACGGAAGGTTCTGGGTACCGCCGGAGGCGCCGATGTCGAGGAACAGGTTCGGCAGCACCGCTACCAGACCGAGATAGATCGAGCCGGGGAGGGTGATACGGCTCAGGACGAAGTTGAGGTAGTCGGCCGTCGGCTTACCGGGCCGGTAGCCCGGGATGAAGCCGCCGAACTTCTTCATCTCGTCGGCGCGCTCCTCCGGGTTGAAGGTGATCGCGACGTAGAAGTAGGTGAAGAACACGATCAAGCTGAAGTAGATCGCGATGTACACCGGGTTGCCGGGATTCACCAGGTATTTCTGGATGATCTCCTGCCACCAGCTCGGATTCTGGTTGTTCTGCGACCCCGTCAGCTGCGCCACCAGGTTCGGCAGGTACAGCAGCGACGAGGCGAAGATGACCGGGATCACGCCCGCCTGGTTCACCTTCAACGGCAGGTAGGTCGAGGAGCCGCCGTACATCTTCCGGCCGACCACGCGCTTGGCGTATTGGACCGGGATCCGGCGCTGGCCCTGCTCGACGAAGATCACGGCGGTGATGATCGCCAGCGCGGCGACACACACCAGTCCGAAGACCAGACCGCCCCGGCTGTCCAGGATCGCCTTGCCCTCGCTCGGGATGCGGGCGGCGATACCCGAGAAGATCAGCAGGGACATACCGTTGCCGATGCCGCGCTCGGTGATCTGCTCGCCGAACCACATCACCAGCGCCGCGCCCGCGGTCATCACGAGCACGATGATGATCATGCCGAAGATGCTGGTGTCGGCCAGGATGTCCTTCTGGCAGCCCTGCAGCAGCTGGCGGCGGGCCGCGAGCGCGACCAGGCCGGTGGCCTGCAGGATCGCGAGGGCGATCGACAGGTATCTGGTGTACTGCGTCATCTTGGTCTGGCCGGATTGGCCTTCCTTGCGCAGTTCCTCGAACCGCGGGATGACGACCGTGAGCAGCTGGATGATGATGCTCGCGGTGATGTAGGGCATGATGCCGATCGCGAAGACCGACAGCTGCAACAGCGCACCACCGGAGAACAGGTTGATCAGCTGGTAGATGCCGCCGGACTCACCGCCCGAGACCAGGTCGATGCACTCCTGGACCGCCTTGTAGTCGACGCCGGGGGACGGCAGCGAGGCACCCAGCCGGTACAACGCGATCAACCCCAGCGTGAAGAGAATCTTCCGCCGTAAGTCCGGAGTCCGGAAGGCCGATACGAAGGCGGAAAGCACTGATCCTCCTGGCGAACGACATGGTCATGACATGGATGTTCAGCGATGTCCCTGCTCGACATAGAAGGGACGCCGAAAACCACGACGAGGCTTGGCAGACAACAATTGAACTCTAACAGTGGCACCGGACGAGCTCTCCACTCGTCCGGCGCCGCTGTAATGCAGAGTACCGTCAGCCCAGCTCGGTGACGGTGCCACCGGCGGCGGTGATCTTCTCCTTCGCCGCGCCGGTGACCTTGTCCGCGGTCACCTGGACCGCGACGCCGATCTCACCATCGCCCAGGACCTTGACCAGCTGGTTCTTGCGAACCGCACCGGCCGCCACGAGCTCGGCCTTGCCGACCTCGCCGCCCTCGGGGAACAGCTTCGCGATCTTGCCGACGTTCACGACCTGGTATTCCGTGCGGAACGGGTTCGTGAAGCCCTTGAGCTTGGGCAGCCGCATGTGGATCGGCATCTGCCCACCCTCGAAGGCGGCCGGGACGTTCTTGCGCGCCTTGGTGCCCTTGGTACCACGGCCCGCCGTCTTGCCCTTGGAGCCCTCACCGCGACCCACACGGATCTTCTCGGTCTTGGCGCCGGGAGCCGGACGCAGGTGATGCAACTTGATGGTCATGTCAGACCTCCTCAACGGTCACGAGGTGGCGCACGACGTTGATCAGCCCGCGGTTCTGGGCGTTGTCCTCGCGGACCACGGTCTTGCGGATACCGCGCAGACCGAGGGTCCGAAGACTGTCCCGCTGATTCTTCTTGGCGCCGATCGAACTCTTGATCTGGGTCACCTTGAGATCTGCCATTACTTGACACCTCCGGCAGCCTGAGCGCGCGCACGCAGCATGCCGGCAGGGGCGACGTCCTCGAGCGGCAGGCCACGGCGGGCCGCGACCTCTTCCGGACGCTGCAGCTGCTTGAGGGCAGTGACAGTCGCGTGCACGACGTTGATGGCGTTGTCGCTACCGAGCGACTTCGCCAGAATGTCGTGGATACCGGCGCACTCCAGCACGGCACGAGCCGCGCCACCGGCGATCACACCGGTACCCGGCGAGGCCGGACGCAGCATGACCACACCGGCGGCCGCCTCACCCTGAACCGGGTGCGTGATGGTGGAGCCGATCATCGGGACGCGGAAGAAGTTCTTGCGAGCCTCTTCGACACCCTTCTGGATGGCGGCGGGAACTTCCTTGGCCTTGCCGTAGCCGACGCCGACCAGGCCGTTGCCGTCACCGACGATCACGAGGGCGGTGAAGCTGAAGCGCCGACCACCCTTCACGACCTTGGAGACGCGGTTGATCGCGACGACCCGCTCGAGCTGGTTCTTCTCCGCGGCGTTGTCGCGACGGTCGCCACCGCCCCGACGGTCGCCGCCACCGCGACGATCGCCGCGGCCGCCCTCGGGGGCGCTGCCATTCTGTCCGGCGGGTCCGCTTCCGCCGTCACGCCTCTGACGTCCCGGCATCAGACGTTCCTTCCGTTCTTGTTATCGATCATCAGAATTTCAACCCACCTTCGCGAGCGGCATCGGCCAGTGCGGCGATCCGGCCGTGGTAGTCGTGCCCACCACGGTCGAACACGACGGCCTCGACACCGGCGGCCTTGGCACGCTCGGCCAGCAGGGCGCCGACCTTCTTGCTCTTGGCCGACTTGTCGCCGTCCACCGCGCGCACGTCGGCCTCGATGGTCGAGGCGGCGGCGATGGTCTTGCCGACCGAGTCGTCGACCAGCTGCGCGTGCAGGTGGCGCGAGGAGCGGTTGACCACCAGGCGCGGACGCTCGGTGGTACCCGCGAGCTTCTTGCGCAGGCGGAAGTGACGGCGCGTCTTCGACAGACGGCGCTGCGTCGACACGTCCTTGCCCAGGGGGATGCGCTTGGCCTTCTGGTTTTCGGTTTGCGCCATGATCACTTACCCGTCTTTCCGACCTTGCGGCGAACGACCTCGCCGGCGTAGCGGATGCCCTTGCCCTTGTACGGGTCGGGCTTGCGCAGGCCGTGGATGACCGCCGAAATCTGGCCGACCTTCTGCTTGTCGATTCCGGACACGGAGAACTTGGTGGGCGACTCCACCGCGAACGTGATCCCCTCGGGGGCCTCGATCGGCACCGGGTGGCTGTAGCCGAGGGCGAACTCGAGGTTCTGGCCCTTCAGCGCCACGCGGTAACCGACGCCGAAGATTTCCATCTTCTTCTCGTAGCCCTGGGTCACGCCGACGACCATGTTCGACACCAGAGTGCGGGTCAGGCCGTGCAGTGCGCGGCTGCGGCGCTCGTCGTCCGGACGGGCGACCTCGAGCTGGCCGTCCTCGCCCTTGGCGACGGTGATCGGCTCGGCGACGGTGAGCGACAGGGTGCCCTTGGGCCCCTTCACCGAGATGTCCTGGCCGTCGATGGTGATGTCGACGCCAGCGGGGATTGCGATGGGCTTCTTACCAATACGCGACATTGTCCTGACCTCCCTTACCAGACGTAAGCGAGGACTTCGCCGCCCACGCCCTGCTTGGCCGCCTGCTTGTCGGTCAGCAGGCCGGAGGACGTGGAGATGATCGCCACGCCGAGGCCGCCGAGCACCTTGGGCAGGTTGGTGGATTTCGCGTACACGCGCAGACCGGGCTTGGAGACGCGGCGCACGCCTGCGAGGCTGCGCTCACGGCTCGGGCCGTACTTGAGGTCGACGATGAGCGTCTTGCCCACCTGTGCGTCCTCGGTCCGGTAGTCGGCGATGTAACCCTCGCGCTTGAGGATCTCGGCGATGTTCGCCTTGAGCTTCGAGTGCGGAGCCTTCACCTGATCGTGGTACGCCGAGTTGGCGTTGCGCAGACGTGTCAGGAAGTCTGCGATCGGATCAGTCATGGTCATGGTTCGACCTAGACACCTTTCTCGCCGCGGTTCCCATACAGCGCAGCCATGCACATCGGCATGCCCAGCGGTGGGCCTACGACAATTCGGATGGTCCGGCCGACCCTTGCCGACCGGAGGAGGTTCGATCGCCCGAGCGCACGCATGCGGACATGGAGGTGCCCAGGCAACCGCTCTAGTGTAGGCAAGGGGTTCACCTGGGCAAAATCGGGGTCTGCGAGGTGCCCGCTTCGCTGGACTCATGACCAGCGGAAACAGCCCGTGACCGGGCTAACATGAAGCCATGGCAAGTCCGAGCACCGAACGACCGGACCTCCCCGAGTACATGACGTGGGAGGAGCTCGAGCAGCTGCCCGAAGAAATCGCCGGGCAGATCGAACTGTGGGATGGGCGTGTCGTCTGGCTACGACGGGGGCCTGCCGAACATCAGGCGTTCACATTCGCGCTGACCAGCGCCCTGAAGCGAAGCGCTCGCGAAGGCATGGCGAAGCAGCCCGAGCGCTGCTGGCGCGTCGACTTCGAAACCAATGTGTTCTTCGGCCAGGCCGGAAAATCCGACTTCGTGACACCCGATTTTCTCGTCTATCGCTGCCTGGATGCTCCTTATCAAGACATCCGAGCCGACGACGTCCTGCTGGTCGGCGAGGTCCTTTCTCCGTCGAACACCCAGACCGACATGTACGCCAAGCAGGCGCGTTATGCCAGGGCAGGCATCCCCATGTACTGGGAGGTGACGCTGGAACGCGAGAGGAGTGCCATCGAGATGGTCCGCGCTTTCGCGCTGGAGACGACCCACGGCAAGCTGCTTCCGCCCGGCGTGCACCCCTTGCGCACGGCCAACTACCTCGTAACGGACGAGTGGTCCCCGAAGAACTCCGATGCCATCACCATCGAATTCCCGTTCCCGATCCACATCCCCTGGTCGGAGCTGGAGTTCTGACCGCGCCGCCTACCGCGAGGAGGCCGAGGGCAAACCCGCTATCGAGATGCGAAGAATATGCGAGGCCGAACACGGCCCCACCCACGACGAGTTCCTTCGCACTATCGAGAAGGAAGAGCTGTGATGCCCCACAGTCGATGGCAGACGGGTAGCGACCAAGGGCTGACCGAGCCCGAGGCCGTCAGCGAAGTGCTTCATGAAATCAGACTGGCCATGGAACTCGCCGCCGCCGTATGCAACCGTCGCACGGAGCTCGGACTCACCCAAGCGGAACTCGCCGACCGGGCGGGACTGACGCAGGCGAAGATCTCCCGGATCGAGGGATCCGACGCCGTCCCCACCCTTCCGCTGCTGACAAAGCTGGCACGAGCCCTGGACGCTTCGCTGCACATCACCATCGACGCCGACGACGCACGCGTCAGCTTCACACCGCACACCAGCGCGGCGTAGCGCTCGCTGCGCCCGGCTTCCGGCGTTCGTCCCCTCGCACAGAGCCGAAATGAACCGCCTCCCATATGGCTCGCGACAGCTTCGCGCACACCTCTGCCACAGTGTGCATACGCCTCTCGAGCGAATCACGGTCCACGCTGATACTGCCGACTTGGCCGTCATCGAGGACGCGGCAATGCGGACGGGCGTCAGCAGTGCGGATATCCTTCGCGACGCTATTCACCTGGCCGCGATGCGGGTCCGCCGATCGCGGCCGCTACGCCTGAATCGTTTCGCCAGCGGCGATCCCACACTCGCCGAACGCGTCGACGACATCCTCGCCGGTGACCTCGATTGCAACCCGGACCGCCGATGACACGCGGCGTCCGCGAGTGGCACACCACTGCGTCATCGGCCGAGTAAGCCTCTCGACGGTGTGCCACTCGCGGCCCCGTCGCACGGGGTGAGAGCCGGGACCGTGATGCGGCCGGTGTGCGGGTCCACACCTGCGGCGAGTCCGCCGATACGGCGATAGAACGCGCACCTGGTGGTGGGAGTGTCTCGAAAGGAGCCTTCCTGCATGTGTTCCCCTGCCGTCGAATGAGTCGGAAGCGCGCCTAGAGCGAATTGCTCGTCACTTCGAACCGACAAAGCCCTGTTCAGCGGCCCGGCGCAGGCACAGCACACCAGCCGGGCACCGCCCGCTTCGGCCTGATTCGCGTATTCCCGACAACTTCTCCGAAAGCCCTGGACAGCATCGAATTCTGCGGTATCAATGGATGCAGTTCAGACCGTGTGCTGGATTCATTCATCTGGGGAAAGCCGATGACCGAAGTCGAGTCGCCGACGCTGCTGCGCCGCCAGCTCGGCAGATTTCTGCGCGAGGCGCGTGAAGGCCGGGGCCTCACGATCGCCATCGCCGCGAAGGAAGTTCAACTCAGCTTCAACGGGCTACAACGCCTGGAAACCGGACGAGCGGTGAAGCCACGCCGCCAAGACGTACGCGAGCTGTGCATGCTGTACGAGGTGAACGCCGAGCAGACCGAACAGGCGGTGGGGCTGGCGTCGCGGGCGGCTACGGCGCGCGACGAGGACGGTGTCACTCCGCTCGGCGGACTGTTCTCGGATGCGTTCAACATGTACGTCGGTATGGAGCGGTCCGCCCGGCGGCTCACGTCTTACGAGGTCCAAGTGCCTGGACTGCTACAGACCGCTGACTACGCCCGCGCCTTGATCGGCGCGTTTCTGCACGACGGCTCTCCCGAGGAAATCGAACACCGCGTGCGGGTCCGCCTCAATAGGCAGGTGGCTGTCACCCGAAAGACCCGCCCCGTCGACCTTCACGTGCTTCTAGATGAAGCAGCGTTGTACCGGATGGTCGGCGGACCGAAGGTGATGGCCAACCAACATCGCTACCTGGCCGATGTCAGCACTCGGCCCAACGTCACGCTGCGCATCCACCCATATTCGGCCGGATACACACGCGGCATCCTGCATGGCTCGTTTGTTCTCTTGGACTTCGGCACCAACAGCAAGGGATCGCCGATCGAACCCCCAGTCGTCTATCTAGACGGCGGGATGAGTAGCGATCTCTATCTCGAAAGACCAGAAATAGTCCAGCGTTACACTGAAATGGCCGAAGCCATCCGCCAGACGGCGCTGGACGAGAAGACCTCGCGAGACCTGCTCCGCCGGGTAGCAAGGAGTTATGACGGTGACCGCTGACCTATCCGAAGCCCGCTGGTTCAAGAGCAGCCACAGCGCCTCCAACGGCCAGTGCGTAGAGATCGCCCACCTGAACGACGGCACGATCGGCATGCGTGACTCCAAGAACCCGACCGGCCCCGCCCTGACGTTCACCCCCACCGCCTGGGACACCTTCCTGTCCGCAACCAAACACGGCGAATTCACCCACAGCTGAGAACTTTCGAGCCCGGCCGCCCCCGCGGCCGGGCTCACACCTCCCGGCCCCACCAACTCTCCCGGTCGAGAAGACCACGCGCGACCTGCTCCGCCGGGCAGCAAGGAGTTTTGACGGTGACCGCTCACCTATCCGGAGCGCGCTGGTTCAAGAGCAGCTTCAGCGAATCCAACGGCCAATGCGTAGAGATCGCCCACCTGAACAACGGCACAGTCGGCATGCGCGACTCCAAAAACCCGACCGGCCCCACCCTGACCTTCACCCCCACCGCCTGGGACACCTTCCTCTCCGCAACCAAACACGGCGAATTCACCTGCCGATAATTCCGTGCCTTGGATCGTTTCCCGAGCGCCAGACGATCAGTAGTCCAACAGCAGCCAACTCCCAGTCGAACGACGAGCCGTGCGTGATGACGCTGGCGTCCCGAGAAGCTCGCGGGCGCTCGAATCGGGGGAGAGCCGATGCCCTCGTCGGCCGCAGGTCAGCGGCCAGACTGCATCTTCCTCGACGGCACCGGGCGTGCTGGGTCCGATGTTCGAGTGTTGCCCTCCGGGCTGGCAAGACGTCGTTCCAAGGCGGTGAAAGCACTGATCGCCTCAGGCGACTCGAAGGCCCTGTTGCGGCGACCGACGGTGAGCTGGCGCAGGATTCCGGCTTCGGCCAGACGCTGTACGGCCGCGTTCGCGGCTGGAAAGCTGCGCCCGGTCAGCGTCGCCGCTGTGGCGACGGTGAGGATGGGAGCTCCGACCAGCTTGCCGAGCAGCAGGTCGAGCGCGGAGTTCGCCCGTATCGGCGCCACTCGATCTCGCCACGATCTCTGCAATTCAGCAGCTTTCATTTCGAAAGCGGTCGCATCCTGCGCCGCGCGAGTACAGGCGGCGGCGAAGCGCGCCACCCAGATGTTCAAGTCGTCGGTGGCCTGTTGGGAATCGGACTCACCGACGTACCGGAAGCGAGTCAGACCGTCGATATAGCTGTCGCTCCACGTGGCGAGGATGAGCGAGACAGGCGCGACGACGCGTTCGGCCACGCCACGACGGCGCAGGATCAGATGGATCAATGCTCGACCGGTTCGGCCGTTGCCGTCGATGAAGGGGTGGATCGTCTCGAACTGTGCGTGGGCGATGGCGGCTTGCGCGACAGCGGGCAGATCGTCGCTATTACAAAACGCGATCAAGTCCTTCATCAGTTCGGGGACGAGCTCTGGGGGCGGCGGAACGAATGCGGCCGAGCAGGGATTGAAGGAGCTGCCGCCGATCCAGTTCTGCGCGTCTCGGAAACACCCGCCGTGCTGTGCGAGTCTGGTGCCGGTGAGCAGCCGCCGATGGATTTCGAGCAGGACATCCTCGGTGATCGGCTCACCACGGCCGACTGCACCCGCGGCCAGAGCCATAGCGTCGATATTCGCCAGAACTTCGGCGGCCGTCACGTCCGATGATTCGCCCTCCAGCTGGCGCGCCGCCTCCGCGCGCAATAGCCGACGTGCGCCGACCACCAGCCCCTCGATCCGTGACGATGCGATGGCCTCGGCGCGCAACAGCAACCGAGACAACGCTTCGGTCTCGACAAGCGCTACCGCCTCGGTATCGAGACGAGTTATCGCCACCTCCGCATCGACCACATCGGCGGCAGTCTCGCTGGCCAAGACGATGCGGCGACCAGCCAGCAAATCGGGCAGGTACACCTCGTATGTGCCAGAGCCACGGTCCCGTCGAGACAGGCCGCCACCATCCAGGTTGCCGGCCCACCGCCGTCGCGCAAACTTTGCCATGCCACCTCCTTATTAAAGGTTAACAGATAACCTTTAATAAGACTGGCTCGGCTTTAAGGTTCCCCGCGAGACGGCAGCGCGGGACTGCATCCGGGCGGGCACGCTCCGGCCAGATCGCCGGGAGCCTCTCCAATCGCCACATCGCAGACGCTGCGCACCGGATACGGCAAGCCTGGCGTCACCGCGCGCGAAGCGGCACCAGGATCGATGCCCCGGTCCCGATAGGGAGACCGCGATCCCGTTCCGAACGGCCGAGCCTTACCCTTCAACAGCAAGGACTACGAACAACGCCACCTCAACTGCGATGGCAAGGGCATGACCTTCTTATGCACGCAAGTAGGGATCATCCGCCCACGGATCGCCATAGTTCTCGTACGGATCGCCCAGCTCCTGCAATCGCCGTCTGCCACTTTCGGTTATCTTCGCTCTGAAAATCTCGCTGGAGCCGATCTCGTCATCAGCGATGCTCAGGTATCCGGGCACTCCGTTATAGCCATCAGAAATACGCCTGATCGATTCCTCGATACCGACTTTCCAGGGTTCCCACCCCTCGCCACCCCCCGGGAACGCGCCGAACTCGATGTATCCATCGTTCGCCAATTCTTCGATAACACCCAGTACGTAACTTCGCGAGTATTCTCCCGCAGCGATTTTTTCGATCGTCTAATCGAACTCGCCGATCGCGGCCCAGTCGTCCGCGATATTGCAGAGAAGAAAGTTTTTCAACTTCTCGATCACGGAAAATATGCCTTCAACACCCAAGCACCAGCTCCAAACTTTTTGTCTATCCACGCTAACATAGACTACGGCTTCTCCGAAAACTCGAACTGTGGATCGTCGTTGCTCCAGATTCGCACCTTTCCCCAATCGCCCTCCATGTAATACACCGCGTCAGTATTGGTCAACACATCCACGTTTCCCAAATCTTCCGAGCCTGAAGCATCCTTATACTTCCGAAAAGATTGCTCTAGCCATTCGATGCGGCTCACTTTCACGAAAAAGAGGTTGCCACGGACGTAGCAATGCTGCTCCCGGGCGCCCGGGGCGCGATACCTCGGGTGCTCGGGTGTCAGCACCGCCTCGAGGACGAACACGACTTCGGCGGGCCGCTCGATGATATCGAGGACGTAGCTATCCTCGAGGTACAGATTAGAAAGGGCTGGATAGTCCGAGTAATCTCGCGTCATGTACGAATCCAGTTCGGTGGGGATACCGGCCAACTATTCGACAAAGCCATGCCATCGACGTGGCAATTGTCCGAGCTCTTCACAAGATGAGAGTACCAAGCACGCCGCGTCGACCGATGTATAAATCCTGTCTCCGACAGCGCTCCGCGCGAGCGGCATACGACCGACATAATTCACCGGGTCAACGACACATCTCTGATCCGGATCGGATAAACCTCTACAGATAATTTGCCCGACAGATCGACTCCGCTGGTCGATATCATGAACACCCCGCCCGTTCGACCGCAATACGGTTCACCTGTTCTCGGAAAATATCCACCACGAGCATCGAGTCCTGTAACCAACACACTCGGGCGGACCGCGCTATTACATCGTATGATAATTCCAGTTTGTTCCGATCGTCGGAGTCGATACTCACCACAAAGGAAGCGGTAGCTTCGGGGATGGCTACACGATCGGCCCCGAAAGCCTCCAAGAACTCCGACTCTTCCGGCTCAATGAACTCATGGTCGTCCACCTACACTCCTCCAACCTTCGAAATCGCGTTCTAATGACTACCATTCGCGAAAACATACCGCGTCACAGACTGAGAGTGTGGCGGTCCGGGCGCGTATGAACGCCACTCCGGCGAAGCCGTTTCCGTCGACGTTTGATTGTCCGAAACCTCACGACCATGCACTTACCGAGTGCATACTATTTATCTTTCGGAGCCAAATATCCGAAAAGCTGTTCGATCTGATTTATTCCTTCGCTCACTTCATGCGAGGGAGACTGATCCATGATCTTACGAGAATTCTGCAGGATCGGTAATCCATCATTGGTTTGCAACTCTTGTAAACGGTAGGCGATATAGTCGGAATCAGGATCGTCGACACGTCGCCCTAACTCTCCGAGGATGGCCACGAGCCCGGCTCGGCCACCGAAACGAGCCAGAACCTCGGTCGCTTCCAGTTCTACCGCCATATCATCGTCACCGAGAAGTTCGGACAGTCGTTGAATCACTTGCTCCGATGGGAGCGACCATATCTCCTGCCGTCGTTCTCGCGCACTGCTGGAGCGGATGTTTCGCCCGAGGCCAGGTATTGCTTCGACCCTTATGGCATTATCATCATTCCGGGAGTGCGCCAATATCGACGACAGCGCAAAATCGGCTTCACCGGTGTCCACTGTGAAATCTCTCCAGGTAGCGCACCCCAGACAGTGCTCCACACTCCCTCATCGCCCCATGACGTCGTGCAGATCTTTCAGGCCGCGTCGCGCATTGGGCGATATTTCTGATTCAGCAATGGCGGATGCGGTCTCCAAAACCGGAAAATCCCCTAAATTGTCGAGATCGCTGAGTCGGTATGCGATGTAATCGACATCACCGTCATCTCGCCGGCCAAGTTCTTCCAGAACCGACAGCAGGCCCTCCTGGCCGCCATATCGCACCAGAACCTCGGCGGCTTCGATTTGCATCGTGACCACGTCATCGTCCAGCATCTCCACAAGACGCCTGCGCGCCTGAGGATCGAAGATCAGGGCACTCAACTCGGAGATGGCGCGAAGCCGTACCAGTCCTTCGTCGCTTCGGGAATGCTCCAGCGCTGCCCGCAGACCAACTTGCTCATCTGCCGTGTTCACTATGGGATCTCCTCAGGTAGAGCGGGTCTGACACTGTCATTGATGGTACGCGCGAAAATCCGGCCTGTGGCGGGGTCTATATTCTTCTGAACTTCCACAACGTGCGGTGTCGGAATATATTGCCCTGTCGTCTTGTCCATGTGCGGCTTTCCGACAACATCTACTCGGCTGGTCGCCACCCCGTCAGCGTCGAAACGCGAGTAATGCGTGATGTTTCCCTGAGCGTCCCGTTTGACGAGGTATCCGTTCGGCGGGCCGCCCTGAGTTGGTAAGTTTCGCCCGGTCCATACCTGGGCGTTGTCCAACTCTTCCTTGAGTGACTTTTTCGGTGGCTTAGGGGAGTTGTCGGCCTTCTTACGCAGCCGGTCACGTAGATCAGTGACGACCTTCCTGGCCTTGACAACGGCATCCTTCGCTTCCTGCTTGATGCCCGCGATCTGTAGCGCCTTGCGCCCACGCCAGGCGAGTATGCCGTCTTTGATCTTCCCGGCCCATTTCTGCACCGTGACCAGAGCCTTGCCTGCGGTGACCGCTCCCGCCCCGAAGCTGATCAGCGAAAGGCCGATGGTGATAGCGGCGTCGATGGCGAGCTCCTGGACGAGAGAATTCAAGAAGCCCTTGATCTCGTCGCGGAGTTCCGTCAGCGCATCCTTATAGGCGATGCAGGACTGGCTGATCTGGGTGCACGAGGTCAGTAGTTGGTCGATGGAACCGGCCAGGGATTTGAGATCATCTCGGATGTATCCCGCGTCGTCGGCGGTGACGCTGTCGAACAGGCTCGCCGCGATCGTGATCTTGTCGCGGGCGTTCGTGTTCTG
Source organism: Nocardia sp. NPDC051929 (assembly GCF_044548645.1). Classification (NCBI taxonomy): domain Bacteria; kingdom Bacillati; phylum Actinomycetota; class Actinomycetes; order Mycobacteriales; family Nocardiaceae; genus Nocardia; species Nocardia sp. NPDC051929. The sequence goes on along the minus strand of NZ_JBIUCG010000007.1, from coordinate 70,302 downwards.
GTAGATCGTGCCGAGGCGATCCCAGGCGTCGGCGGCCTTGGCGAGTTTTCCCGTGTCGCCGTCGGGAACCGGGATGCCGATGTGGCTGATGATATTGATGCCCTTGTCGACGATCCCTTGGCCAGGTCCACCAGCGGAAGCCGGTACCGAGAACGGGCCGAACACAGGCATTCCCGGGTCTGTCGGCCGGTCCGGCTGCGGTGCGCCCTTCATGGTTGCGTTGGCTTGCGCGTGCGTGAAGCCGATGTCGTTGAGGGCGCTGCCGTATGCGTACAGCGTGGAGTGGACGTCCTGGAAGAATCCCACCGCTTCGTAGGCGGAGGTGTTGTAGGAGCGTGCCCACTCCTGGCCGTTCTCGTCCACGCCCGCCATCGATCCGCATTCGGACAGCTCCGCGAAGATGTACAGAAAGCTGTCCCGCAGCGCGGATGCGGCGTCGAAGCAGTTGGTGGCCGCTTGGTAGTAAGCCTTCGGATCGACAGCCAGAGCCGTCATACCCCGAGGATCCTCAAGCCCTCGGCAACAGCTCCGGCATAGCCGTCGTGGGCGAGTTTCACGGCCTCCTCCAAAGCCGTGAGCCCTTCGGCGATGTCGGTGGCTCCCGCCAACCACTCGTCGTGCGCTTCCCGGTAGGCCACCATCGCCGCACCGGCCGACGCGGCGTCGACTTCCTTGACTTTCTGGTCGATCGCCGCCAGCTGATCGGCAAGCAACCCCGCGAAGCCTCGGATCCGGGCGGCCAAGTTCTCGAGTTTGTCGAGCTCGACCGAGAAGGCCTCTGCGTCGGACATGCGGTCCCCCTCAGGGCAGATCGAGCGAGCTGACGCCCGCCGCGAATGATTGATCGGCGCCGCGCACGGTGTCCGCGGTAATTCCCAGCTTCTCCGCCAGCTCGAACAGCGCATCCCACACCTGCACCGCCCCTTGATGGAACTCTTCCCACCCGGCCGTGAAAGCGCCTGCGTTGCTACCGGTCCAGCTCTCCAGCAAGTCGCGGACATCGGTCTCCAATGCCGAATACCCGTCCCGACACTGAGTGGCGACATCGAAGGCCAAGCGCCCCAAGGCTTTGACTGCATCGGTATCGACCGACAGCGATGGCTGCTCCCCGACCAACCCTCTGCCCCTCTGTCACCGAACAGTCCCACCGACAAAGTACTCCTGCCATAGCGACGGGAAAAGCGCTGCCCGACAATGCCGAACGCGAAAACGGCGCTCACCCGGCCTCGGAACACCGAACGACCGCTGCCCCAAACGCGAGCGAGGGCACGGACTCGTATGGAGTCCGTGCCCTCGCTCGCGATGCAGTTGGTGACGCTCAGCCGAGCGCCAGCTCACCAGGAGCTCTTGTGCACGCCCGGCAGCTCGTCGCGGCAGACGTGGCACAGGCCGAACTTGCGGTAGACCGTATGGGGGCGGCGGCAGCGCTGGCAGCGACCACATCGAGAAATCGGCGCTGCTCGTCGTGAAGCAGGGCACTTACCCGAGAGGTAATCGACTTCATTATCAAGACCCGAGATGATGATGGGGCAACCAAGGATTGGAGAAAACGATGCCCTACTTCGAATCGCACGACGGCACCACCCTGCACTACCAGGACTGGGGTACCGGACAGCCGGTGCTCTTCCTGGCCGGTGGCTGGTTGAGCAGCACTTCGTGGGAGCTGCAAATGCTGCCGCTGTCCAAGCAGGGCCTGCGGTGCCTGTCGTACGACCGGCGTGGACACGGCAAGTCGGACTGGGTCGGGCACGGGTACGACTACGACACGCTGGCCGCGGATCTGGCCGCATTCCTGGACCATCTCGATCTGCGCGACGTCACCGTGGTCGCGCATTCGATGGCGGGCGGTGAGATCGTCCGGTATCTGACCCGGTACGGCAGCGATCGGATCAGCCGGGTCGCGCTGGTATCGGTGACGATGCCGTATTTCGCGCAGGCCGAGGACAATCCGAACGGCGTGCCGAAGGCGGTCTTCGATGCGGTGGGCGCGGCCCGCGCCGCGGATCGGCCGCTGTGGATGGAACAGAACGCGCAGGCATTCTTCGCGACGCATCTGGGCAACCAGGTGTCTTCGGCGCGGATCGCGTGGATGGTGCAGAAGTGCATGGACTGTTCACTTCTCGCCGCGGACGAGATCATGAATACGATCTACCACGCCGACTTCCGCGACGAGTTGCGCGCACTCACCGTGCCCACGCTGGTCATCCACGGTGACGCCGACGCCTCGGCTCCCATCGACCTCTGCGGTCGGGTGATCAAGGATCTGATTCCCGGCAACACCTACAAGGAATACCCGGCGACCGGACACGGCATCATGATCTCGCACGCCACGCAGCTCAACGCCGACATCCTCGATTTCATCAAGGCATGAGGCGGTGCGGTAGCGGCGGATACTTGTCCTACCCCCGCCGCTACCACGCGACCCCCGACCAGTGCTTTCGGTACCGGCAGGTTGGCCGAGCCAGCGACTACCGAACCAGGTCGGCGAAGCTGATGTCGCCGAGCGCCATGTGTTCCAGGCGGACGAATCCGTCGCGGTGCAGTCGGTGCAGGCGGTACTCGGCGGCGTGGGCGTCGAGGCGAAATTCCCGCACCTCTTCGATGTGCGTCGACGATATCGGAAGTCTTCACTCGGCTCTGCCGATCCAGAACGCGCTGGAGTCGGTCTCGAAGCGGCGGAACCGGTTCACGCTCCGAGACCGGTGGTGGCAGCGCGGAAATCAGTGGGGCGGATACCTCGAAGTCGCTTGAACGCCGCGCTGAAACCGAAAGCGTCCGCATAGCCGACGGCCTTCGCCACCTGCGCCACGGTGAGACTCCGGTCAGCCAGCAGTTCCTCCGCCTCATCCATCCGGCATTCGGTGAGGTACGCCAGGGGCGACTGGCCCATGACCTCGGAGAACCGCCGTGCGAACAGCGCCCGGGATACCCCCGCCTCGGCGGCCAGCGACGCGACTGTCCAACCGGCGGAGGGCTTTCCGTGCATGGCCTCCAACGCCGGCCCGACCACCGGATCGGCCGGCCCTCTGTACCACCCCGGCGCGTCGGCATCCAGTTCTTCGAACCAGTCGCGCAGCGTGCAGACCAGCGCCCAGTCGAGCAGCCGGTCCATCATCGCCTGCGCTCCGGCCGGACGCCGGGCGGCATCGGCGGCGATCGACTCCATCCACGCGCACACCTCCACGTCGTCGGTCACCACCAGGACGGGCGGTAGAGCACGCAGCAGACGTTCGTGGCGGCGGCCGGAAGCCCGATAGGCGCCGACGATCAGAGCGGTCTCACCGGTGAGGTCGTTCTCCCACCGACCGCCATCGAGCGCGGGATCGCATTTCGCGTCCGGCGCGAAGCAGGCGACCTCGTATTCCTCGTGCGGCAGGCCGACAGTATCGGCGCGGTCGACGAGAACGAACGGTTGCGGGCCGCGCACGATCGCGGTGTCCCCCATTGTGATCCGACGTTCCAGACCGCCCGGCAGCAGCAGTGTTCCCGCACCGCGTAGCACGGTGACCATGGTCAACGGCGCCTCGTCGGCGAACCGGACGCTCCACGGTGCTTCCAAGACCGCGGTGGTGAGCACAGCTCCCTCGGCGCGTATACCGCCCAGCAGTTTGCTCAGAGGATCCACACAGTCGAGTGTAGACGAACTCCTATCAAATGTAGATTTTCACCCATAGATCGTCCACTGCTCAGGGTATGGAATGGAAACCGGACCGAACAACCGATCGTCCGAATCTCCGGACCAACAGTGGAGGCCACCTTGCCGCACAACCCGACCGTGGACACCGCGATCACCCGCACCGCGCTGGTCGTCGTCGCCCATCCCCGGCCCGATTCGCTGACCGCCCATATCGCCGAACTGGCCATCCGGCGGCTCACCACGGACGGCTACCGGATCGACCTGCTGGACCTGCACGCCGAGAACTTCGATCCCCGGATGACCGCCGCCGACCTTCCGGAATGGGGCAACCGGGAGAAGGCCTACTCCCCCGAGGTCGAGAGCCATATGGGGCGCATCCTCGGCGCCGACGTGATCGTCGCAGTGTTCCCGGTGTACTGGATGCAGGTCCCGGCGATTCTGAAGGGCTGGATCGATCGGGTGTGGAACTACGGATTCGCCTACGGACGCAGCAAATCCCGGCTCGCGGGCAAGCGGATACTGTGGCTGGGACTGGCGGGCGTGGCAGACGACGACGCGCTCGTCGGACCCATGCAGGATGCGCTCAGCGCGCAACTCGACGACGGCATCGCCTACTACTGCGGACTCGCGCGGTCATCGGTGGGATTGTTGCCCGGCGCGGAAGAGAAGCGGCAGCGCCTGGATGCCGCGGGCAACCTGCTACTCGACGAAGCCCTCACCGGCGCGGCGCGCGAAGCGCACTACGCGGAGTTGGAGAACCGGGCGCTGGGCTTCGTCGACGATTTCCTCGCCGCCGACCGGGTTTCGGCCTGACCCGGAGCCCGTCCGTAAACGCGGAGGCCGACATCCGCCCTCGCTGCTTCGAATGGCGGGCTTATCGACCCAACGGATGATCGCCGTCGGTAATCGCGCGGACCGAGGGAGTCTTTTCCGGCGTCCCGGCGGCGGTCCCTGGAGGGAAGATGCACGCCTGGCTTCCACGAACGCCCTGTCGCCGGTGGATCCACGGGATTGTCCGCGTGTTGCCACCCGGACGGTCCTGATAGGGCTTGAGGGACTAGGGCATCGAAATGAGCCGGCGATTACCGAACCAGGTCGGCGAAGCTGATGTCGCCGAGCACGACGTGTTCCAGGCGGACGAATCCGTCACGGTGCAGACGGTGCAGACGGTACTCGGCGGCGTGGGCGTCGAGGCGGAATTCCCGCACCTCTTCGATGTCGAACTTGGTGTCGAGGACAACGACCAAGTAGAGCGGAATGCCCGCGCGCGCGTACTGAACCTTCTTGTCCAATAGGTCTTCAGCCGCGGTGGATGGTGAAGACACCTCGACGATGATCAGTGCGTCAGCGGCTTCCGGCTTCGCTCCGCGCTCGGGCAAGCAGCGGTACACCGTCACATCCGGTCGGCGGAACGTGAACTTCGGTATCCGCCAGAGGACGACATCGATATCCATCTCGACGCGGATGCACGGTGCGGCGCTCGGTAATTCCTCCATCGAGCCTGCCAAACGGCGTGCCACGCGATTGTGCTCAGGAACCGGGGACTCGCAGACGATCACGTGTCCGTGCACAACCTCGATCTCACGCGCGACGCCCTCCGGCAGTTGACGGTACTGCTCCTCGGTCATCTCGTGCGGCAAGTGGTCTCCGGTGACTGGATCGTCATGCCCGAAGCCTACCTAGTCAACCGTGGCGAAATCATGATCAAGGATGCGAGCGAGGGCACGGACTCACATGGAGTCCGTGCCCTCGTTCAGTGTTCAGTTGGTGACGCGCAGAGCGTCAGCTCACCAGGAGCTCTTGTGCACGCCCGGGAGCTCGCCGCGGTGCGCCATCTCGCGCAGGCACACGCGGCAGAGGCCGAACTTGCGGTAGACCGCGTGGGGGCGGCCGCAGCGCTGGCAGCGGGTGTAGGCGCGGACAGCGAACTTCGGCTTGGCGTTGGCCTTGTTGACCAGTGCTTTCTTAGCCATGTGCTCAGTTCTCCTTGAACGGGAAGCCGAGGTGCTTGAGCAGGGCACGGCCTTCTTCGTTGTTGGTCGCGGTGGTCACCACGGTGATGTCCATACCACGCGGACGGTCGATCCGGTCCACGTCGATCTCGTGGAACATCGACTGCTCGCTCAGGCCGAACGTGTAGTTGCCGTTGCCGTCGAACTGCTTCGGCGACAGGCCGCGGAAGTCGCGGATACGCGGCAGCGCGATGGAGACCAGGCGGTCGAGGAACTCCCACATGCGGTCGCCGCGCAGGGTGACCTTCGCGCCGATCGGCATGCCCTCACGCAGCTTGAACTGCGCGATGGACTTGGTCGCCTTGCGGATCTGCGGCTTCTGACCGGTGATCAGGGCCAGGTCCTCGACGGCGCCGTTGATCAGCTTCGCGTCGCGGGCGGCGTCGCCGACACCCATGTTGACGACGACCTTCACCACGCCCGGGATCTGCATCACGTTGGCGTAGGAGAATTCCTTGTTCAGCGCGTCCTTGATCTCTTCGCGGTAGCGCTGCTTCAGCCGGGGCTGCACTTTTTCGGTCGTGGTCATGTCAGATGTCCTTCCCGTTCTTACGGGAGATCCGGACCCGCTTGCCGCTCTCCTCGTCGGTCCGGTAGCCGACGCGGGCCGGCTTGCCGTCGGAGTCGACGACCATCACGTTGGAGACGTGGATGGGGGCTTCCTGGGTCACGATGCCGCCCGAGGAGGCGCCGCGCTGGTTGGCGGAGTTCGCGACATGCTTCTTGATGCGGTTCACGCCCTCGACGAGAACCCGGTTCTCCTTCGGGTAGGCCTGGATGACCTTGCCCTTGGCACCCTTGTCCTTGCCCGAGATGACGAGCACGGTGTCGCCCTTGTGCACCTTCATGTCAGAGCACCTCCGGGGCCAGCGAGACGATCTTCATGAACTTCTTGTCGCGCAGCTCGCGGCCCACCGGGCCGAAGATGCGGGTGCCGCGCGGGTCGTTGTCCGCCTTGATGAGCACGGCCGCGTTCTCGTCGAACTTGATGTAGGAACCGTCCGGACGACGGCGCTCCTTGGTGGTGCGCACGACGACGGCCTTGACGACGTCACCCCGCTTCACGTTGCCGCCGGGGATGGCGTCCTTCACGGTAGCGACGATGATGTCGCCGATACCGGCATAGCGACGCGACGAACCGCCGAGAACGCGGATGCAAAGGATCTCCTTCGCGCCCGTGTTGTCGGCGACGCGCAGTCGCGACTCCTGCTGAATCACTTCAGCGTCCTCCTTGACCTGGACGTATGTGCACGCCGGATTGCCGACCCGACGGGCATGGTCGGTCGCCCTCCGGACGCGCGCCTGCCAGCGGTTTTCTCGGTTCGAGCCAGAAACGCGGAACCAACCACTGGGGGTTCACTGCCGGATTGCGGGCACAGCTCCCGCAGGCAACCGGTCTAGTGTATGGGAATCCGCAGGTCGTTCCCAAATCGGGGGTGGTCACCGGCCCGCACGACGACGCTCGTCCCCAATCCGGGCCGGACCGGCGCCGCGCCGGTAGCCTCGTGTCCTGCAAGGCTGCCTTCGTACACCAGCGGCACCGCCGCGTCGGGGAGAGGATTCTCGTGACATCTACCGGTCGGCCAGCGAAGCTGGATCGTCGTGCCTTCCTGATCGCCCTCGGAGCCGTCCCGGCCGCCGCCGCGCTGGTCGCCTGTTCGGACGACACCGAACCCGCGAGCAGGACGCTGACCGGCGTCGATCTCAGCGGAGCGGACGAGACGATACGGCCGCAGGACGACCTGTACCGGCACGTCAACGGGAAATGGCTGCGGGAGTACCAGCTGCCGCCGGACAAGGTCAGCTACGGCTCGGGCAGCGAGGCGGGCGAGCGCACCGAGCAGCAGTTGCGCGAGATCATCGACGGTATCCACGACCCGAAGCCCGGCTCGGAAGAACAGCAGATCAGGGATCTCTACGACGCCAGGGTGGACTGGGACGAGATCGAACGGCTCGGCATGACGCCGCTGGCGCCGCTGTTCGCCAAGATCGATGGCGCCGCCACCAAGCCGGAGCTGGCCAAGGTGATGGCCGAGTTGCCGATCGGCGGGCTGATCGGGCTCGGCATCGGCGTCGACCGGAAGAATTCCAACGCCTACATCCCCTCGGTCGGCCAGTCCGGACTCGGGCTCGGGGAGCAGTATTACCGGAAGCCCGAATACGCCGAGGTGCTCGGGCAGTACCGCACCTTCCTCGAGCGCGTCGCCGCGGGCGCGGGTTGGGCCGACCCGGCCGGTGTCGCTCAGCGCGTGTTCGATCTGGAGAAGCGCATCGCCCCCGCGCACTGGGACAACGTACGCAACCGCGACACCGACGCGACCTACAACGTCTACAGCTGGACCGATATGACCGCGCTCGCCCCGGGCTTCGACTGGGATCCGTGGCTGGCGGGCAACACCGACCGCCCACGCGAGTTGTTCGCGACGATCGTGGTCAACCAGCCGTCCTTCATCACGGCAGCGGGTCAGCTGTGGACCGAGGTGGACATCGCCACGTGGCGGGACTACTTGAAGTTGGCCGTGTTGCGGGAGTTCGCGCCCTATCTGCCGAAGGCCGTCAACGACGCGAATTTCGACTTCAAGGGCCGGATTCTCAACGGACAGGACGAGCGCCCGGAACGCTGGAAGTACGGCGTGAGCATCGTCGACGACAAGCTCGGCGAGCAGCTCGGGAAACTCTATGTGGCCAAGCATTTTCCGCCGGAAGCCAAGGATCGCGCCAAGGAGATGCTCGCCGACGTGATCGCGGCCTACCGGGAGAACTTCACGAATTCGACGTGGATGTCACCTGCCACCAGGGCGGCATCGCTGGCGAAGCTGGACAAAATCGATCCCAAGATCGGCTATCCGGACAAGTGGGTCGACTACTCGAAGCTGAAGATCACCAAGGGCAAGCTGATCGAGTCGTTGCTCGCCATCAACGAGTTCGAGGTCAAGCGGACGTTCGCGCGCCTGGGCACGCCCGTCGACAAGACCGAATGGGGGATGTCGCCGCAAACGGTGAACGCCTACTACTCCGCGACGTCCAACCAGATCGTCTTCCCGGCCGCTTACCTTCAGCCGCCCTTCTTCGACAAGGACGCTCTGCCCGCGGTCAATTTCGGCGCGGTCGGGTCCACCATCGGGCACGAGATCGGCCACGGCTTCGACGACCAGGGCTCCAAGTACGACGGCGACGGCAACCGCCGCGACTGGTGGACGCCAGAGGATCGCGCCGCGTTCGACGCCAAGGCCAAACAACTGGTCGACCAATACAACGCGCTCGTCCCTGAGGGGCTGGAGCCGAGCCAGCACGTCAACGGCGAACTCACCTTGGGCGAGAACCTCGCCGATCTGCGCGGACTGCAGATCACGCTGGCCGCCTTCCGCATCGCCGAGAAGCGCCGCGGTATCGACAATCCCGACTACCGCACCATGTTCCTGTCCTGGGCCCGCAGCTGGCGTGAGAAGCAGACGAAGGAACTCACCGTCCGCTATCTCAGCATCGACACCCATTCCCCCAACGAATTCCGCTGCAATCAGGTCGTGCGCAATCTCGACGAGTTCTACAGGGCTTTCGAGCTGAAAGAAGGCGACAAGTTGTACATGCCGCCCGATCAGCGGGTGACATTCTGAGCGAAGCGAGGTTCGAGCCTGCCCGTCGCGGCGGGCTCGATCGCTATGCGGACCGGAGCAGACCGTCGATGAGGGCGTCGAGGCCCAGGTCGTAGGTGTCCTGAGCGGCCAGGGACAGGTAGTCGGAACCGAGGGCGGCCAAGCGGGGGAAGCTGTCGGCGTCGAGGTCGGCGAAGACTTGTGCGCGGAAGGTGGGACGGTCCTCCGCGGCCCGGCGGGCGGATCGGGCGCGCACGATGAGGTCGCCCGCCGTGTAATGCCAGATGACGCGGTACGCCTGGGCGGCGCGGTCCAGCGGTAGACCTCCCGCGACGAATCCGTCCACGATGGATTCGCTGACCCAGAGCGCCGAAACTCCCAAAAGGTCGTCGGCGGTGAGGATTTCGACGATCCACGGCCGTGCGGCGAGCACGTCGTGCATGGCGCGCGCCGCGACGCGGACGCGCTCGCGCGGCTCCTCCGGCAGGTCCGGCCACGCCACCTGGTCGGCGTACTCGTTGAGCAGTAGGCGCAGCAGGTCTTCCTTGTCCCGGACGTGGTGGTAGAGCGCCATCGGCGTGCAGCCGAGTTCGGTGGCGAGGCGGCGCATGGTCAGCTTCGCCACGCCCTCGGCGTCGATCACCGAATTGGCCGCCGCGAGGATCTCCGCTCGGGAGATACGCGCAGGTCGGCCGGTGCGTTGTGGCTGCGACGACGAACTCGGCATCCGTCCATCTTCGCCCATCCGCAGAACCGGGTGTGGACACGGGGCGACTCGCGCGGTTACTTTCTATACATGTATAAAAACTCTCGCGGGCGGCCCGGCGTCGCTCTGACGGCGGTGGCCGTCGCGCAGTTCATGGTCGCGTTGGACATGGCGGTGGTGAACGTGGCGCTGCCGGCCATCCGCGCCGATCTGGGCTTCGCGCCGGTCGATCTGACCTGGGTGGTGCACGTCTACGCGCTGACTTTCGGCGGGTTCCTGCTGTTGGGTGGAACGGCGTGCGACCTGTTCGGGCGGCGCAGGTTGTTCACCGGCGGGCTCGTGATGTTCGGCCTCGCCTCGCTGGTGGGCGGATTCGCGCAGCAGCCATGGCAACTCGTCGCCGCGCGGGCCGTCCAGGGACTCGCGGCGGCGGCCGTGGCGCCCGCCGCCTTGGCCACGTTGACCACGACATTTCCGGAAGGCCCCGCCCGGGTGCGAGCGCTCGGCGTGTGGAGCGCGGTGAACGCGGCGGGCGGCGCGATCGGCGTGCTGGTGGGCGGATTGCTGACCGAGTACGCCAACTGGCGCTGGGTGATGCTCGTCAACGTCCCGATCGTGGTGATCGCATCGGTCGCGGCGGTGGCCGGTGTGGCGGCCGATCGAGTGAGCGGGCGAGCGCGGGTCGATGTGCCGGGCGCCGTCCTGGCCACCGGCGGAATAGGTTTGCTGGTGGTCGGCGTGGTGCGGACCGAACACCACGGTTGGTTCTCCGCCGCCACAGCCCTCACACTCGGGGCCGGTGCGATGCTGCTCGCGGCTTTTCTCGCGGTCGAGGCGCGTACGTCGACACCATTGGTTCGGCTCGGACTCTTGGGCAACCGCTGGGTGGCCGGAGCGAATGTGTTCGTATTCTTGGCCGCGGCGGGCCAATTCAGCGCGTTCTATCTGCTGTCGCTGTACCAGCAGCAGGTCCTGGGCATGAGCGCGGGCGCGGCGGGTGCGGCTTTCGTGCCGTTCTCGCTCAGTGTCATCGTCGGCACGGTGGTCGCCACTCGCGTGGGTGGCCGCCGGTCCCCGAAAGCGGCACTCGTCATCGGCGGGGTGCTCACCACTGCGGGTATCGGCTGGTTCGCTTTCATCAGCGCCGACGGCAGTTTCCTCGCCGATGTTCTAGGACCCTCGCTGCTGGGCGGCTTCGGCCTCGGACTGTGCCTGGCTCCCGTGGCCGCCGCCGCGAACATGGGCGTCGCGCCCCACGAAGCGGGAATGGCTTCCGGGGCCTTCAACAGCGCGCGGCAGCTGGGTGGATGTGTCGGGGTGGCCGCACTCGCCACCGTCGCGGCGGCGCGCACCGGAGAAAGCGTCGCGCCCGCGGCGCTGAACGACGGTTACGCCCTCGCGCTGTGTTGCGCGGCGGGACTTTTCGCCGTTGCGAGCGTCGTCGCCGCGACTGTGCTGCCGAGGACGCACCGCACGATTTCCACCCACAGAGCAGACGTGGTTCGACCCAAAGCCGAACTATCCGAGGAATTTTCCGCCGCGCGACCATAAGACAGCGCAACCGCCCCGAGAGCCCGGACGGGTCGGATTGCGCCGAGTGCTCTGCACTGACCGCGCACCGAGCCGCTACCACCGGACCTCGCTGCTGCCGATCCGCATTGGTGCGGCATGGATCCGATGCCGGAATCCATGCCGCGCACGGCGATCCACTCCCCCACTTCGTTCCGGCACCGCCCTTGATCGGCCCGGAAAGTCTCATCCAATCCGACGAGAGGAAGCATCATGAATCAGGCCCCGATCGACTTGTTCGGCCGCGCAATTCATTTCGGCCATGACGGCCACGTAGCAGCCGGTGAACGCCGGATGAGCACCGGCGACGGCGACTGGCAGCTCGCGACGTTCCACGTCGAATCCGATGCCGACGTGCACGCCGACCACTGGGAAGTCCATCCCGGCAGCGACGAAGCGGTGTGCTGCCTGACCGGCGCGTTGCGTCTCTACCTGCGACCGGAGCACGCGGGCGACGACGAGACGATGGTGCGCCTCACCGCGGGCACCGCGTTCGTCGTCCCCCGCAACCGCTGGCACCGCATCGAACTCGACGAACCCTCCGACATCATGTCCGTCGGCCTGCGCAACGAGACCCGCCAGGAGCCCGTCACCGCACGGTGATCCGCACCATCGGTGCTCGCGCATGGATCGCGTGTGCGAGCACCGCGGGGTCTGATCACCGCCGGCCTTGCCCGCACCCGGCGGTCGGGCCGCGCGAGCGACCGATCCATGACGTACCGACCGGATACATACGGTAGGAGCCGAATCCGGGCGCCGAGTGGCCCGGGCGGAACGATCATGTCCGTCGATTCGCCGTGTCGCCGAGACACGTCCGGCTATCGGGACACCGCCGCGATTGTGGAAAACCGCGCCGTGTCCGACCGATATCCCACGGCCGCGACGGCTTCCGGCCATACACGCGCCAATTCGAGCAGGAACCGGAACTCCGCCGCGCGATCGCGAGCCTCCCCATGCGCCGCGCCCGCAGCCATCGAGCCGGGAGTCGGTGTGTCACCGTCGCGTTTGGCTCGCACGGCCAGCGCGACCTGGAGGGCAGAGCGACGCGCATCGTGGCGATCGGCGGGCGAGCCGGCCTCGGACAAAGCGGGTACATACGGTCTCAGGTGTAGCAGCGCATCCCAGATCTCGACGGTCATCCGATAGAGCCGGGACGTGGCTTCCCTCGGCGCGGAACCGTCCTCCGCCAGAACCACTTCCGGCACCACGGCGGTGAGATCTCGCCACAGCGGCCGCAACCTACGGCAGTCACGGCCGGTCCGATCCAAGCCCGTTCGCGCCAGCAGCGCTGTGACCAGGGGGATCATGGTCAACAGGGTGACGGCGGAGAACGTGAGAACCGCCGCGACGGCCCACACCTTGCCCGGCTGGCTCGGAGGCGTACCGGTGAGGGCGCGACCTACCATGATCGTCATCGAGATCAGCCAATAGGTCGCGAACGCCAGCAGTACCGCGAACGTCAGCTTCTCTCTGATCGAAACGCCTCTGGCGCGCAGTTCGCGAACGCAGGCGCGGGCGAAGAGCAGCCCACAGAGACCTCCGGGGAGCGCGGACATCGTCCATACGATTTCGACATAGTCCAACTGCCAGGCCCACCGCAGGATCGGCGTGGCGACGATCAGCGAAACAACGGCAGCGACCGCCGTCGCATCGTATCGCCGCTGACGCAGGTGGACGGTTGCCGCATCGGCGCCGTCGACAAGCCTGGCCAGCCCGTAGAAACTGCCGAGCGCCAGGAGACCGCAGCCGAGATAGAGGCGCGGCCCGAACTCGGGACGGCCCACCGCGACGGTCACCTCGTACAGCAGCAGACCTAGCAGGTTCCAGCTGAACGTGCGGTTGATCAGCCGATCGGTAGCCGTCTCGTCGACGAGCACCCACCGCCCGGCGGTCATGAGCGCGACGAATACGACAACCGACAGCACCACTGGAGTCGGAACAGCGTTCATCGCGATCGACCGTATGCCGTCGCTCGGCGTGGGGCCAGCCCGGGCGCGAAACCGCCGCGGTGTTTCAGCGCACGGGCACCGCGGCGGACGTGTCCTCCGTGACCCGATCGGCTTCGGCGAGTTCGGCGGCCTCGTCGTAGACGTACTTCTCGCCGATGAACCACGACGCCACGGCCGCCAGGAGCATCATCACCGCCGCCGAGACGAACACCACGAGCAATCCGGAGTGGAACGGGCCGGTGAGCAGGTTCGGGAAGAACTCCTGGCCCGTGAGTGTTTCGGCGTTGACGCCTGGCTTGTCGAGTTCACCCGACGGTCCGAGCAGCTCCTGGATCGGGTTGTAGCCGAGGAACGCGGCGAACATGCTCGCCACCGGCGGCATGCCGGCGAGTTCGGCGGCGGCTCCAGCGGAGACGCCCTGTGCGCGCAGACCGGAGTCCAGCGCCGATGGCAGGCTCGCCGCCAGTCCGAGGACCATCAGGGAGAAGAAGATTCCCATGGACAGCGCGTTGCCGCCGTTGAAGAGGGTGCCGCGCATCCCGGAGGCCGCGCCGCGCTGGGCGGCGGGAACGCTGGACATGATGGCGGCGGTGTTCGGCGAGAAGAACAGCCCGCTGCCGATGCCGTTGAGCACGGTGATCGACGCGAACAGCCAGTAGTCGAAGTTCACCGGGATGACCAGCAGCAAGATGAAGGTCGCGCCGGTCAGCAACGCGCCTCCGGTGGTGAACAGCCGGGGCCCGTAGCGATCGGACAGCCAGCCCGAGATCGGGCCTGCGGCGAGGAAGCCGATGGTCAACGGCAGCAGGTAGATGCCTGCCCACAGCGGGGTGGACTCGAAGTCGTACCCGTGCAGCGGAAGCCAGATGCCCTGTAGCCAGATGATGAGCATGAACTGCATGCCGCCACGTCCGATCGAGACCATCAGATTGGCGAAGTTGCCGAGACCGAAGGCGCGGTGGCGGAACAGGCCCAGGTGGAACATCGGATCGGGGACCCTCGTCTCCACTACGCAGAACGCGACCAGCAGGAGAAGGCCGCCGAGTACAGCGGCCAGCACCCACGGGCTCGTCCAGCCGGTCGCGTGGCCGCCGTAGGGCTGGATGCCGTAGGTGATGCCGGTGAGCAGCGCCGTGAGTCCGAGACCGAAGGTGATGGTGCCCGCCCAGTCCAGTTTGCCCGAGGTCCGGATGCCGACCTCGTGCAGCGAACGATAGGACCAGACCGCGCCGAGAACGGCGATCGGGACACTGACCCAGAACACCGCACGCCAATCCCATTCCGACAGCACGCCGCCGATGAGCAGGCCGAAGAACGAACCGGCCACCGCGGCGACCATGTTGATGCCGAGCGCGGTGCCGCGCTGGCTCGCGGGGAAGGCATCGGTGAGGATCGCCGAGGAGTTGGCCGTCAGCATCGCGCCGCCGACACCCTGGACGACGCGCCAGACGATGATCCACAACGCGCCCGCGCCCCCGTGCCACGGATCGAAGGACAAGGCGACCGCCGACAGCGCGAAGATGGTGAAGCCCAGGTTGTACACCCGCACCCGGCCGAAGATGTCGCCGAGCCGCCCGAACATCACCACCAGCACGGCGGTGGCGAGCAGGTAACCCATCAGCATCCACAGCAGGTACCCGACATTGCCCGCCTCGAGTGGGTTGAGCCCGACGCCGCGGAAGATCGCGGGCAGCGAGATCAGCACGATCGAGGAATTGATCGCCGTGAGCAGGACACCCAGCGTGGTGTTGGTCAGAACGATCCACTTGTAGCGCGGATGGTCCCGGTCGTAGCGCAACCGGCGCCGGATGGTTCGGACATCACCCGGATCGACTTCGATGGATGGATTCGTCACGGACAGCCCCTCACCAGATAGTTACCACGGCAAACTATATAGTTAGCCGATGTAACCATCAAATGGAGCCGCATCCGCCGAGCACCGATACCACCCGGGAGCTAGATAGGTTAGCCTTGGCTAGCTTGCTTGGAAGGAAGGTGCGGCAGATGAACTCTGTTCGGACGCGCGGCCGTTGGTCGCGGGCGGCGCTGACGGTGCTGACGGGAGTCCTCGCCCTCGGCCTGGCCGCGTGCGGATCGGCGGAGGACGACTCGGCGTCCGGCGGCGAACAGGTGACCATCCACCACGCCCGCGGCGAGACGACCGTCGAAGGCACCCCGAACAAGATCGTCGCCCTCGGCAACCAGTGGCTGGACACCACGCTCGCGCTCGGCGTGGTGCCCGTCGGATACCTCGACAATGTCGCGATCGCCTCCAAGAGCACCCCGCCGTGGGAGCCGGGGAGCCTCGCATCGGCGAAGGCGCTCACCAGCACTGGGAACCTCGCCGAACAGGTCGCCGCGCTGGAGCCGGACCTGATCCTGGTCGATCCGTTCATCGCCGACCAGAAGACCTACGACGAACTCTCTCGCGTCGCGCCCACGTTGCCCGCCCTGAGCAAAGCGGCGGTAGCGCCCTGGCAGGACCAGATCACCACCCTCGGCAAGGTGCTGCACAAGCCGGACGAGGCGAGCAAGGTGATCGCGAAGGTGGATGACAAGGTCGCCGCGATCGCCGCCGCGAACCCCGGATTGAAGGGCAAGACGTTCGCCAGTACCTGGCTGGCCGGTCCGGCACAGCTCATGGTGTTGACCGACCCCGACGACGGATCGTCGAAGGTCTTCACCCAATTGGGTCTCGGCATTCCGAAGAACCTCACCGACCTGCCCGCCAATCAGGGCAGGCTGGCCCTGTCCCCGGAGCGGGTCGACGAATTGACCGCCGATCTCTTGCTGGCCGGCTACGCCCCCGGCTTGGACGAGAAGTTCCGGCAGCTACCCGGCTACGCCGACCTGCCCGCGGTCAAGAAGGGCTCGGTCGTGTTCCTCACCACCCAGGAGATCAGCGCCGTGAACACGCCGACGGCGCTCTCGGTGCCGTACATCCTCGACAAGCTGGAACCCGCCTTCGCCGCTGCGGCGAAATAGCCGCCGCGTCAGTGGACTCGGCCCGGCAAGCGGTGGTACGCGCTGCTTGCCCGCCGCCGCATGTCCACAGCGGGACCCGATCGGTTGTGTGGGAATGACCCACTCGACCGCGTCCACGGCGACAGACTGCGCCCGCGCGCTCGGAGCGGCGTCCGCGCTGGGGCGACGCGAGCCTGCGGCGACGCCCCTCATCAGGGTCGATCCGGAGAGGAGCGCGGACAGTCCACAGGTCCGCCTGCGGACCGAAGACCGCCGGGCGCGCTCACCGATCGGTGCGTCGTGGACAATCGCGCTGCCGGGCAACCGCTTTCACGTCTGCGCGAGGATCTCCTCGTCTGTCATCGCGGCGACCTCGAGGTAGAGCCGGGCCACCGCGGACAGCCTGCCGTCCGCGCCGTGCCGAATCTCGCGCTCCCGCAGGCACTCGGCCAGCCGGGCGACGGTGCGTGCGGCGAACAGGTCCGCGACCAGCGCGTGCTCGGCTTGCAACCACTCGCGCACGCGGGCGATGACGGTCGTGGCGAGCACGGAATCGCCGCCGCGGCCGAAGAAGTCGTCGTGCACGCCGATCGCATCGATGCCGAGGACGGTCGCGACGATGTCGGCGAGCGCGGCCTCCACGTCGTCGCGCGGGGCGGTCTCCCGGTCCTCCCCCACCCCTGGCTCGAGCAGGGCGACCACGGCGCGGCGGTCCAATTTCCCATTGGCGGTCAACGGCATCTGCTCGAGGAGCTCGATCCGAACGGGAATCATGTAGCCGGGCAACAGGTCCGCGAGCGCCATAGCGATGTCGCCGATCTCGTCCAGGTCACCCGCGACGGCGGCGACCAGCTTGGGTGCGCCCGCACCGACGACCGCCGCGACGGCGTGCCGGACGCCGGGCACCGTGCGCAACGCGGTCTCGACCTCGCCGAGTTCGACCCGGTATCCGCGGATCTGGACCTGGTGGTCGGCACGGCCGAGGAATTCGATCGTGCCGTCGGGCCAGTACCTGGCCATATCGCCGGTCTTGTACCAGCGGATGCCGTCGTGTTCGACGAAGCGTTCCGCGGTGCGCTCCGGGTCGTTGCGGTAGCCGGCGGCGACACCGACGCCGCCGACCCACAGTTCGCCCGGCAGCCAGTCCGGGCAGTCGCGGCCCGCGGGAGAGACGACGCGGCATCGGACGTTGCGCAACGGAACGCCGAACGGCACGGTCGCCCAGTGCGCGGGCGGTTCACCCGTCACCTCGCAGATGGTGGTGTGGATGGAGGTCTCGGTCGCGCCGCCGAGTCCGGCGAATCGGCAACCCGGCGCCTGCGCCGACAGCCTGCGAGCGAGATCCGCGCCGACCCAGTCCCCGCCGAGGATGGCCGCGCGCAGCGAATCGCCCAGCTGATCACCGCCGATCTCCAGGATCATGTCCAGCATGCTCGGCACGCAGTTGAGAATCGAGACCCGATGTGTGCGCAGCAGTTCCACCCAGCTGGACGGGTCGGCGCGCTGTTCCGGATCGACGGTCACGACCGCGCCGCCCACCGCGAACAAGCCGAAGATGTCGTAGACCGAGAGGTCGAATTCCAGGGCGGACAGGCCCAGCGAGCGGTCGGCGCCGCCGACGCCGAACCACTCGTTCAACGCGTCGATGGTGTTCATCGCGCCACGGTGTGGGATCTCGACACCCTTGGGCACGCCGGTCGATCCGGAGGTGAACAGCACGTAGGCGATATCGCCGGTGTCCGGGTAGACGGGGGCCGCGAGCGGCTCCGGATAGGCACTGGCCGCGTCGATGGACAGGCACGTGATCGGTGCGCCCAGGTCCGCGCCCTCGACCGTCAGCGCCGCGTGGACACCGCCGGTGCGGAGGATCTCCGCCCGGCGGCCTGCAGGCTGATCGAATCCGATGGGCACGTAGGTCGCCCCGGCGGCGAGCACACCGAGCACGGCGGTGACCTGGTCCGGCCCCTTCGGCAGCGCGACGGCGACCGCGTCGCCCGGCTCCACGCCCTCGGCGCGCAAGGCCCCCGCCACCGCCAGCGCGCGAGCGGCCAACTCCCCGTAGCTCCAGGCGCCTCGGCCGTCGCCCAGGCCCCAGACCACGGCGGGCGCTTCGGGATTCGCCGCCGCGTTGTCGAAGAACCCCTGGTGCAGGGACCGCCCGCTGACCGGGCCGTCGGTGGCGTTGACCGCGGCGCGCACCGCGGCCTGGTCGACCGGCAGCCGCACGGCGGCCTCCGCGTTCCACCCTGCCGCCCCGTCACCGAGCCGCCCGATCGCCGCGCGGTACCAGGCGAACATGGCGTCGATCATGCCGTCGGGGAAGGCCGACGCGCGCACGTCCCAGTTCAGCAGCAGCCCGCCGCGGACCTCGGTGACCTGCGCGTCGAGCAGTACTTGCGGGCCCTGCGAGATGATCCACACGGGCTCGCCGAAGGTCTCGGTGACCGTGTCGGCGAACAGCTCGCCCAAGTTCAGCGCGCTGGTGTAGACGACCGGGGCCAGCACGGGTTCACCGCGATGCCTACCCAGATCCCGCAGCACTTCGAGCCCGGAATACGCGGTATGCGCACCGCTTTCGTGCATGCCGCGCTGTAACGTGCGGGCGCGCTCGGTGACCGACATGCTGTCGGTGACGTCCACCTCCAGCATGATCGAGGACGTGAAGTCGCCGATCACCCGATCGATGTCGGGGTGCACCGGATCCCGGTGGAACAGCGGCACGTTCAGCAGGAATCGGCTCTGCGCTGACCAACCGCCGATGGTCTCGGCGAATACCGCGGCCAGCGCCATGGCCGGAGTGATGCCGCGCTCGTGTGCGGCGGCGAGCAACCGCTGCTTGGCTTCCGGCTCCAGCCAGTGGTCGTAACGAACGGTGCGATTCGGGTCGGTGCGCTCACTCACCGGCACGGTGGGAAGTTCCGGCGCGCCCGGCAGTTCCGGCAGCCGCTCCTGCCACCACTGCCGGTCACGCTCGCGAGTGGCGCCGTCCCCCTGGTGCTCGGTGCGGTGCCTGCGATAGGTGTAGCCGGGGACCGGCACGGCCCTCCCGTGGTACAGCTCGGCCAGATCGCCGATCAGGACCCGGTAGCTCATGGCGTCGCCCGCGAGCATGTCGACATCCAGGTGCAGTCGACTGCGGTCCGCGTCGCGCAAGGTGAGCGTGACATCGATGACCTGACCGTCTTCGATGGCCAGACGCTGGTGGGTCTTGCGGTCACGCAGCTCGGCGAGCGCGGCGTCGGCCGCCTCGGGCGACCGATCACGCAGGTCGACGACCTCCAACACCGGCCTACCAGGGGCGGTCATGGTCTGCTGGGTGCCATCCGGCAGGAACCTGGTGCGCAGCATGGGATGGGTGGCGACCAGATCGGCCACCGCGCGCTCCAGCCGCTCCGGATCGATACGGCCGCCGTCGAATTCGATGTACAAGTGCGCCGCGACGCCGCCGAGCTCTTGTTCGTCGGAGCGGCCGATCCAGTACGCGTGCTGCATGGTGGCCAAGGGGAAGGGCGCCGCCTCGTCGTCCGCGGTCGCCACCGGCACGACGGTCACCGGGCCTGCCGCCCGCCCGACCGCACTCGCGCCGAGCAGACCGTGCCAGGAAGCCACCGTAGGGCTGGCCGCCAGCTGAGCGAAGTTGATGTCGGCGCCGCGTTTGCGCCAGCCGCCCGCGAGCTTCATGGTGCGAATCGAGTCCAGCCCCAGTTGGATGAGGTCGTCGTGATCGGCGATCTCCGTGGCGGCGAGGCCCAGTTGGTCGGCCACCGCGGACCGGATCTCCTCCCGGCCGATGTCCACCGTTCCTTCTGCCCGACGCTGTGTCGACTCCATCGCGCTGCCACTCCTTGTCTGCCGCCGGAACCGGCGGTCTGGACTGCTGGGGCACAGCTTAGCCGACCCTAAATAGGTATGCCTAACCTACATCGGCGCGTGCTTTCGGCCATTCCCGCGCCAATTCGAGTAATTGCCGCAAGCCGTTGGCACGATCGTGACCACCGGTCGCCACGGCGGCGAACGGAGCGGTCGGTGTGACCGGACGCAGCCCGGCGGCTCGGGACCGGATGGCGTGGGCGATCTGACGGGCGTAATCGCCGACGCCGTGACCCGCGTCGGCGGCCTCCCGCCCCGGCGCGGGCGACGGCATATACGGCTTCAAATGCAAAAGCGCGTCTTGGATCTCCACCGTCATCCGATAGAGCCGGGACGCCGCGCCGCCGTCTCCGTCGTCGGACCGACTCAACACGACCTCTGGGACGGCGGCGGTCAGGTCACACCACAGCGGACGCAGACGGCGGCAGCGCCGACCGGTCTTGTCCAGCCCCGCGCGCGTCAGCACAGCGGTGAAAAGCGGTATCGCCGTGAGCGTCGCGATGATCAATACACAGAAGAAGGACGAGTTCGCCAGCACGTTCCCCGGATGGCTCGGCGGGACGCCGAAGAGCGCGCGGACCACGGTGACCACTGCCGCCGCGGCCCAATAGACCGCGAGGAACAGCAGCGCCGAATACGTCAGCTTCTCCTTCGTCATCCGCGCGGCGGTGCGCAGCTCTCGGAGACTGGCATGTGCGACCAGATATCCGCTGGCCACCATGGGCAGCTCCGACAACGTCCACACGATCTCGTCCAAACCGACGTGCAGCACGTTCCGGGCGAAGGGCGAAAAGATCAGTGTCAGAATCGAACTCACGGCGGCGACGGCGGCGTAGATCTTCTGCCGTCGCAGCATGACCTCGGGGTCCGCACCCGCCGCCAGTTGCGCGAGCACCAGGACGACGGCGGTGGTCATCAGTCCGCAGCACAGGAACAGTCGCTGCCCGAGTTGCGCGGCCCCTGCCGCCGCGGCGGCGACATAAAGCGCCAGACCGCACAGATTCCACGCCCACGCATGGTTGATCATGCGATCGGTGACACTGTCCGCGACCAGGAACCACCGGCCGACCGTGATCGCCGCGATAGTCAGAATGACCGGGAACATGATCCAAACAGACACCGAATCCATCGAGGTGCAACCCTAATCGTCGCTGCCCCCAGGTCCAATGGCAGTGCGCCGGTCGCGGTGCGACCGTGACCGGCTCACCCGAATCAGCGTTGCGCGGACCAGGATTCGCGCAGCATGGCCAACGCGTCACCGGACAGGCCCGAGGCCGACATCGGCTCGTACCGGTGCTCCTCCGGCGCCGGCGCGCCCGCCGCCCGATCGGCGGCCGCGTCGACGGCCGCCGCCAGTTCGTGCAGCGTGAAGTGCTCGAAGATCAGCTGCGGGGTGAGCGCCAGGCCCGCCTCGCCCGCTCGCGCGGCCCACTGGATCGCGATGACGCTGTCTCCGCCGAGCGCGAAGAATCCGTCCGTGCGGTCCACGTCGGTGATCTCCAGCAGTTCCTCCAACAGCGCCGCCAGAGCGCGCTCGGTCTCGGTCTGCGGCGGGCCCGCCTCGGCCTCGCCGACCGTGGCCTCGGACGCCGCGTGGCGCACAGCGGTACGCGCGGTGTCCCAGCCCTGCGGCGCGAGGTTCGATTCCCGCACCGCGGTATCGGGTTTCGTGGCGAACGCGGTCAAGATCCGCACCAGCGTGTCGGCGAATTCCTCGCCGGAGGCCGGGTCGTAGAGCTCCGAGTTGACCACCACCCGCACCAGCAACTCGCCACCGGGTTCCACCAGGAAATCCAGGTGGAAGTCCATGAACGCGGCGTCGTACCGCGGCGTGAGCGGGGTCAGCGTGGTCTCGGCGGTGAAGCCGACGGTCGGCGCGGTGTGCCCGAACTGCATGATCACCTGGAACAGCGGATTGCGGCCGAGTACCCGGGGCGGGTTGAGCGTTTCCACGATCCGCTCGAACGGTACGTCCTGGTGGCCGAGAGCGCCGAGCGCCGATTCGCGCACCCGCTGGAGCACGGTTCGCGGCGACGGGTCGCCCGAAAGATCGTTGCGCAGCACCATCATGTCGGCGAACAGGCCGATCAGCCGGTCCACCGACCGCCAGGGCCGATTGGCGACCGTCGCGCCGATCGGCACGTCGTCGCCGCCGCCGAGGGTGTGCACCAGCACCGCGGCCGCTGCCTGGCACAGCATGAACTCGGTCGCGCCGGTCGTCTCCGCCAGCGATCGCAGTGCCTGCCACGTCTCGGCCGCGACGATCCGGGTCGCGCTGACGCCCGCATGGCCCAGCCGCGCGGGACGCGGGCGGTCGTGGCCGACCGCGATCTCCACCGGCAGGCCCGCCAAGGCCGCGCGCCAGTAGTCGAGTCGCGCTTTGCCGTATTCGCTCAGATCGTCGCGGCCGGGGGCGTGGTCGAAGGTATCGCGTTGCCACACCGCGAAGTCGGCGAAGTGCAGCGCCGGTTCCGGCCAGGACGGGGCCGTGCCGCTCACCCGCGCGCGGTAGGCGACGGTGAGGTCCTCGAGGAAGACCCGGCACGATTCCCGGTCGGTGACCATGTGATGGGTCAGCACCGACAGCACGTGGGTGCGCTCGTCCAGGACGAACAGGCGCAAGCGGAGCAGCGACTCCCCGGCCAGGTCGAACACATGGTTCGCCTCGGCCGCCAGCGCCTCGTCCAGGCGAGCGCCGTCGAGCGCGGTGCGGGGCAACTCGACCGGTCCCGCCGGGGCCACCCGCTGGTACGGCGTGCCCTCGTGTTCCGGGAAGCTGGTGCGCAACGACTCGTGACGGGCGATGACGTCGCCGAGCGCCGCGGTGAGCGAGGCGATGTCGAGTTCGCCGTCGAAGCGGATGGCGAACCGGAAGTTCTCCCACCCGAACGGGCCTTCCAGCTTGCGCCGCAGCCACAGCGCCCGCTGCGAGTACGACAGCGGAATACGTTCGGGGCGTGGTCGTTTCGCCGGCATCGCGGCGTTGTCACCGGAGGGCAGGCCGGTGGGAACGACCTCGTCGAGATTCTCGCCGAACCGATCGTGGTACCGGGCGACCAGATGCGCGGCGAGCCCGGCGACCGTCGGGGTGTCGAACGCCGCGCGCACGTCGATATCGATCCCGAACGTGTCGCGCACCAGGGCGACCAGCCGGGCCGCGAGCAGGGAGTGGCCGCCGAGTTCGAAGAACGAGTCGTCGGCGCCAACTCGCTCGGTGTCGAACAGCTCGCCGTACAGCGCGGCGAGCCGGATCTCGGTGGGCGTTTCCGGCGCCCGATACGTGCGGGTCCGAGTCAGCACCGGCTCCGGCAGCGCGCGGCGATCGAGCTTGCCGTGGGCGCTCAACGGCACTTCGTCGATCACGGCGAAGGCCGCGGGGACCATGTGCTCGGGCAGCGTCGCCGCGACCGTCGCGCGCACCTGCTGGAGGTCGATCTCGCTTCCCGGCGCGGGCACCAGGTACGCGGCCAGGATCGGGCCGAGCCGCTCGTGCTCGGTGACGATCGCGACGCACTGCGCGACGCCGGGGTGATCGGCCACCGCGGCCTCCACCTCACCTAGTTCGATGCGGAAGCCACGCACCTTCACCTGTTCGTCGGCACGGCCGACGAATTCGATCTCGCCTTCGGCGGTGCGCCGGGCGAGATCGCCGGTGCGGTACAGCCTGCCGCCGGGTAGGAAGGGGTCGGCGACGAACCGTTCCGCGGTCAGGGCGGGCCGATCCAGGTAACCGCGCGCGAGCTGGCGTCCGCCCAAGTAGATCTCGCCGATCACGCCCGGCGGGACCAGCCGCAGCGAGTCGTCGAGCAGGTAGACGTAGACGTTGCGGTTGGGGAATCCGATCGGCACGATCCTGGTGCCCTGCGGCCCGTCGACCGGCATGGACGTCGAGCACACCACCGCTTCCGTCGGCCCGTAGTGGTTGCGCAAGTCGGCGTCGAATTGCGCGGCGAACCGGTCGGCGATCTCGCCGGGCAGCGCCTCGCCGCCGACCGGCACGTGCCGCAACGCCCGCCAGTCGTTCGCCTCGGGAAGCATGAGGAAAGTGGCCAGCAGCGAAGGCACCATGTGCAGCACGGTGATCCCGTGACGAGCGATCAGCTCGGCGACGTACGGAATATCGCGGTAGGCGTTCGGTTTCGGGACGACGATGCTCGCGCCCGCGATCAGCGGCAGGAAGATGTCGGCCAGCGACGCGTCGAAGCTCACCGAGGTGGCCTGCAACACCCGCTCCGGGACGCTGGCGTCCCAGTCGGCGGCGAAGTTCACCAGGTGATCGGCGATCGCGTCGTGCGGCACGGGCACGCCCTTGGGCTGTCCAGTGGAGCCCGAGGTGTAGATCACGTAGGCGATGTTCGACGGGCGCAGCGGCGACTCGCGTTCGGCGTCGGTGGGATTCGTGTCCGGCGCGTCGACCGCCTCGGTCATCGCCGCCGCGATCGCTTCGGCGTCGAACGACAGCGCCGGACGCGCGTCCGACAGCAGATAGTCGATGCGGTCCGGTGGATAGGCCGGATCGATCGGCAGGTACGCGCCACCCGACTTGAGTACCGCGAGGCTCGCGATGATGAATTCGATGGAGTTCGCCATGCGCAGCGCGACGAGCTGCTCGGCGCCGACGCCGCGCCGGATCAGCCAGTGCGCCAGGCGATTCGCCCGCCGGTTCAGCTCGCCGTAGGTGAGTTCGGCTTCGTCGGATACCACCGCGACGCGATCGGGGGTCGCCGCGGCCTGCCGCTGTACCAGCTCGACCAGCGTTGTCGCGGGCGCGTCGACGAGCGGACCGTGCGATGCCGCGACGATGTCCGCGCGGTCGGCGGCGCCGAGCATATCGATCGCGCGGACCGGCTGCCGTGGATCGCGCATCGCGTCGGTGAGCAATTCCAGGTAGTGGCGCAGCAATTGCGCCACCACCGACCGGTCCAGCTCGTCGACGAGGTAGGTGGCCTCCACGCGCGCGCCCGCGTCGTCGAGGACGACCATCAGTCCCAGCGGCTCCTGCGCGACCGTGCTTCCCCACGGCAGCTCGGTGGAGCGGACCCCGGCGAGATCGAACCCGTTCGCCCCGCCGCGCACGCTGAAGCTCAGCTGCACGAGCTGGGCCAGGCCGTCACTGCCCGCGATCCGGTCCGAACTCACCTCGCGGACGACCCGTTCGACGCCGATCCCTTGATGCGCGAACGCGTCGCGGGCGGCGTCCCTCGTCACGTCGACCAGCTCGGCGAAGCTGCGCCCCGGACGGATTCGGGCGCGCAACAGCAGCGTGTTGCCGAAATAGCCGATCAGCGCCTCGGCGTCGCTACCGCGGCGGTCGGTCACCGGTACCGCGACGAGGAAGTCGGTCGCCGCGGTGTACCGCTGGACCAGCGCCTGGAAGGCGGCCAGCAGCACCATGAACGGGGTGGCCGAACGGTCGCGCGCGACCTCGGTGACCCGGTCCAGCAGTTCCTGGGGCAACGGCAGCACGCACTTGTCGGCGTTGCGGGTAGCCGCGCCACCGGCGAGCGTTCCGGGCAACTCGAGCCGCTCCGGGAGCGGGGTCAACCGCTCGCGCCAGTACGCCAGGTCGGCGTCGTCTTCGGCGGGCCGCTCGGCGAGCGACACGTCCACGTACTGCGCACGGATCTCCGCCTGCGGGTCACCGCGGTAGGCGGCATTGAGCTCGGCGAAGAAGACCGACCAGGAGTCGTCGTCCCAAGCGATGTGGTGGATCGTCAGCACGAGCACGTGTTCGGCCGGACCGGTGCGCGCCAACGTCACTCGCAGCGGCGACTCGGAGGTCAGGTCGAACGGACGCGCGAACTCCCGCCTCGCCAGAACCTCGAGTCGCCTGCCTCGGCCTTCCTCGGAGAGATCCGTGAGATCCTGCTGCTGCCACACCGGCCCCAGTTCGGCGTGTGCCGTTTGATACGGCTCGCCGTCCGCGCCGACGTGATAGGTGGTGCGCAGGATCTCGTGCCGCGCCACGACGGTGTCGAAGGCGGCGCGCAACCGCGCGCTGTCCAACGGACCGTCGAGTCGGTAGCCGACGCAGACGTTGAGCGTGGTGTCCTCCGGCGCGACCGTCTGTACGAACCACATCCGCTGCTGCGCGGACGAGAGCGGAGCCGGATCGCCGGGGCGCCTGCCGCGCGCGGGTCGCGCGGGCGCGGGCGCGAGTTGCTGTTCACGCAGTCGCTGCTGCAGCAGCCGCTTGCGCCGCTCGAGAATCTCGTCTGACATGGTGGGTCCTTCGGACTGGGTTCGGATGGGCTGAGTGGCTGGCGATCGCGGTCAGTCGGCGCCGACGGTCACCACGGAGATCGCGCGCGCGAGGGCCACGACGGCGTCGTGCCACAGCTCGGCGAGCCGGTCGACGTCCGCGACGGTGAACACCGCCTCGCTCCAGCGCAGCATGGTGACGAGCTGGGGCCCCTCGGTGGTGGTCCGCACCGCCGAGACGACGTCGAGCGCGTAGCGCAGCGGGAAGTCGGGCTCCGCCACGAGCGGAAGGCACTCGTGCAACGCCAGATCCGGGATCGGCGCCCACGGCCGTCCCGCACCGGCCAGGTCGAACCGGCCCAGGTAGTCGAAGAGCACCTGCGGCTGCGGCGCATCGACCAGTTCGGGGGTTCGCGTGAGGTAACGCAGCACGCCGAAGTCCACGCCGCCGTTCGGCTGTTCGGCCAGGTGTGCCGCGACGTGTTCGAGCAGTGCGGCGGCGCGAACCGGATCGGTCAGCGCGGTGGCCACATCCACGCTCTCGGCGCCCGCTCCGAGCCGGGCGGGCACGATGCTGGTGAACCAGCCCACGGTGTGCGCGCTGTCGACGTCGGCGCCGAGCACCGCGTCCTCTCTGCCGTGTCCTTCCAGCGCCAGATACGCGCCCGCCGTGGGGTCCTGACCGCGTTCCAGACGCCAGCTCGCCAGCGTCATCGTCAAAGCGGCGAGCAGGAACTCGCGGACTCCCGCCGCGCCGCCGCCGAGACTGTTCAGGATGGCCGCGCTCGTCTCGGCCGGGGTGGGCACGGGATGGACCCGGTAGGAAGCCCAGGTGTCGGCCCTGGGATCGGGCAGCCGCGCGCCCAGCACCGGGTCCGGCGCGGTGACCTGGCGCGTCCAGTAGGCGCGCTGAGCCGTGACCGCCTCGGCGCCCGCGCGTTCGCGCAGCAGCCGGGCCCACTGCCGGTAGCCGGTGTGCTCGACCGCCGGGACAGGCGTCCGTCCCGCGAGCACCTCGGCCCAATACGCGGCGAGGTCGGCGGAGATGACGTACCAGGAGACCGGGTCGACGGCCAGGTGGTGGATGGTGAGCAGCAGCACATCCGGAGCGCCGGACCTGGTGAACCACACCGCGCGCACCAGATCTCCGGTGGACGGGTCGATCTCGTCGGTGGCCGCACGGCCGTGTGCGGCCAGCGTCGCGTAGAAGTCGTCGCCTTCCTCGACCCGGGACAGGATGTCCTGCGCTCGGACGCTGCCCGGGCCGCGCGTGTGCAGGTCGTATCCCTCGGGTGTGGTGACGAAGCGGGCCCGCAGCATGTCGTGTCCGTCGAGCAACGCCTGCAGCACCGCCGTCAGGCCGCCCTGGTCGACGCCGTCGGGCAACTCGAGCAGATTGCTGAGCGTGAGTCTGCGGTAGCCCCCGTACTCGTGCATCCACGACACGATCGGGGTCGGGCCGACCGGCCCGTAGCCCTCCGAACTCGTCGCGCGTTCGCGACCGGCTTCCGCGCCGATCCGCGCGGCGAGTTCCCGGATCGTGGCGGCGCCGAGGACCGCCTTCGGGCTGATCGAGAGGCCGTCCCGCCGCAGCCGGTTCACCAGGGAGATCGCCACGATGCTGTCCATGCCGAGGCCGATCAGGTCGTCATCGATGCTCGGGACCGGACCGCCGGACAGTTCGGCGATCGCGGCGCACAGACGGTGCTCGGTGCCGGTGCGCGCCGTCTCCGCTCCCGGCCCGGCGGCCCGGTCCTCGGCGAGCATCGCGAGCCGTTTCGCATCGAGTTTTCCGTTGCTGGTCACCGGCAGCCGATCGACGACCACGATCCGGTTCGGCACCATGTAGCCGGGCAGCCGATCGGCCAGCGCGGCGCGCAGCCGCACCGCGTCGAGACCGTCGCCCACCGCGAACGCCGCCAGGCTCGGACCACCCGTACGGCGCACCACGACGACCGCCGCGGCC
This sequence comes from Nocardia sp. NPDC051929, assembly GCF_044548645.1. NCBI lineage: Bacteria > Bacillati > Actinomycetota > Actinomycetes > Mycobacteriales > Nocardiaceae > Nocardia > Nocardia sp. NPDC051929. The sequence continues at coordinate 41,835 of NZ_JBIUCG010000007.1, read as the reverse complement.
CGCACCCCGGGCAAGGCGAGCAGAGCTGTCTCGATATCGCCGATCTCGATCCGGTAGCCGCGAATCTTCACCTGATCGTCCGCCCGGCCGACGTAGGCGAGATCGCCCGAGGGCAAGCGGCGCACGAGATCGCCCGTGCGATACATCCTTTCACCGGCACGGTGTGGATCGGCGACGAATCGGCCCACGGTGGTTCCCGGCATACCGACGTAACCACGCGCCACCTGAGCGCCGGAGAGGTACAACTCGCCCACGACGCCGATCGGCACCTGGCGCAGCCGCGAATCCAGCACGTAGCCGGTCATTCCGGTGACCGGCGCCCCGATAGCCGGTTCGGCATCGCCATCGCGCACCGCCGCGACCACCGCCTCCACCGTCGTCTCGGTGGGGCCGTAGCAGTTGTGCACGGCGGTGCCGGGCAGGGCGCACAACTGTTTCCACAGCGGCACACCGATGGCCTCGCCGCCGAGCGCCAGCACGGACAGCGGCGTGACGCCCGCCTCGACCAGTCCGGCCGCTGCCAGCTGCGTGAACATCGACGGGGTCGTGTCGATCATGTCCAGTCCGTGCCGGACGATGCCGTCGACCAGGCGTCGCGCGTCGCGCATCTCCTCGGCGTCGAACAGGTGGATTGCATGTCCGTCGAGCAGTCCGATCAGCGGCTGCCAGGAGGCGTCGAAGCTGAGCGACCAGGCGTGCGCGATCCGCAACGGCCGCCCGAGCCGCGCCACCGCGGGCCGGTACACCCGGTCGCGGTGGTCGGCGAAGTACGCGGCCAGCGCGGCATGGGTGCCGACGACGCCTTTCGGTTCGCCGGTGGAGCCGGAGGTGAAGATCAGATAGGCGGCCTGGCCGGGGTGGCCGGGCGCGGGCGCGAGCACCGGAAGCCCGTCGGAGAGTCCGTTCACTACCAGCACTTCCGGGCGCTCGGCGATTTCGTCGAGCGCGGACAGTCCCGAGCCGTCGACCAGGATCGAGCGCGGACGGGACCGGCGCACGATCGATTCGATACGGGCCGCGGGCAGCGTGACATCCACGGGCACATACGCCGCACCGGTCGCCAGCACGGCGAGAATCGCCACGATCGACTGCGCCGAACGCGGCAGCGCCAAGGCGACGACCTCTTCCGGACCGGCCCCGTGTGCGACCAGCGCGCTCGCCAATCGCCCTGCGGCATCGAAGAGTTCGCGATAGGTGTAGCGATCGTTTTCGGTGCTGAGGGCGAGCGCGTCCGGCGTGGCGGCGACCTGGCGCGCGAACAGCTCCCACACGGTCACACCGCGCACGTCGGCGGCGATCGGCGCCGGTGGCGGCGCGGTCTCGCCCGGCAGCAGGACATCGAGCGCGTCGGGCCCCCGCTCGCCGATCGCGGGCAGTTGCCGCAGCACCGAGAGCAACCGCGCCCCTATGCCGGGTCCGGACAGGCCGCGCAGTGCCGCCTGCACCGCCTCGACCGTCAGCACCAGCTGCCCTTCGTACAGGAACGAGGTCACCGCGAGCGGATAGTGCGTCAAACTCTGCGAGGTCATCGGCCGCACCCGAACGCCGTCCGCCATGTCGATGGGGCGCAGGATGTCGGACATCGGCGCGTTCTCGAACACGAACAGGGTGTCGAACAGCGTGCCGGAGCCTACCGACCGCTGGATCGCCGACAGGCTGACGTAGGCGAGATCACGCATCGGAGCCGACTCGCGCTGCATTCGCCTGCAGTCCCGCACCACGTTCTCGGCCCCGACCGCCACCCGGACGGGGACGGTGTTGATGAACAGCCCGATCATGGTCTCGACCCCGGACAACTCGTCGGGCCGCCCCGAGACGGTGCTGCCGAAGACCACGTCACGCCGGTCGGTCAAACTGCCGAGGACAACGGCCCAGGCGTACTGCACGACGGTGTTAATCGTCAGGCCGTTCGACCGTGCCCACGCCGTCAACCGGCTGGTGTCGGCCGCGTCCAGGGTGACTGTGTCGATGCTGGGCACGATCGTGTTGACCGCCGAATCGCCACGGTCGGCGAGGATCAGCGGATCGAGATCGCCGAGGTATTCGCGCCAGGAGCGCAACGCGGTATCGCTGTCGCGGGCCGACAGCCAGCCGATGTAGTCCCGGTAGGGTCGGGGCACGGGCAGCGCCTCCGCCGCGCCGCCCGCCTGGTACAGGGCGAACAGTTCCCGGAAGAACACGCCGAGCGACCAGCCGTCCAGCAGGATGTGGTGCGCGGTCAGCACCAGGCGCCGAGTGCCGTCCGGCAATCTCAGCAGCAGCACGCGCAGCAGCGGGCCGCGGGTCAGGTCGAACGGCGACCGCGTCTCGGCCGTGATGACGGCGTCGAGGTCGCCCGGGTCGACTTCGCGTTCGGCCCAGGGCAACTCGGCAGCGGCGGGGACGATCTGCACCGGCCGCGGCAGGTCGCGGTCCCAGAACGACGCGCGCAGATTCGGATGCCGCCGCAGGATGGCCGCGACGCTGCGACGCAGCAATGCCACATCGACGGGACCGGCGATCTCGTACACGAACTGCAGTGCGTACAGATCGCCCTCGCCGGCCAGCCTGGCCAGCGAGAACAACCCCTCCTGCAACGGGCTCAACGCCAGTACGTCCTCGATCTCCGGCATGGTCGCCTGCGTGTTCTCCGGCATCGAGCGGCCTCCTGAGCCTGTGTTCTCGGGCATCATCAGCCTCGGTTCTCGGACATGAGCAGAACGACGTCCTCCAGGGATGCGCCGCCGAGGATCGCCGCGACCGGCAACTCGCGGCGCAACATCGTCTTCAGCCGCGCGCGCAGATCCACCGCCTGCAACGAATCGAACCCGAGCGCGACCAGCGGGACGGAGTCGTCGATGTGGTCGGGGCCGTCGAGAAGCATCACCTGCCCCAGTTCGCGCCGGATGATCTCTGCGACGCTCCGCGTGGCATCGGCTTCCGGCTCGACGGCGGCCGACTTCGGTGCGGACGGCTCGGACGGCGCGGCCGCGGACTCCGGGACCGCCGATGCGGGCGGGAAAACCCTCGCCAAGCCGACGATCTCGGCCGTATCCCGCAAGCGCTCCCAGTCCGCCGACAGCACCGCGCTGTTCCCGGTACGGTCGGCGAAACCCGCCGCGATGGCGGGCGCGGCGGGCATGGGTCGTAGACCAGCGCCGAGGATCCTGGCTTCCACGTCGGCGTGCTCCGCGCCGGGCAGACCCCACAGCCCCCATTGCACCGACACGCAATCCCTGCCCTGCGCCCGCAGTCGCACGGCGAGGCTGTCGAGCATGCGATTCGTGCCCGCGTACAGTGCCTGACCACGCCCGCCGAGGGTGGCCACGAACGAGGAGCACAACAGCACGGCGCAGTCGGCGGTCTGCGGCACCGCGCGCAGCACCTCGCCGAGCCCGAGCACCTTCGCGGCGGCCGCCTCGGTTACCGCCTCCGGTTCGAACCGCGCCCATGCGTACTGGACCGCGGCGTGCACGACCACGCTCACGGGGCGCTCGGCGAAGCGCCCCGCCAGTTCGGCGACCGCGTCGGCGTCGGTGATGTCACAGGCCACGACGTCGATTTCGGTGGAACCCGAGGCCCGGATCGCGCGCAGCCGCTCGGCGAGCACGCTCGTCTCCCCGGTGCGATTCACCAGGGTGACGCGCCGTGCGCCATCGCGGGCGAGCTGCGCGCAGAATTCCAGGCCGACGTACCCCGTGCCACCGAGAATGAGGACCTCGCGTAGATCCGGGGGCGCCGAAGTGCCCAGCAACTCGGCGCGAACGAGACGCTTGGCGTGCAATTTGCCGCCCCGCAGCGCGAGTTCCGGCTCGCCCGGCACGTGAACGGCCTCGAGGATCTTGTCCGCCAGCACCGTCGGATCCTGCTCGGCGGCATCCGGGGGCAAGTCCAGGTGCCGGAACGCGATGCCGAGATGGTCGAGGCCGAGACTGCGGTACGCGGCACTGACCGCCGAATGACCCAGGGAAGGCGCATCGTCCGGGGACACCGCCTCAGCACCGGTTGTCACCAGCCAGCATTCCGTGACACCGGAGACTTCCTTGGTCAAACTTTCTGCGGCTCGGGCGAACTCGGCGAGTTCGGCCACCGCGCCTTGCTCGTCCGTGGCCGGATTCGACGGAAGCAGCAGCACCATGGTGTCGGCCTCGGTCGCGGTGTCGGCGATCGCGGCACCGTGGCGCGCGGCCCGCGCGCACAGCGCCGCTGCCAGGTCGTCCGCGCCGTCGTGCTCGGCGAGCAGTACGGTGCGCGGCGCGGCCAGCTCGAACCGGGACAACCTGGTCCACTCCTCGCGCAACCGCGAGGGGGGCACGGCGACCGGGATCGGCGTCTCGGCATCCGATTGATACGGCGCCCACAGCCTCTTGGAGTTCATCACCGTGGCGGGAAAGTCACGCAGCGGCAGCGCCGGAGTGCGGTCGTCGGAGCCCGCGCGGAGCGCCTGCCAGTCGTAATGCAAATCGTGCACCGCGACTTCGGCAAGATTGCGGGTGAATTCACCCAACCCGTTCGCGGTGCGCAGCGATGTCCCCACGACCCGGAAGTCGCGGGCATCGCGCGCGACCGGGGACAGATTCTCCCGCAGCGCGGGCTGCAATGTCGGGTGCTCGGCGATCTCGACGAAGGTGTCCACGTCCGCGGTCGCCGCCGCCACGGCGCGATCGAAGCGCACCCGGTTGCGCAGGTTCCAGTACCAGTAGTCGTGGTGGGTCAACTCGGGAGTGATCGCCGCGCCGAGCGTCCCGCCGTAACAGGTGACGTCGCCGAGCGTGAAGGTCTTGCTGCTCAATTCGCCCAGCGACGATTGGAATTCGTCGCGCAATCGCGTCATCGCGGAGGTGTGCGACGGAAACGACATCTGGATCTGCTTGGCGAACAGGCCTTTCGCGGTGGCGGTCGCCACCAGCTCCGCGATCGCGGCCTCGTCACCGGAGACACCGGTCAACTCGGGTGAGTTGACCAAAGAGACCTCCGCCCAGCCCGTATTGCGGGCCAGCAGCGCCTCGCATTCGTCGCGCCCCGCGCCGAGCACGGCCACCGCGTAGCCGTCCGAAAGATCGCGCTCCAGAAGCTGGGCCCGGTGCGTGACGATCGACACGGCATCGCGCAGCGTCAGCACACCGGCAACCACGCAGGCCGCGAGTTCACCCTGGCTGTGACCGATGGTCGCGGTGGGGCGCACGCCCGCCGCCTGCCACATGGCGGCCAAGCCGATCAGGTGGAACATTCTGGCCGGTTGCACTTCCCACAGTGTCTCGCCGAACTCGGCGCAGGCACCGAGCAGATAGTGCACCGGCCGTGCATGGCCGTACCGCTCCTCGTGCACCGCCGCGCACTCGTCGACGGCGGCCCGGTAGGCCGGGGAGAAGTCGTAGTACGGCTTGCCCATACCCGCGTGCTGGCTGCCTTGTCCCGGAAAGACGAAGCCGACGCGACGTGCCGCGACGGCGCCGCCGGACGTCACCACCGCCGGGTGCGCGGAACCCGCCGCGATCGACCGCAACGCATCCGTCAACTCCTGGCGCGTGACGACCATGGCCAGGGCGCGATACCTGCGGGCGATCCTGGTGCGGAAGAGCTGGCTCGCCAGTCGATCCGGGTCCACCCGAGGGTGGTCCCGCACGTAGGCCAGTATCGCCGCGGCCTCCGCACGCAAGCCTTCGGCGCTGTCCGAGGAGAGCAGGACGGGGACGGCGCCGTCCGGCAGCAGATACTCAGACAACGCTGTCCTCCTCCAGGACGGGCATCCCGACGACCGCGTGCGCGTTGGTCCCCGCGACTCCGAATGCCGACACCGCTCCGTAGCGAATGCCGTCGATCGGCTCCCACGGAACGAATTTCGTGGCCAGCCGCAGACTGGTGGCTTCCCAGTCGACCGCCTCGGTCGGGTGTTCTGCCCAGAGACTCGGCGCGACGTGCCCGTGCGCGCCGCACAGCAGCATCTTGATCAGGCCGAGCATGCCCGCCGCCGCCTGCGTGTGACCGATATTCGACTTGACCGATCCCAGCAGCGCGCCCCGGACACGCTCCGGCGCGCCGTACGTCCGGATGAGAGCGGACAGTTCGATGGGATCGCCCACCGCCGTGCCGGTGCCGTGCCCCTCGACCAGCCCGATCTGCTCCGGGTCGACGCGGGCCGCGCGGAGCGCGGCGCGAATCAGCCGCTCCTGCGCGTCGGCGCTGGGCACGGCCAACGGGCCGCTCTTGCCGTTGTGGTTGACCCGGGAGCCGAGCAGCCGAGCGTAGATCCGATGACCGAGCCGGCGCGCTCGCGACTCGCGCTCCAGCACCACCACTCCCGCGCCCTCGCCCCACAGGGTCCCGGTGGTGCCCGCGGAATACGCGCGGCAGTGGCCGTCGGTCGAAAGCGCGTTGTTCTTCGCGAACTCGACGAACATGCCGGGTGAGCCCATCACGCACACGCCACCTGCCAGGGCCCAGTCGCACTCGCCCGCGCGGACGGCCGCCGCGGCTTGGTGGAGGGCGGTCAAGCCTGCCGCGCAGGAGGTGTCCACACTGATCGAAGGCCCGATCAGACCCAGACTGTGCGAGATACGGCCGGATACCGCGCCGAGGGTGGTGCCGGTCATTCGATAACCGCTGTGCTCGCTGACGCTCGCCATGCGCGGGCCGTACTCCAGCGGCGTGACGCCCATCCAGCACCCCGCTTCGGCGCCGTCGACGGCGCCGGGATTGAGCCCGGCATCCTCGACCGCCCGCCATGCGACGCGCATCGCCACCCGCTGCTGCGGATCCATCGCGACGGCTTCGCGCGGCGTTATCCCGAAAAAGGCCGCATCGAATTCCGTTGCTTCGGAGAGAAATCCGCCCGCGTCGCGTACGTCGCTCCAGCCCTCGTTGCGACCGAGGGTGAGCAACTGTTCGATCGGCCACTCCCGATCCCGTGGCAATGGGCCGATGAGTTCCCTGGATTCGGCCAGCGCCGTCCAGAATTCGCGTGGACTGTTTGTTCCGCCGGGGGCCTCGACCCCGATTCCGACGACGACGATATGGTCTTCGTCCCCCGAAGCCGATCCTGACATGGTGAACCTAACTGGAAAGAGCGGACTGTCCTGCGTCAGCGGCGGCGGAGGCAAGCAATTCCGCGACGCCGTCGATGTGGTCGTACAAATAGAAGTGCCCGCCGTCGAAGAGCGTGACCGAGCCGCCCCGAGTGCTGTGCGCGATCCAGGGACGCAGTTCGGCGACGGTGACGAAGTCGTCGTCGGCGCCGCCGATCACCTCGATCCGCGCGCCGATCCGCACGTCCGGGTCGCACGTGTAGGCGTCGAACGCGCGATAGTCGGCCTGCAGGACGGGCAACGTCATTCGCATGATGTCGCGATCGGCCAAAACGTCCGCGCCCGTTCCGTTCAGCGCGACGAGCCGGTCGAGCAGCGCCTCCTCCTCGGTCGGCAGCGGCTCGCTGTCGGCCACCAATGCCGGCGCCACCGCGCTGGAGGCGCCGAGCAGCGCTACCGGCACACCGGCGGCCTCGGCCTGACGGACGAATTCGAAGGCCACCATCGCGCCGACGCTGTGGCCGAACACCGTGATGGGAATGCCTCGGTGATAAGGCGATTCGAGGAATTCCGCAAGGGCGCCCGCCGCGAGTTCGACGAGACTGTCCGGCATGGGTTCGGCGGCTCGGTCCTGGCGTCCCGGATATTGCACGAGCACGACGTCGAAATCGGCACTGAGCCGCTTGGACATGGCGCGATAGGTGGAGGCGCCACTGCCGGCATGGGGAAACAACACCAGGGGCGGCAGCGTTTCCGTGACGGGTTTGTGAAACTTCCGAATCCACCCGGGTTTTCTCGACATCCAACAGCTCCTACACATCACGCGGTGTGGGCGCCCGCGCGCCGTCCTTTCCGAACGACCGGGCCTCGCCGACCACGCGAGGTTAGCATAGGATAACCTTACATTCATCCAGCGGAGCCACTACCGAACGGAGCTCGACGACCGATGAACCCCACCCGGACGCCTCATGTCATCGCGCGCGAGCTGACCGATATCCCCGACGAGCTGCGGGCCGTGCCCGCTCCGCCGCAACCGGCTCTGCCCGCCCCGTTCGACATCCGGACGGCCGACGCGGACGGTGCGGACGCGGAGCTGCTCACCGAGTGGATGAACCGGCCGCATCTGATCGAGACGTGGGAACAGCCGTGGCCCGTCGAACTGCGCAGGCAGAATCTGCGCGCGCAGCTGGACGGAAGCTATTCCCGCCCATACATCGTCGGGTACGACTTCACCGGCACCGACCGGCCGGAACTGGGCCGTCGCGACATCGCCTACCTGGAGTTGTATCGCCCCGCCAAAGACGAGATCGCCCGGATCTACCACGCCGACCCCTATGACGTGGCCTTCCACCTCGCCACCGCCGACCCGGAGGTGATCGGGCGCGGCATCATGTTCGCCTTCGTCAGCGGCCTGCTGCCCGGAATCTTCGCGGCGGAACCGAACTGCCGTCGCATCCTGATCGAACCGGATCACCGCAATGTCGCGGTGCGGCGCATGACCGAGCGGTTCGGCGTGCCCAGTCTCGGCGACTTCGACATCCGGCCGGATCGCCGGATCACGCTCTACTACCTGCCGCGCACGCCCGCGGACGTCCCGACGGTGCGGCGCTGAGGCTCGGTCCGCGCCCCTGGCCACGACCTCGAGGGCGGGGGCGCTCACCCGAAGGCCCGCGCGACGGTGCCCGTCAACGGCACACCGGACCGTCGCGTCGCCGGTTGCAGTACCCGATCGGAAAGCTCGCCGAGGCAACTGAGATTCGGAAAACCAGGCCCCTGCGCGACCGCGGCGAGATTGGGCAGATACAGCTTGGTCTCCATCCCGGAGACCGCGAGGTCGTAGCCGATCGACACTTCGATCCGCTCCTGGGACGGCCTGCCGCCGACCGCCAGTTCCAGCAGGTCGGCCGCGTCCTGATCGAAGAGGTCCAGGAACCACAGCGGCTGTCCGCCGGTGGCATCGATGACCAGGTCGAAAGTGTGCGATTGGTCCGCGCGCCGCTCGTTGCGCAAAGTCAGCGCCACGCCGTCGCCTTGATCGACCACCCGTACGGCACGGCCCTGCAGGTGATGCACCCGGCTGTCGCCGAGCAGGCTCTCCTGCACCCGCACCGAGAAGACGCCGCGGTCGGTTCGGCGGATGACGTCACGCCGCTCCTGGACAGTGAGTCCCGCCCACTTGACCGGGTCGCTGAACAGCGAGTTCTCGAAATAACTTTCGCCGCGGGTGTAGATCGTGGCCATCGGCGAGATCACCGAAATGGACAACATGCCGTGGCGCACCAGCTCGTCCAAGGCCGAGCCCGCGGTCTCACCGCCGCCGATAACGGCGACCCGGGAGGAGACCGGCAGACTGCGCCGCCCGGCCAGATCCCAGAATTGAGCGATATTCAGCACGCGCGGATGGTCGGCGAGCGCCTTGGTGCTCGCACCGGGACCGGTGATCATCAGCCCGGCCGCGTCCAACAGGATCGCACCACCGTCGGGATCGGTCGCGGTGACGCGCCAGCCGTCGGCGGTCGCGCCGATGGAACGCACTGTGCCGGAGACCAGTTCGAGATCGATCCGGCGAGCCACCCACTGCAGGTACTTGGCCCAGACGTGATGGGCCGGGTTCGGACGGCCCCGATCGATCCACTCCGCATAGGTGCCCTGCTCGATCAGGAAGGACGTCCAGCTGTAGGCCATCATGGCCGCGTTGATTTCCTGATTGCGCCCGCGCGCCCAGGTCGAGTGGTAAGGGAAGCCCACGTCCTTCTCCGGGCTGGTGCCCAATCGATGCCTGCCGTCGGTCCAACCGCCACTCGGCAGCCAGTTGCCGCCGACCGCGTGCGCCTCGACGACGATCACCCGGGGCGCAGGAAGGTCGAGCGTGCGCAGCACATGCGCTTTCGTCGCCACCGCAAGGGCTTTCGGACCAGCTCCGATGACCAGAAGCGTTTCCACCGGTTCTCCACTCTCTCCGACATCCCGCGGCTTCTCGCCGGGTGCGCGGGCCTGCCGCCGCGCCGACAACCAGAACCCGTGCGGATCATGTTTGCATAGGCTTACCTTATATTGCACACTCGTACCCGACTAGAGCGGTGACACTCACACCCTCGAAAGATTGGATGAACGAATGACCAAGACCCCGAACAAGACACTCGCCCGACTCGCCGCTACGGCGGTCGTGGTCAGCGCCGCATTCGCCGGCGTAGTCGGGACGGTCACGCCCGCCGTCGCGGCGCCCTTGGTCGCACCCTTGCACTCCCAGGCCCCCGGCGCCGGCGAGCTGACCGCAAAACTTCGCGTGGCGATCAACACCGGCGCAGCGCGCAGCACGCGAGCGGCGGAGCTGGAATCCGGCGATGCGGGCGTCGCCACGATGGACAAGATCGCGGGCCTGCTGGCGGTCTCCCCGCCGAGCCTGCGCTACAACGTGATCAACCCCTCCGCGTCGGGCGACCGGATCGACGCCCAGCTCCTGATCACCACCGAGGGCTACCCGGACTTCACCTACGACGTCTCCTGGAAGCAGATCGACGGCTACTGGAAGCTGACACGCCAGGCGGAGTGCAGCCTCGCTTCGGCGCTCGCGCTGTCCTGCTGACCCAAAACCCCTCGCGCCCGGGCCCTCCGGACACGGTCGCCGTCGAATGTCGCGTGGTGCGTACCCACCGCGCGACATTCGACTTTCGTTAGGCTAACCTTAGTTCATGGGCAAAGGTTTGAACGGTCTGATGGTCAAGGCGTGGGGCGGCAACGACTACCGGCTGACCGTCACCTCGACCGAATACGTCACGGACAAATACGTGCGACTCGGCTTCTCCGCGGGCGGTCTGCTCGCCGATCATCCGGTACACCCCACGCAGTGGATCCGTGGCTGGTTCCCTGACGGCGACAGCGGCAAGCTGCAACAGCGCGGCTACACCCTGGTCGACCCCGACCCGGACGGCGACCGTTTCTCGATCGAGTTCGCGCTCCACGACGGGCCCGCCGCCCGATGGGCGCAGAACGCCTCGGTCGGTGACGAACTCGACGCGTCGGTGCTCGGCTCGAACTTCCAGCTGCCGGAATCCGCGCCCGGCGAATACCTCATCTTCGGCGACACCGCCTCACTGCCCGCGATCAACTCGCTGTTCGACGCCATCGGCGACACCCCGGCACGGGTCTGGCTGGAATGGCAGTACGAATCCGACACCACGATTCCGCTGCGCAACAAGCCGCACCACCAAGTGACCTGGGTGCAACGGATCGATGACGGCAGATTGCTGCGGGAAGCGGCCCAAGAACTCACCTGCCCGGCCGACGCCTTCGCCTGGGTCGCCTGCGATGGGCACACCACCCGCTCGATCGTGAAGAGCTTCAAGGCGATTCACAACCTGCCCAAGACCGCGATCAAATCGCAGGCCTACTGGAAGTAGGTCTTTCACTGCTCCCACGCCGCACCCGTATTCGCGCGGTGCGGCGTTTCCGGTATCGACAACGTCCCGATCGAAAACGGCGACTACAGCCGATTCGTCGGCTCCCGCTTCCGGCGGGACCGAGGTCATCGCCCGCGCCTGGCCGAACCACTCGCACGAACGGATCACCGTGGGCGCCGGTTGTTCTCGGCGTCCACGGTGACCGGCTCGACGTGCGAGCCGCTAGGTGGCGACCGGCTCCAGATGCCAGCCCGACGCGCGAGATCGCTCGTTCCAGAACGCGGCGTATCGGCCGTTCAGCGCGAGCAGTTCGGCGTGCGTGCCGCGCTCCACGATCCGCCCGCCGTCCACGAACAGGATCTGATCGGCGTGGGCGATGGTGGCCAGCCGGTGCGCGACCACGATCACCGTCTTGTCCTTGGTGATCTCGTGCATCCCGCGCACCACGACCGCTTCACTGTGCGGATCGAGCGCGCTGGTCACCTCGTCGAGCAGCACGATCGGCGCGTCCTTCAGCAATGCCCTGGCGATCGAGACCCGCTGCCGCTCACCGCCGGACAGCGCCGCGCCGCCCTCACCGACCCGAGTGTCGAAACCGTCCGGGAGCCGGTCGACGATCTCGTCGACGCGCGCCGCGGCCGCCGCGCGACGCACCTCGTCGTCACCGGCATCCGGCCTGCCGATCCGGATGTTGTCCGCGACCGACTGGTCGAACAGGTAGACGTTCTGGAAGACCAGCGACAACTGACTCAGCAGCGTCGCCGACGGCTGATCGCGCACGTCGTGCCCGCCCACCACGACCCGGCCCGAATCCGCGTCGTAGAACCGCGCGGCCAGCCGCAGCAATGTCGTCTTACCCGCACCGCTCGGCCCGACGATGGCCGTCGTGGTGCCCGCGGGCACGCTGAACGTCACGCCCGACAGCACCGGCTCACCGGGACGGTATCCGAAACTCACGTCGTCGAAGACCACCGACGGCGCTTGCGGGGTGACGGCCGTTTCCGCCTCAGGGAGCACCGGTTCGTCGAGCAGCTCGCTGATCCGGTCCGCGGCCGCACCCGCCGAACGCAGCGCGGTGCCCAGCTGCGCGGCTTGGTTGAGCGGTTCGATGAATCGCGAGCTCACCGCGATCAGCGCGATCGCGGCGGCGGCCGAGATGGCGCCGTCGGTCACCCGCGCCACCGCGACGTACACCAGAACCAGGAACACGGCCTGCACGAACAGCGCGAACAGGATCAGGCCCGGCACGCTGGCGAACACCATGCGCGATCCGGCCGAGCGCTGCCCGGCCAACGCCGCGTCGAGCGCGCGGTTGCCCGATCCCACCGCGCCGAACGCCCGCAGCACCGGCTGCGCCTGGGCGAATTCGATGACGCGCGAATCGGCTTCGGCCGCCGCCGCGTGCATCCGCTGGTCCGCGCTGGTGTACGCGCGATCGGCCAGCCGGTTCACCAGGTAGAGCACTGGCGCGGCGAGCAGCATCGCCAGCGCGATACGCCAGTCGACCGCCAGCATGCCGACCGCGACCGCGAGCGGCACGATGACGCCGCTGAAGATCCTGGCCAGCAGATAGGCGACCAAGCCTTGCAGCTCCCGCACGTTGTCGACCATGACCCGCCCGAGCGGCCCGGCGTCATGGGTCTCGAACCAGCCGAGCGGCAGTGCGTTCAGGTGGTCGCCGAGCCGGGTCTGCAATCCGCGCTGCATGCCGATGCCGACGCGCAGGCCGATCGCCGCCTGCAGGTAGCCGAAAACCACCACGCCCGCGACGGCGGCGAACATGCCGAGCGCCCAGAGCCACGCGCGGCCGAGGTCGTCGTCGAAAAGCGCCGTAAGCACCGGCACCAGCAGCAGGTACGCCACGGCCTGGCTGAGGGCCTGCGCGACTATGGCGGCGAACAGTTTCGGTGTCAGATGGGCGAATTCGCCCGGAACCAGCTCCAGCACCTTGCGAATCATCGGACACCCTCCACACTGTCGACGAGCGCCAGATCGCCGAGCGCCGCCTCGTTGATCTCCCATAGCCGCTGGTAGGCGCCGCCCGCGGTGACGAGACTCGCGTGATCACCCTGCTCGACCAGTCGTCCCCGCTCGAGCACCAGGATTCGATCCACCGAGGTGATGGTGTGCAACCGGTGCGCGATGACCAGGACCGTGCGCCCCGCGACCAGTACGGCCAGCGCGTCCTGCACGGCCGCTTCGGATTCCGGGTCCGCGAAGGCGGTCGCTTCGTCGAGCACGAGGACCGGGGTGTCCGCGAGCAGGGCGCGCGCTATCGAGAGCCGTTGCGCCTCGCCGCCGGAGAGCGTCGCGTCGATGCCGAGTTCCGAGTCGTAACCACGCGGCAGCGCCATGATGCGATCGTGGATCTGCGCGGCGCGGGCGGCCCGCTCGACCGCGGCGTCGTCGGCGTCGGGCCGGGCCAGGCGCAGGTTCTCCCTGATACTGCCGCGGATCAGCCGCACATCCTGGAAGACGAACCCGACGGTGCGGTAGAGCTCGTCGCTCGGAAAGTCACGGATGTCGCGGTCGCCGATGGTGATCCGGCCCGAACCCACGTCGTAGAACCGCGGCAGCAATTTGGCCAGTGTCGATTTGCCCGATCCGCTCGGGCCCACCAGGGCCGTGATCGTGCCGGGGGCGAGCTCGAGATCGATACCTCGCAGCACGTCGTGGCCGGCACGATAGCCGAAGTCGACACCTTCGAATCGGACCAGACCGGCGGGCGCGGATTCGGCTTCCGCCACGGCGGAGGTCGGCGCACTGCCACTCAATTCGGGAGTCCGTTGCAGGTCGTGCAGGCGTTGCGCCGCCACCGCGGCGGCCCGCAGCGCCTGCGCGCCATAGCCGAGACTCAGCAATGAACTGCCCAGGCCGAGGCCGACCAGCAGGAACGGCAGCACGTCCAGCGGCTCCACCCAGTCCAGGCCCACCGCGGCCAGTCCCGCGACGACCACCACCAGCATCACGAACACCGGGGTGACGACGATGTCGGAGGCCGCCTGCACCTTGATGATCGGCGTCTTCAGCCGGTCCACGCTGCGGGCTTGGTGTTCGACGGCGTCCTGGAAGACGCTGTGCGCCTTGCCCGCCTGACCGAACGCGCGCACCACCTGAATCCCGTCGACGAACTCGATGGCGGCTTGCTTGGTGGCCTGCTCGGAGCGGGTGTAGACCACGAAGCGGTCCCGTCCGTCCCGGTCCATCATCCGGCTGTAGAGCACGGCGTACGCCAGGACCGGCACCAGCAGCACCAAGGCCAGCCGCCATTCGACGGTGAGCAGATAGCCGAACGTGATCAGCGGAACGGTGACGGCGCCGACGAACTCCAGGCGGGCGTGCGCCACCAGGTAGTGCAATGCCTCCACATCGTCCTGGAGATACTTCTTCACCTCGCCGGAGGTCCGCTCGCCGAACCAGCCCAGCGGCACCCGGGTCAGCTTGGCCGCCAGCGCCCGGCGCACGGCGAGCTGATATCCGGCGTCGACCAGGTGCGTCCAGGTCAACGCCGCGGCCTGGAGCAGCGCGCGGACCACCAGGACCAGCACCGCGATCGTCAGCTGACGCCACACCCGGTCGGTGTCCACCTGATCCTGGAGCAGTTCGCGGCAGGCCGCCACGATCAGCACGAAGGGCACGACCGCGCACGCCGACGCGACGGCCATGACGATGCTCGCGACGGTCAACGGGCCGCGCACGGGCGCGAGGATCTCCTTGCGCGCCTGGGCCTCCTGCTGCTTGCGTTCTTTCAGCACCGCCCTCGGCGGCCGGTTCCCCGTCTGCGCCGCAGGCAGCGGCGCGACCTCTACCGTCATCTGACCTCGTCTCTCGCGGCATCCATCACCGGAATCGCCTCATCCTCACACAGAAGCGCCCAGCAAGAAAGGTTAGCCTAAGTTATCTTTGCCCTCCCGGCGCCGAGGGAGCTTCGCGGGCGGTCCATCGACCCGCGAGTACGGAGGCGGTCGTCCGGCACGGCACGGGTCGCCCGCTTCGCCGCCGAGACCACGCGTCCTGGGCGGTCCCCGCCTACCGGCCGTTGTCTTTCGTGACTTATTTCGTCCATGTGCGAAAACTGCTGCGAACTCGCTGTTTTCGAACTGGCGACGCGCTCGGGAAGCCTCCGTGAACGAACCCGCATCCCGGTCCGATAGCCCGCGTGCATCGCTAACTTCGAATGCGAGCGAAACCGCCGCACCCGCAGGAGGATCGAATATGTTTGGCACGGAGATGTTTTCGGTTCTGTCGAATTGCGCCAGGGATCCCGGCGAACTCACCGCGGGCCAAGCGCACCACGCCATGCAAGTGCACCTGGATTGCAGCGTCGAAATATGCCGGGTCCGGCGGCGCGCCCGCAGGACATTGGTCGAAGCCCGGCTGATGGTGCTGGACGAACGGGCTACGCCGTGACAGGAGCACCGGTCTCGTGGCTCCCGCCGCGACGACGCGGAATCGTCACGGCGGCCGGGGTGTTGTCCTTGCCATGACCGCAACGGCATCCGATCGTTCCGCCACCCCTGTCGTCGACACCGAGACCGAATTCGGCGCCAAAGTCGCCGAACGCCTGAACCGCGAGTCCATCCTCTGGCTGACCACCGTCGGGCCCACCGGAACACCGCAGCCCAACCCCGTCTGGTTCCAGTGGCGCGACGGCGAGTTCCTGATCTTCAGCAAGCCAGGCCAACCGAAGGTGCGCAACATCCAGCGCAATCCCCGGGTCGCGCTGAACCTCAACAGCACCGCGTCCGGCGGCGACGTGGTGGTACTCACCGGCACGGCGCGGGTGGTCGAGCAACGGCCCGGTTCGACGGAGATCGACGCCTTCACCACGAAGTACGCCGACGGCCTTCGCTCGATCGGCCTGACCGACGAGCAGTTCTACGCCGAGTACTCCGTCGTGCTGCGCATCACGCCCGACCGGCTGCGCGGATTCTGAACCCGATGCAGTTCGCGCCGCCGCCGCCCACCGCCGCGTGGCGTCATCGCACCGCCCGCGAGGGGTTCGAGGTGGCGTATTTCCGGGTCACCGAGCAGGGCGTGCTGATCGACGGCTGCACGACAGCGGTCGAGGACGGCACGGCCTGGGTGGTGGACTACCGGATCGCGCTGGACACCGAATGGCGCACGCGCCGGGCCCAGGTGGCCGTGCGCAAACCAGGCGGCTGGAACACGCTGGTGCTGGAGTCCGACGGCGCGGGGTCCTGGCTGCTGGACGGCATGCCCGCGCCCCTGCTCGACGGCTGTCTGGACGTGGACCTGGAGTCCTCCGCGCTGACCAACGCGCTCCCCGTGCACCGGTCCGCGCAAGAGATCGGCGACGGCGCGGACGCGCCCGCTGCCTACGTGTACGCCTCCGGCGCCGCGGTGGCCCGGTTGGAGCAGCGCTACGTCCGCGTCGCCGACGGCTCGCACGGACCGCGGTTCCAGTACTCCGCCCCAGAGTTCGACTTCGCCTGCACGCTGGACTACGACAAGTCGGGCTTGGTGCTCGATTACCCGGGCATCGCGATCCGCGCCCACTGAACCCGCGACCTCGGACGTCAGGCCTGCGGTCGGGCGTACCTCCGCCTTCGCTCCGGCCATGCGCGGGCTGAGGACGGACTACGTCCGGCTGCACCTATTAGGCGTACCTCCGCCTTCGCTCCGGCCATGCGCGGGCTGAGGACGGACTACGTCCGGCTGCACCTATTAGGCGTACCTCCGCCTTCGCTCCGGCCGTGCGCGGGCTGAGGACGGACTCCGTCCGACTGTACCTATTAGGGTCGGTATCGATGAGAAGGCGGCAACAACCGCCGTTGCCGAAACGGCACGGCTTGGACCCGGCCCGGTTGCGACTACCGGAGCAGGGGCATTGGGCGACCATCCGGGACCATCTGGTGGAGCGCCTGCCCCGGGTCTCCCCGGCGCGCATCGATGAACTGCTGCACGCGGGCGGCATCGTCGACCTGGACGGGCCGATCGCTCCGGACGCACCGTTCGTGCCCGGCGGCGCGGTCTGGTTCCATCGCGATCTGCCCGAGGAGACGGTGGTGCCGTTCGACATCCCCGTCGTGCATCGCGACGACGACCTGCTGGTGGTGGACAAACCGCACTTCCTGGCCACGATCCCGCGCGGTCAGCACATCCTGCAGACCGCGCTGGTGCGGCTGCGCCGAGAGCTGGACCTCCCCGATCTGGTCCCGGCGCATCGGCTCGACCGCGTCACGGCGGGCCTGGTGCTTTTCGTGATCAACCCGGCTCGCCGCGGCGCGTACCAGACCATGTTCCACAAGCGCACCGTGCGCAAAGAGTACGAGGCGATCGCCCCGTTCGATCCCGGCCTCACGCTGCCCCGCGTGGTGCGCAGCCGGATCGTCAAGGAGAAGCAGGTGCTCGCGGCCCAGGAGGTCCCGGGCGAACCCAACGCGGAAACCGAGATCGAACTGCTCGAGCACCGCGACGGCCTCGGCCGCTACCGGCTGCGCCCGCACACCGGCCGGACCCACCAGTTGCGCCTGCATATGAACAGCCTCGGCGTCCCCATCCTCGGCGACGACTTCTACCCGGTGCTCACCGACAAGCCGGTCGACGACTTCACCAGGCCGCTGCAACTGCTGGCCGCCGCACTCGAGTTCACCGATCCGGTCACCCACGAGCCGCGCCGTTTCGAGACCAGCCGCACGCTGCAGGCCTGGACCGACCCGCACGGGTGGGCCGGCTGACACCGCGGTCAGCGCCCGCATCGAGCAGCGTCGCCACGACACGATCACCCGGCCGAGCGCCGCGCCATGCCTTCGCACACGGTTCCGCGACACCCGCCTCGCCTTCCGTACACACGGCGGGGGCCCCGTTCGACCCCGACGGCGGCGAAAAGTGATCGATCCGGCAATAAAGCCCGCATCCGTGGTGAACGTGTTCTCGTTCCGTAGACTCGGTCGAGATGTCTGAGCCGGACCTAGCAGCACCGACCCGCCCACGCCACAAAGTGCACGCCTACGTCGACGTCGCCGTGGTGGTGATCGTCCTGGCGGGCACCAATCTCATCGCACATTTCACCACCGCGTGGGCGAGCATCGTGACGGTGCCGGTCTCGGCGCTCGCGCTGCTCGCACTGGTCCGCAGGCGTGGTCTCGGCTGGTCGGAACTGGGCCTTTCGCCCCGGCACTGGCGGCGCGGTTCGCTCTACGCGCTCGGCGCGGTGGCGTTGGTCCTCGCGGTCGTCGGGATCGGGGCGGCACTACCGCTCACGCGGCCGTTCTTCCTGGCCGAACGCTATGCGACCATCTCCGGCGCGTTGATCGCCTCCATGATCGTCATCCCGTTGCAGACCGTGATCCCCGAGGAACTGGCCTTCCGTGGCGTGCTGCACGGCACACTCGACCGCGCGTACGGTGCGCGCGGCGTCTTCGCGGCGGGCTCCCTGCTGTTCGGCCTCTGGCACATCGCGTCGTCCCTCGGTCTCACCTCCGGCAATCGCGGCTTGAGCGCATTCGTCGGCGGCGGCGTGACCGGCCAGATCGTCGGCATCCTGCTCGCCGTTCTCGCGACGGCCGCGGCGGGCGTGGTGTTCACCTGGCTGCGCCACCGCAGCGGCAGCCTGCTCGCCCCGATAGCCCTGCACTGGTCGGTCAACGGCGCGGGAGCCCTGGCCGCCGCCATCGTCTGGCACACCACGCTCAGTTGACACTGCCGGAGAAAGATCCGACTGGGCCGAGAGTTCGGCCAGGAATCTTTCTTCAGAAACCCAGGCAGTCGAGAACTTCGGCCGCAGCGCGATAGCCGGATCGGACGGCACCGTCCATATAGCCGTTCCACACATCGGATGTCTCCGCGCCTGCCCAGTGGATGCGGCCGACCGGTTCGGACAGCGCCGCTCCGAACTGTGTCCAGACACCGGCGCCCAATCGGCCGCCATAACAGCCGCGGGTGTATTCCTCCGCCATCCAATTCTGTTCGACGTAGTCGCTCGGTTCCGCGGCCTCCGGACCGAACAGCTTGGTCAGAGTCGCCACGGCGACGGTCCGGCGTTCATCCGGGCTCCAGCGCGCCGCGCTCCGAGCGTGAGCGCCTTCGAAGAAGCCGACCAGCACGCCGCACACTCCGTCGGGCGGGGAGTTGTCGAGGGTGACGCTGAGCGCGTCATCAAGGCTGAAGGCGAACCCGTTGAGACCCGAGTTCCGCCAGAACGGCGTGGGATAGGCGACCTGCACCTTGATGACCGACCCCATCGGAATCTGCTGAGTGAGTCCGTCGCGGGCAGCGGGTAAGGCCGGCTGGTAGTGCAGCCGACCCGCCAAGGTGGGCGGGATAGCCACGATCGCGTGCCCGGCGGTGAGCGTGCCGCCTGCTTGGGTCACGCTCACGCCTTCTTCATCGTGGGTGATCGAGCGCACCGGGGCGTTGAGCGTGACGACATCGTCGCCGAGTTCGGCGGCCAGCCGTTCGGAGATCTGATGGGTGCCGCCGACGACGCGCATCTCTTGTGCGCCACCGGTGACGCCCACGAGGATGTCGAGCATGCCCGCGGACTTGATATAGAACAGGAAGTGCAGCAGCGACATCTCCGAGGGCTCAGCGGAGAAGAGCGCGGGCACGACCGCGGCCCAGAACGCCAGTGCTTCGGGATTCTCCGTGTTCGCGCGCAGCCACTCGTCGACGGTCCGGCGATCGAGCTCGGCGGCGCGCGGTGACGTCCAGGGCGAGGACAGCGAAACGGTTTCGGCGATCGCTTCGAGTTCGGCCTGCAGGCGGCCCACTTCCCCGGCGGCCTCCTCGGACAAGCCGAAGGTGACGTCGCCGTAGCGTGTGACGGTGCCGTTGTAGAGCGTCACCGACTCACCGTCGTCGTAGGTCGGAACCGTCTTCAGGCCGAACTCGTCGACCAGTTTCAGGACCTCGGTCTGCGTGCGGCCGATCCATTGCCCGCCCATCTCCACGGGAATCCCGCTCGACAGCAGGCCCCCGAGATTGCGCCCAGCCACGCGGTCTCGCGCCTCGAGCACCCGCACACTGCGCCCGGCGGCTTTGAGCGTCCTGGCCGCGGTCAAGCCGGCGAGACCGGCGCCTACCACCACAACATCGACATCGGTCATGTCCCATTCCTTACACAAAATTCGGTCGGTTGTACGACTGTAAGATAGGTCACGCCAGTGCGGTGTGCAACAGTTGCTCGAAGTTCGTCTGCCAGCGGAGCGAGGAGAACCCGTGGTTTACGTCAAGGCGTCCGAACGCGAGGAGCAGATCGTTGCGGCGGCTATCACCGTGCTCAGCGACGTCGGCGTGCCCGCCACCACGCTGCGCGCGGTCGCCGCCGAGGCCGGCGTTCCGCTCGGCACGCTGCATTACGTGTTCCCGACCAAGGACCAGCTGCTGCGCTCGGTCATCACCACGCTCATCCGCGACATCTCCGCAGTGTTGCGAGCAGAACTCGAGCTCGACAAAGGCGTCGAGCACGCCCTGCGTCACGGCGTGACCAGTTTCTGGGAGAAGCTGGTCGACAGTCGGATCGGGCTGCAGATCATGCAGTACGAGCTGATGACCTACTCCCTGCGCAGCGAGGCCGGGGGCAACTTGGCCCAGCTGCAATACGAGCGCTACAGCTCGGTCGTCACCGAGTTCTGCGAACAGGCCGCCCAGGCCGCGGGAGAACGATGCGCCGTCGGTTTCGACACCCTCGGACGCCTTGCGCTCGCCCAGATCGACGGGCTCATCCTGCAGTACGTCGCGAAGCCCGACGTCGGCCGAGCTCGGCGAGACCTCGGCCAGGCACTGGACATGCTCGTCCTGTTCGCCGACCCGCAACCGGTCGCCCGTAGCGCGCCACGGCGGCGAAGCCCCGCACACATCGACCGCGAGTAGCCCTCCCCACCCGCCGATCGACTGCCTATTGCGCCATGGAGCGCCTTCGCCTTAACGTAATTCGTACGGTTGTCCGACTTAGTTCGATTATCTTGTTGGGGTCGCGAGGAGAAGCCCCCGCCGGTTCGGTCGCGACGGACCCGTGAAGCAGGCACCGGCACATCCACCCGGGATCGCCGAGCCGCAGGTCGTGTTTCCTCGCTCGGCCCACGATTCGCCCTCTGGAGTGAGACGAAATGATCCAGCTGAAACCCGACGACCGGCCCGACGGTCAAGACTCGCCGCGAGCGGTCACGGTCGCCGTGATAGGCGCAGGCATGGCCGGGCTCATCGCAGCGCGCGAGCTGCACTGCCGCGGCATCGACGTCATCGTGCTCGAATCCGCCGCGCGGCCGGGCGGGCGGGTCATGGCCGAGACCACCGCGCTCGGCTCGCGAGTCGACCTCGGCGGTCAATGGATCGGTCACGGGCACCGCCGCTTCGAGACGTTGGCCGCCGAACTCGGTGCGACCGTGTTCGCGATGCGCACGCCCGAACGGCCTCGGATCGTCGACGGTGACAAGACCGTCGCGAACTCGAGGATCGCCGGCGCAGTCCTGCTGGCATGCGAGGTCGTCGCTCGACTCGGCGCACCCCGGACATGGAAGACGCAGAGCGTGCGATCGTGGCTGCGCCGCGTGCCCGGCCGCCGAGGGCGTCGGCTGCTGGAAGTACTCGTCTCGGTGTCCACCACTGCCGACCTCGATCGCTACTCTGTGCACGCCTTCCTCGAGATGATCCGTTACCAGGGCGGGCTCACGGCGATGCTCTCCACGAAGGGCGGTGCGCAGGAGAGCCTGGTCGTCGAAGGGGCCGGGACGCTGATCGAACGGCTGGCCGCCGCGCTCCATGACAGAGTGGTGTTGAACAGCGCCGTCACCGCGTTACACCGCGACGAGACCGGTGTCACGATCCACTCGTCCTCTGGGACATACCGCGCGACGAAAGTGATCGTGACAGTCCCGCCACCGATGGCAGCGGGCATCGAACATCACCCCGCGCTCCCCGCCGCGCGAACCCGCCTACAGGACAACACCTACATGGGCTCGGTGTACAAAGCGATCGCGGTCTATGACCGTCCGTTCTGGCGCGACCGCACCCACGCCGAATTGATGGTGCTCACCGATCCCGGCATGGCGGTATTCGATACCTCACCCCCCGGCGGCCCCGGCCACCTATGCATTCTCATCGCCGGCCCCGAGGCCCGTGAACTCGACAGTCTCGCCGCCGACGCCCGCCGCGCAACAGTGCTGGGACCACTCGCTACGCACCTCGGCTCCGAGATCCTCGCTCCCCGAAGTTGGCACGAGAAGTCGTGGCACCAGGACCGGCATGTCGGTGGCGGCTACTCGGCTCTGCCCAGTATCGGACACGACGAGGGATATTTTCCGGCCTCCGCGGAACGAATGGGCAACATCCATTGGGCGGGAACAGAGACCGCCTGCGAGCACGCCGGTTACATCGAGGGCGCCATCGAGTCCGGCGAACGCGCCGCACAGGAGGTCATCGAGATTCTCTGTGACGACGGGTTGTCGAATTCCGCAGGCGGAACCGAACCCTGATTCGCCGCTGACCGCCCGGCATTCATCGCCGTCCGGACAGGCGCGCTCGACAACATGGCCGATGTTCGGATGCCGCACCGCCGGGCAGCCTCGGCGGCGTGCCCGCGCCGGCCCGTATCTACGCGCCTTGCCCTGGACCGGGATCGGCGCGGAGCGCGAACCGAGCAACCCGGGCGGAAAATACGGTGCACTGGATACGTGTGCATTCGAACGGAGTTTCGACACGCAGAGAGCGCCGCCGAATGCGCCGCTCATCCGGATATTCGAGGGAGGTCATGAATTTCCCGCACTCGGCGTGTCGCCTTCTGCTCGGAGAGCGCCACATTGACCACGGGCGGAGGTCGGTTTAATCTCACTCCGATCACACATATGTTCGAGCGATCATGTCTCCACCACTCGACATGAGACCTGCTCTTGGGAAGGCTCGCGATGCCCGACGAATCCTCGAACGATAGTTCCGAGATTGCCGCGCTGGCACAGCAAGTCGAGACCGCGCGCGGCAAACTGCCCCTGCAGCTCGATCCGGCGCTGCTGGAGGTGCTGTCCGAACGCGAGATCGCCGCGGAGCGCGAGCTGGCGGAATGGATTCGCGCGCGCCGGCGCGAGCAGCGGCGACGGGCCATCGAGGCGGAACTGGCCACCGAACGGCGCGACCGGAAGTCGTCCGCGGCGTTGCGCCGCTCGGAGGAGGCCGACGCCCGCTGGCATCGGCGCGCACTGGCGGCGCGGCGTCGGGCGTCGAGCCAGGACGCGCGCCTGGCGCAGCTCTACCGGCGGGCGGAGTGGTCGTCGCGCGCCTTGATCGCCGTCGTCGTGCTCGGCATGGTGTGGGCCGGTGTCAACGTGCAGCACAATCTGGTGCCCAGCGGCGACATGGCCGATCCGCTGTACTGGTTGAGCTACGGCATCGAGGCGATGATCTCGATCCCGATCATCACCATCATGGTGGCGGCGACGACCGCGGCGCGATGGGGCCGGGAGCTGGCGCGCGGCAAGGTGATCTTCTTCGAGGCGGCGCTGCTCGGCACGACCGTCGCACTGAACACGGGACCGCATCTCGCCGCGGGCGACCTCGGCCGCGCCGCCGAATACGCGATCGCTCCGGTGATGGTCGGCGTCGTGATCTGGTTGCACGCCTGGGTTTCCGCGCGGTACGCGGTGCTGATCGACGGCGCGCCGGTGATCGATCCCGACCCGCGAACGATCCGTCTCGATGCGCGACTCGCCACGGGCATGCAGGCGGAAGCGAGTAGTCGCCCCTCGCTCGACGCAGCGGCGAACAGCGGCCGATTTCCCTGGGAAACCTATGCAGGCGTGACCGGTGGCCGCGAGGCGCACCACGACGCGAATCACGGAGCGCAAACCGATCATCGGGGCGGTGCCGACCTCCATCACGCCGGGAGTGAAGCCTCGACCCACCACGCTGTCCCGACCGAAATGACGGGCACTCGTCCCGCAGGACGCCCCGACGAGTTCAGCTCGGCCGCACCGGTCATGCCTGTCCCGGCACGCGTCGATCCCGCAAAGTCGGCGACCAATGGTCACGCGGTCGGATCGCGGATCAACGGCCACCCCATCACTGTCGACCGCGTCGGGTCCACCGCGGCGGCCCCTGGCAACGGCGAAGTGCGCGAGGGCTTCAGCACTTCGGGCCTCGCCGATACTCGCACGGCCAACGGTCACGCGGTCGATACGCCGATCAACGGCCACCCCGTCGACGGTGCCCCACTCGCGGGTGCGAATCCTGTGCACAGCGAAGTGGGCGAGAACTTCACTACCTCGGGTTCCGCCGACGAGCGCCCGGCCAACGGCCACGCGACCGATACCGGCATGAACGGTGTCGCACTCCCGCACACGACGAACGGCCACCCCGTCGAGCCCACCGTCAATGGCCACACCCGCGGCGACCTGTCCGTGAACGGCCACGTCCTGCCGATCGACGGCAAGGCCAGCCGGACACCTGTCAACGGGAACGGGCACCCGCGCATCAACGGACATACCTTGCGCCCGGCCACCAACGGTCACACGGTGCCGACCCCCGCTGAGGGCACTGAACGGCACCCGCGAGTCAATGGAAAGACCTTCCGCCCTGGCACCGACGATGACACCACCGAGTTCCCGGCGACCGGAGACGCTCGAGTCAACGGGCACGACACTGTTACAACCGTCAATGGTCACGCCGCCGGGACGCCCACAGGCATCAACGCGCACGCGCTTCCGGTCCACCGGCACACCGCCCCCGCCACTGAAGACCACACGGACACCCTCGCTCCCCATGGAAGCCCGGTTCCGTCTGCCACCAACGGCCGCGAGTTGACGACTTCCCCGACACATCCGGATTCATCTGCCGCCCAGCATGTCTCGCAAGTCCAGTCGGACGGACGTTCGACCCGGTCGGCCGATCCCGAAGCAGCGCAGCCTTCACCGGCCGACTTCGAGCACGGAACGCCGAGCCGAGTGCGAACGCATGCGTCCGATATCGGTGAACCGCGCCCAGAACCCGCGCAACCTGCACAACAGATTTCGCTGGACGGACTCGAGTTCGACGAACGTCCCTCCACTCAGACGAACAGCGCGACGCCGCCACTTCCGCCCGCCGGTCGAGGCGAACGCTCGGCCGATCGCGTGCATCGAGGAGACGACGCCGCCCGGCGTCCCGGCTCCACCGAACCGATGCACACCCAGTCCCCCGCAATCGCCGACACCGCCGCACAGGTGCACCCCAACGCCACCGCCCCGCGCGCGGCGAAACGCGGAAAGTCGATGTCCGCAGAGCAGAACGACCACTCCGCCGACGCGGAGAGCGAACAACTGGCCCTCGAGGAAACCCCCGAGCTTTCGCCCCTCCCCATCGCACCGATGCCGATCCTCGAGGACGACGACGAGGACGACGAATTCCCCACCGAGCCGGAGGAAGCCGACACCGACGACGACGAAATCTCCGCGATCGCACGAGCCATCACCGACCGCCACCTGTCCGACCTTCCGATCGAGGAGGTCAGAGAGATCCTGACCCTCGCCGATCAGGGCGGCTCGACCCCCGCCATCGCGAACGAACTCGGCGTCCCCCGCTCCGCGGTCACCCGCGTCCTGGACTCCGCCATCAAAGTCCACCGCCCCTACGCGACCATCGGCTGAGCACCGCCGCTCCGAGCGGCTAACGATGGCGCAAAAGCTGGGAAGGCAGGCGCGCCACCATCGAGACGCGAACAGGTCGGCGTGATCGGCCAACGGGTGCAGCGATGAAATCGGCCCGGGCGTCCTCGGTCAACTCGAGATGCGGGCTTCGATGCCGTCGAGCAGGAAGTCGAGGCCCATGCGGAAGGTTTGGTCGGCGTCGAGGTGGGCGGCGTCGCGTACGACCGTCTCCAGCGCGGGGAATCGGCCGGTCGCGAAGGCTCGCTCCAGATAAGGGCCGAAGGCGATCTGCCACTGGTTCTCGTCCATCCCGGTGGCCCGCTCGGCGCGCCGGTCGGCGATCTCCCGGCGCACCGCGCCGATCACGTACGCGTTGACCGCGGCGACCACCGGCATGGCCATGTCCACGTCGACGCCGCCCAGCGCCGCCAGCACGGCCTCCCCTCTGGCCATCGCGTGCGGCCCGAGCTGCGGCCGCCCACCGAGCAGGTCGGCGAACCATTCGTGCTGGTGAGCTGCTTGCCGGGTGGTTTCGGCAAGGGAGCGCAGCACCTCCCGCCAACCGTCTCCGGCCGGCTGGATCTCGGCGTAGACCGCGTCGACCATCAAGTCGAGCAACTCGTCCTTGGTGGCGATGTAGCCGTACAGCCGCATCGGCCCGACGTCCAGCGCGGCGGCGACCTTGCGCAGCGACACCGCCGCCAAGCCGTCCGCGTCGGCCAGCCGGATCGCCGCTCGCACGATCCGCTCCCGGCTCAACGGGGCCGGCGCCGGTCGATTCGGTGGCTCCGGTCGCTCCCACACCAACATGCCGCTGACACTACATCGCATGGTTCGATACAGCGTATTGGATCGCGGCCTGCGACGACACCGTCGTACCGCGGTCGATCACCAGTCTCCCGATCGGTCTGACCTGGCCGTCGAGGCCGGACGTCACGCTGCTCGGCGACGCCGCGCGCCTGATGCCGCCGGTGGGCGAGGGCGCCAACATGGCGCTGCTCGACGGCGCCGCGCTCGGCCTCGCACTGGCCGCGCACTCGGACGACTTTCCCTCCGCCGTAAAAGAATACGAACGCGAGATGTTCGAACACACCAGCGCCGCCGCCGGGATGTCCGCACGGATACAGGAACTCCTGACATCGCCGGACGCCAGCCGGAGAATGCTCGAGTTCTTCCAACCAGGCTGAAGGTATCCGAATACGGCGCTCATGGTTTCCGCCATTCGTCCGGCGCTCGGCACACGACGCGCTCGCTTAGATAGCGCTCAGCGGACACCCCACGCGGGCATGGCGGTTCACAATTCTGGTGGATCTTCATCAGGCCACGCGCGTGTTTCTCGTCCGCGGGCAGGTTGCCGTCCTCACAGTAGTCCTGCACCCAGGAACGCCGAGTCGTCATCGCTGCTCGTCCTCCAGCCGCGCGAAGATCTCACGTGCCGGTACGGATTCGTCCGGTTCGTCCCCGAGATCGAGTAGCCAGGGCAGCACCCAGAACACGAGAATCAGCAGTCCGCCGACAGCGGCTATGACGATCAGGACAGTTGCGAGTTCTGCGGTCATTCGGTGACCTTTCGGCACGTCGTGGGTGGTTGGTTGGCACCCGGCGCCGGGGATTCAGGACTCGACCCGACGCCGGGGCCTGCGGATACTTTGTCCTCGATGAACTCATGCGAAGCGGCACATCGTGTGTCACCGTGGAGGTATGGACGATGCCGGGATCGGGGAACGCACCGTCAGGGCGCGCAAGCTCACCCGGCTCACACAGCAACAGCTCGCGCAGAAGGCGAACGTGTCGGTGTCGCTGTTGCGCAAGGTCGAGCGAGGCGCACGCCCAGCCTCGCCCGCGTTCATCGCGGCCGTGGCCGGGGCACTCAGGGTCGACATCGAGGATCTGACCGGGCAGCCCTATATCCCGGCGCGCGACGATGCCGGAGCGCACGCCACCATCCGCGAGCTGCGCCGGAAAATTCTGGCGTTCAACGACGAACCACTGAATGCGCCGACCACCCTGGAACAGCTGACCACGGCACTGCATCGGGTACAGGCGAGCAGACGACGCGGCCGGTACGGCGACCACACCGCCGAACTGCCGGACGTAATACACGGTTTGCACGCGCTTGCCGCTGACGAGCCATCCGGGCACCGTTTGGAGAGGATCTATTCGACGCTCGCCTACGCATACAACAGTGCGTCATCGATCGCCTACCGCTACGGCTACCTCGACCTCGCCGGACTGGCCGCCGAACGATGCGCGTGGGCCGCCGAACGCAGCGCTGACCCCGTGTGGCCGATCGCGGCGGAATACCATCGCGCGCTGATCCTGCTGTACTCCGGCGCGTATGCCGGTGGACTGCGGATCATCGAGCGCGCACACGCAGCCAGTGAGCAACTACCTGAGACACCGGAAGTCCTCGCGGTGCGGGGCGCGTTGCACCTGCGGGCGTCGATACTGTCTGCCCGTGCGCTCGACGCCGACACCGCCGACACGCATCTTCGAGAAGCGCGCCGGATCGGCGAGACCATCAACTCCGATCGGTATCAGGAGTACGGAACCGGGTTCCATCTGCCGAACGTCGCTATTCACTCCGTCGCCGTCCCGGTCGAGTTGTGCGATGGCACAACCGCCGTCGCACGCGCCGAGCGGATTCGGCTACCGGCATCGGTCACGCCATCCCGCGCTGGACATCACTGGATCGACGTATCCCGCGCGTGGTTACTCCACGGCGACAAGCAGCGTGCCCTCGCCAGTCTCGACCAGGCGCGCCGGATCGCGCCGGAGCTGACACGCAACCACCCCCAGGTCCACGAGACCGTCCGCGTACTCGCCAATGCCCGGCGCGGAACCGACTCCCTGGCCCGGTTCGCGAAGTGGGCCAACGTCAAGATTTGAGTCTCGTACGAAACCATAGCCACGGCCGACCACGCGACGTAGTGCGGTTGGTCAGCGGCCGAGGCGCGGGCGGCGGCCGAGCAGGAACGTGAGGCCGCTCTCAGAGCCCTGGACGCGGCCGCGGGACGCGGCGTTCAGAGAGAGAGCTGGACGAGAAGGGGCGTCGTCGGAGGTGGCGAGACCCCTGCGGTTGATGCGGCCGCATCACCCGTGAGCGGCGGTTATTCGGCCGCCTTGGCATGAGTATCGAGCGTGGCGGCACCGGACAAGGTCTGGACCGCACGCACGGAGTTTCCCGCGCCCGGTGACCGTCCGGTCACGACGTGCGTTCTTTGTGCGGAAAAGGCTGTGCGCCCGATGAATCGGGCGCACAGCTCTATTCCGGTTCACTCATCCGCGGTGTCCGCGAGTTCCGGTCCCGCGCTCAGCTCTCGCCGACCGAAGTGCCGACGACCTCGCGAGACTCCGGTCCAGAGCCCTCGGGCTTCTCGTCCCCATGCCCCGGCCACCACGCCTTGTGCCCGATGAGCGCCGTGAGCGCGGGCGTGAAGAACATCGCCATGACGAAAGCCGCGATCGCGATGCCCACCGAGATGGCGAAGCCCATCTGTGCGAGAACGTTGTTGCCCGCCAGCATCATCGATGCGAAGGTGCCTGCCAGGATCACCCCGGCCGCCGCGATGGTGGGGCCGGTGTGCCGCACGGCCAGCGCTGCGGCCTGTTTCGGTTCGTTGCCCTCGCGCGCTTCTTCCCGTAACCGGGCGACCATGAGGATGTTGTAGTCGGTCCCCAGCGCGACCACGAACAGGTACATGATCACCGGCAGCGTGAAGATCAGACCGGTCTCGCCCCGGAAGTGCTGGAACACCAGCACCGCGGCACCGAGCGTGGCGGCGAAGCCGAGGAACACCGAGGCCATCAGGTACCACGGCGCGACCAGGCTACGCAGCAGCAACCCCAGCACGATCATGATCAGGATCGCCGCCACCGGGAACACGATCGCGTAGTCACGCGCCATCGCTTCCTGGAAGTCGACGAAGACCGAGGTCAGACCACCGACGGCGGCGGTGGCACCGGCGGGCGCCGCGGAATGCGCGACATCGCGCAACGGTCCCTTGACGGTGTCCAGCGCGGCGTCCGACTCCGGCGCGGCAGAGAGCGTCACCGCGAAGTCGGCGATCGACTTGTCCGCGGACAACTTCGGCTCCGCCACCTGTCCCACTCCCGGCACCGCGGCCAGCGCGGCGCGGTAGGCGGCGAGTTGATCGACAGCCAATTCACCACCGCCGGACCGCAACAGGACGTCCGAAGGTTGGGTCGTCCCCGCGGGCAGGCCCTTGACCAATTCCTTGCTGTAGACAACCGATTCGGAGGCCTCCGAAGTTTGCCCCGAGCTGAGGTCGAACGTGGGGTGGAAACCCAAGGCGAAGATCCCGAGCACGACCAGCAAACCGCCGGAGACCGCGGCGAACACAGCGGGCCGCCGGCCGAGCGCATTGCCGATCGCGGTGAATCGCGCACCCTTCGGTTCGATGCGCCACGCCTTGGACGGCCAGAACACCTTGGTGCCCAGCAGCGAGACCACCGCAGGCACCAGCGTCAGCCCCGCCGCCAGCGCGACCGCCACCGCGATCGCCAGCGCCGGGCCCATGGCGCGGAACATGCCGAGCGTGGACAGCACCAGTGCCATGAACGCGATGATCACCGCGCCCGCCGCGGACGTGATCGCCTCACCCACCCGGGTGACGGCGTTGACCATGGCGGTCTTCGAATCCTCGCCCGCGCGCAGCCGCTCGCGGTAGCGGAACATCAGGAACAGGATGTAGTCGGTGCCGACACCGAACAGCACCACCACCAGAATGGCATTGATCGATGCGTCGATCTGCAGGTCGAAGGCCTTGGCCACCACGGCGATCAACCCACTCACCATGCTGGAGATCGCGCCGATCACGACGATCGGCAGCAATGCGATCACCGGGCTGCGGAAGATGACCAGCAACAGCACCAGGATCAGCACGACGGTGGCGATACCGACGATGGCCAGCCCCTTGTCGCCCGATTCCCGCTGATCCAGCACCTGCGCCGCCTGGCCGGTGATGCCCGCCTTCAGCTCGGTGTTCGGGACGCGCGCGGTCAGCTCCTTGCGCAGCGCCTTGACCGCGTCGCCTTGGGTGGTGTCGTTCGGATTCGTCACCTTCGTCATCTGCACCGCGATGATCTGGACCAGGCGGTTCTCCGACGGCGGCGTCGGTTGCATCCCGATGACGTCCTTGACCTGCGCGTCGCGCAGCTCATTGCCGATCGAGACGATCGAAGCGGCGTCCGCACCGGTCAACGGCGTGCCGTCCTTCCGGGCGAACACGATGATCGCCGCGGGAGCGGAGCTGTCCGGGAAAGCCCTCTGCTGCAACTCCAATGCCTGAATGGACTCGTAATGCGAAGGCAGGAAGGCTGATTGGTCGGTAGTGGATTTCAGTTCCGGCGCCGCGGCCACCACCGCGATGGCGAGCAGCACCCACAGGCCGATCACCTTCCACGGATTGTGGACGACCACGGCCCCCAGTCGTGCGAACATCTGCGAATAGATCCTTTCCGGATGTGGAAAAGCGGCGGTATCTCAGATCTGCAGGTCCTGCGAGTTCGGGTGCTCGGCAACGTCGACGACAGTCCGGTAGATGTGCTCCGGAATCCGGCCCCGCAACTCGGCGGGCGAGTCCACGATCTCCACCGTGTAGTCACCCCATTCGCGCTCGCCACTGCCGGGCCGCAGCAGCTCGCGCCAGTTCTTCCATTCGGTCCAGTCGATCGCGACGGACATTTCGCGCCAGTCCGATTCCCTGCGGTGCACCACGAATTTGCCTTTCCGGCTCACGTAGACCCGCACGACGTTCATCCCGACCTTGCCGTATTCGCGGGATTCGCCGAGCAGTCTGCCGAAGAACCGCTGCTGACGCCCGCCGCCCGGACCCACGCGCAACACGATTTGGCGCAGGTCGTCCACGTCGCCCGGCTCGGCCGATTCCTTCACGATGGTGACGCCGCAGGCCTGCTCCTCGACAGTGTCCACGCCGCTCAGGTTGTTCGGATCGGTGGTCATGATTTCCCCGTTTCATAGTTCAGTGCGCATGCAGGCATGCGTCTACCGTCGACCGGCCCACCCCGAATCCGCCTCTACCGGTGCGGATTCGATGTTCCCAGAAAGCCCGGGCCGTCGTCTCACTATAAGTAGATGTATACGTATAGCGCAAGACCCGCGCGACCGCCGGTCCGACCTGGCGCTGCGCGCCTTCGCTCAGCTAATCGATCTGCCCGACCGGATATCCGTGTTCGAGATACCGGGGACAGCCGTCGATGTATGCCAGGTGTGCTTGCCGCAGACGCCGAGCCAGACGCGGCAACACGTAGTCATGAACGCCGGCGACCGAGACCCACCGCCAGGCATCGAGTTCCGACTCCTGCAATCGGAGGACCCGCTCATCGTCGCCGAGTGCACCGCAGTCGAATATGTACAGGACCTTGTCCCCCTCACCAGGGCTCGGCGCCCAGTCGTGCACCAGCAGCCGATGAACGGAACGGCCGATCCCGAGCTCCTCCAAGAGTTCTCGCCGACAAGCCGCAGCGGGCGCCTCCCCCGGCTCCACATACCCACCCGGTAGATCCCACCCATTGCCATACGTCTTGTGCACGAGCAACACGTCATCGCCGCGCACGAACAACGCTCCCGCGGCCAACCGAGCTCGCCCGACCTCCACCACCCTACTCAACCACGGCAGTCCTCGATCACGGTTCATTCCGAGCCTGCGCCCGGTCCACCTTGCCGTGCCAGCTGGGATATGGCGCATCTAGGTATCGGAACGCCAATCGTCCGGCAAGATGCGGAAAGCGGAGTAACGGCCGACGGGCCGCAAGGTTCGAAAATCGCGGCGGTCGAGCGTGAGGATCGCGTCGGTATCGAATTCGTCTGCCAGAGCTACGCATACAGCGTCCACCAGGTCCAGATTCAGATTGCCGTACTTTCCACGGATGTCGACCGCGGCGTGCAGCTGTGCCGCATCGACGCCTGAGATGACGATCCGCGTCGACGCCACCCGGTCGGCGATCAAAGCGAGGATGCCGTCGGCCGCCTCGCGTCCGGCTCGGGAGCTCGCCACATGATGCACCTCGGTCAGCGCCAGCGGACTGACAACGATGGCGCTCGCCGAATCGGCAGCTCGGCGCACCGCAAAGTGCTCAGGGTCCGAGCGATTGAAGAGCGCGAGGATTCCTGAGGTATCTGCGATTACGATCATGCCGGCCGGTTCATCGCATTACGGATGTCATCCTTACCAATGGGCCCACCTAGATCGAAAGTCTCGTCATCGCTGAGCAGTGGCGACTCCCACCTGCGATGTCGCATGAGGTAAGCCCGGACAGCATCACGAGTGATCTCGTGTTTCGAGCGCCCCTCGGCATCCGCTTGCGCATTCAGCGCCGCCTCTTCGTCCTCCGGCAACCGCATGGTCCAAGCCATACACTCATGGTATCAGATCTGATATCAATAGGCTCTTTGTTTATTCCGCCTTCTCAGGCAACAGCAGTGACAAAATCGCGTGGTGCGCGTTCTCGTCACCGGAGCGAACGGCTATCTGGGCCAGGCGGTCGTAAAACTGCTGGCTGGAGCCGGGCACGAGCCGATCGCGATGGTTCGCGACTGCGGTTCGCCTCTACGGGCGCCGACTCGGGTCGCCGACCTGCTGGATGAGGACGGGCTTCGGAAAGCTGTGGACGGCGTGGAGGCGGTGTGCCATCTCGGTGGGCTTACTCGGGCGCGCGAGTCGGCGGCCGATCCGCTGCGGTACTTCCGCGTCAATACCGGCGGGACCGTCGCGTTGCTGGACGCCATGGCCGCCGCCGGAATATCGCGGCTCGTCTTCGCTTCGACCGGCTCGATATACGGAACTCCCGAACGACAGCCGATGACAGAGCGTCTACCCGACGCGCCCCCGCACCCGTACGCGGCGAGCAAGCTGGCCGCCGAGTGGGCGATCGGCGCGCAGGCGGGCACCGGTCGCTTGTCCGCTACCGTGCTGCGCTTGATGAACGTGGCCGGCGGCGCGGATCCCGATCCGACGCGCTTGATTCCCCGAGCATTCGCCGCCGCGAGGAATGGCTCGGCTCTGGAAGTCAACGGCGACGGCAGCGCTGTCCGCGACTATCTGCATATCGACGACGCCGCAGCGGCTTTCGTCGCGGGTATCGAGAACATGCCGCCGAAAGGCGAATTCAGGCGCTTTCTCATCGGCAGCGGCCGCGGCAGCAGCATTCTCGACGTCGTGGCCGCGGTCGAGCGGCGGACCGGACGTCGAATTCAGCTGATCCATCGGCCACCGGCGCCCGAACCGGCCGCCCTGATCAGCGACCCGGCCAAGGCTATGGCCGAATTACCCTGGCGCCCAGCGCAGTCCGATCTGGAAACCATCGTGTGCGACACACCGCGCCGGGGTGACCTCAGCCGGTGAGTCCGGCCTGGCCGAGCAGATAAGCGGTCAGCGGACCGTAGTAACCGGGATGGACTCCGTCATCGAGTGGCACCGTGACCGCGATCTTCCCCTCCGCTTGCCCGGCGAACAGTGCGGGGTCGTTGCTGTCGGCGAATCCCACGGTCTCGATGCCCGCCTCCCCTGCCGCCCCGGCCCAGCCGTGGTCGGCGACGACCAGGTCGGGCCATTGGCCGGTTTCGGCCTCGCGCAACTCCCGCAGGGCCGCCCGCATCGGATGCGGGTCATGAGTGTGTCGCAGCGTGCCGTCGGTGCCCAGCGCGGCAACTTTTGAGGTGTAGACGATCTCGCGATGCTGCGGGCCCCATGGCGTGGTCACCCGATAGGACCACCCGGCAGCCGGCACGAGCACCACGCATCCTGCCGCACGTAACGCGTCCTCGACAGCGCGATAGACGCCCATGAGTGTGTCCGGATGCCCGGTCGCCAGGATCACCGTCTCCCGACGACGAGCGGCGAGCCCGATCCGCGCACCCATCGCGTCGAGCGCGTCGAGCGTCAGGTCGACGTCGATGGTGTCCGGACCCCGCAGATGCCGAGGGTCGGGGCTGACCCCGCACAGACGCGCCATCATCTCCAGCGTCTCGGCGAAGGTCCAATCCTTCAGCGTCAGCCCGAACTGATACCCGGGGTCCTTCGCCACCATCTTGCGATAGTTCGCGAGATTCCCCTCCCGAGGCGTCGCGACATCACCCGCTATCCGCGTTTTCAGCAGATGTTCCCGCAGCAGCGCTCGATCATAGGTCTGTTCAGATCGACTCACATTCCCCACCGCTCATCCTCCGCATCGGCCGTCGGCGCCACCTATCGCAGTTCCGGTCAGGCCAGGAGTCCGCCGGTTTGCTCGATCGCCACCCGCAACACGACAGTACCCATGCAGGGTGGACGGCAAGAGAATTCCTCAGACGCGCCCGGATACGGCGAAGGCCCGCCTCCGAGAACGGGAAGCGGGCCTTCGGGTTTCACGCCGTGCCGGAGAGGCCTACTTGGCCTTCTCCAGGACCTCGACCAGACGCCAGCGCTTGGTGGCCGACAGCGGACGGGTCTCCATCAGCTGAACGCGGTCGCCGATGCCCGCGACCTCGTTCTCGTCGTGCGCCTTCACCTTCGAGGTGGTGCGAATGATCTTGCCGTAGAGCGGGTGCCGGTTGCGGTCTTCCAGCTCGACGACGATCGTCTTGTTCATCTTGTCCGAGACAACGTAGCCGACCCGCACCTTACGGGTACCGCGCTGCCCTTCTGCTTTGTCGCTCATGCGGCATCTCCCTTGCCAGCGGGTCCGGTGGCCAGACCGAGCTCGCGCTCACGCATGACCGTGTAGATGCGCGCGATCTCGTGACGGACGACGCGCAGACGACGGTTGTTGTCCAGCTGACCCGTCGCCATCTGGAAGCGCAGGTTGAACAGCTCTTCCTTGGAGTCGCGCAGCTTGGCCACCAACTCCTCTTCGGTGAGCTCGCGGAGCTCTGCGGCCGGTGTTCCGGTAGCCATCAGAACTGCTCCTCCCTGGTCACGATCCTGCACTTCATCGGGAGCTTGTGCATCGCGCGGCGCAGGGCCTCACGAGCGGTCTCCTCGTTCGGGTAGCTCATCTCGAACATCACGCGACCGGGCTTGACGTTCGCGACCCACCACTCCGGCGAACCCTTACCGGAACCCATGCGGGTCTCGGCGGGCTTCTTGGTCAGCGGGCGATCCGGGTAGATGTTGATCCAGATCTTGCCGCCACGGCGGATATGGCGAGTCATCGCGATACGCGCCGACTCGATCTGCCGGTTGGTGACGTAGGCCGGCTCCAGCGCCTGGATGCCGAATTCGCCGAACGCCACCGAGGTGCCGCCCTTGGCCGTACCGGAACGGCCAGGGTGGTGCTGCTTGCGGTGCTTCACCTTGCGAGGCATCAGCATGCGTCAGCCCTCCTGTGTCTCTGCCGGGGCGTCGGCCACCGCGGTGGCGGCGCGCCCGGCCTCGGTGCTGGTCGCGGTGGTGCCGGTGGAACCGGACCGACGCGGGCGGCTCGGCCGCTCCCGGCGCGGACGCTCGGGCGCGGCGGCAGCGGCGGCCAGCTCACGCTTGCCACCGACGATGTCGCCCTTGTAGATCCAGACCTTCACGCCGATGCGACCGAAGGTGGTCCTGGCCTCGTAGAGGCCGTAGTCGACGTCGGCGCGCAGCGTGTGCAGCGGCACCCGACCCTCGCGGTAGAACTCCGAGCGCGACATTTCCGCGCCGCCGAGGCGGCCCGAGCACTGCACACGGATGCCCTTGACGTTCGGCGAACGCATGGCCGACTGGATGGCCTTGCGCATCGCGCGACGGAACGCCACACGGTTGGACAGCTGCTCGGCGACGGCCTGGGCGACCAGCTGCGCATCCGACTCGGGGTTCTTGACCTCGAGGATGTTCAGCTGCACCTGCTTGCCGGTCAGCTTCTCCAGCTCGGCGCGGATGCGGTCGGCCTCGGCGCCGCGGCGGCCGATCACGATGCCGGGCCGCGCGGTGTGGATGTCCACCCGCACGCGGTCACGGGTGCGCTCGATCTCGACCTTGGAGATGCCCGCCCGCTCCATGCCGGTGGCCAGCAGCTTGCGGATCGCGACGTCTTCCTTCACGTAGTCCGCGTACTGCTTGTCCGCGTACCAACGTGACTTCCAGTCGGTGGTGATACCGAGGCGGAAGCCGTGGGGGTTGATCTTCTGTCCCATTTACTTTGCCCCTCCCTTCCGGCGGTTACGAGTGGCTCCACCGGCGGTGGGGATGCTCTCGACCTCGATGGTGATGTGGCTGGTGCGCTTGCGGATGCGGAACGCACGGCCCTGGGCACGCGGCTGGAACCGCTTCAGGGTGGCACCCTCGTCGACGTAGGCCGTCGAGATCACCAGCGTGGCCGGGTTCAGGCCGAGGTTGTTCTCGGCGTTGGCCGCGGCGCTCGCGACGACCTTGGCGACCGGCTCGCTCGCGGCCTGAGGCGCGAACTTCAGCAGGGCGAGGGCGTCCTCGACACGCTTGCCGCGGACCAGGTCCACGACACGGCGTGCCTTCATCGGGGTGACGCGAACGTGCTTGGCGGTCGCGCGCGCAGTCGGGTTCTGAGTCTCAGTCGTCGTCATCGCCGCTTGCTCTTCCGGTCTTCCTTGACGTGGCTCTTGAACGTCCTGGTCGGCGCGAACTCACCGAGCTTGTGCCCGACCATGTTGTCCGAGATGAACACCGGCACGTGCTTGCGGCCGTCGTGCACCGCGAACGTGTGACCGATGAAATCGGGGATGATGGTCGAACGACGCGACCAGGTCTTGATGACCTGCTTGGTGCCCTTCTCGTTCTGCACGTCCACCTTCGCGAGGAGGTGGTCGTCGACGAACGGGCCTTTCTTGAGGCTGCGTGGCATTTCTTACCTCCTCCTTCAGCGCTTCTTGCCGGTCTTGCGGCGGCGGACGATGAGCTTGTCGCTCGGACGGTTGGGCTTGCGGGTGCGGCCTTCCGGCTGACCCCAGGGCGAGACCGGGTGGCGACCACCGGAGGTCTTGCCCTCACCACCACCATGCGGGTGGTCGACCGGGTTCATGACGACACCACGGACCGTGGGGCGGCGGCCCTTCCATCGCATGCGGCCGGCCTTGCCCCAGTTGATGTTCGACTGCTCGGCGTTGCCGACCTCGCCGACGGTGGCGCGGCAGCGCACGTCGACGCGACGGATCTCACCGGAAGGCATACGCAGCGTGGCGTAGGGGCCCTCCTTACCCAGCAGCTGGATGCTCATGCCCGCCGAGCGGGCCAGCTTGGCGCCGCCGCCCGGACGCAGCTCCACCGCGTGGATCGTGGTACCGGTCGGGATGTTGCGCAGCGGCAGGTTGTTACCCGGCTTGATGTCGGCCGTCGGGCCGGACTCGATGCGGGTGCCCTGCGTCACGCCCTTGGGGGCGATGATGTAGCGCTTCTCGCCGTCCACGAAGTGCAGCAGCGCGATGTTCGCGGTGCGGTTCGGGTCGTACTCGATGTGCGCGACCTTGGCCGGGATCCCGTCCTTGTCCAGACGACGGAAGTCGATCAGACGGTAGGCGCGCTTGTGCCCGCCACCGCGGTGCCGGGTGGTGATCCGGCCGTGGGCGTTGCGGCCGCCGGACTTGGTCAGCGGGCGCAGCAGCGACTTCTCCGGGGTCGACCGGGTGATCTCGGCGAAGTCCGAGACGCTGGAGCCGCGGCGGCCCGGCGTAGTCGGCTTGTACTTACGGATTGCCATGAGTTCTTCTCTGCTTTCTGGATTCCCGGGCGCTTACGCGACCGGGCCTCCGAAGATCTCGATGGGCTTGCTGTCGGCCGAGATGGTCACGAGCGCGCGCTTGGTGCTCTTGCGCTTGCCGTAACCGAAGCGGGTCCGCTTGCGCTTGCCCTGACGGTTGGCGGTGTTGACGCTGGTCACCTTCACACCGAAGACCTTCTCCACGGCGATCTTGATCTGCGTCTTGTTCGAGTCCGGGTGCACCAGGAAGGTGTAGGTGCCTTCCTCGATCAGTCCGTAGGACTTCTCGGAGATGACCGGCGCCAGCAGAATGTCGCGGGGGTCGGCGATGGTGGTCACTTGCTCTCCTCCTGTGCAGCCTCGGCCGGGCCGTGCACGAACGCGTTGAGCGCCTCGACGCTGAACACCACGTCGTCGCTGTTGAGCACGTCGTAGGTGTTGAGCTGGTCCGGGGCGATCGGGTGCACGTTCTGCAGGTTCGCCACGCTCTTCCACGCGGCGACGTCCTCGCGGCCGACCACGACCAGGAGCTTCTTGCGGTCCGACAGCTCGGCCAGGAAGCTCTTGGCGGTCTTGGTGGACGGGGTCTGGCCCGCCACCAGTTCGGTGATCACGTGGATGCGCTCGTTGCGCGCCCGGTCGGACAGGGCGCCACGCAGGGCGGCGACCTTCATCTTCTTGGGCAGGCGCTGGGTGTAGTCGCGCGGCTGCGGGCCGTGCACGGTGCCACCGCCGGTGAACTGCGGCGCGCGGGTCGAACCCTGGCGGGCGCGACCGGTGCCCTTCTGCCGGTACGGCTTCTTGCCGCCGCCGGAGACCTGGCCACGGGTCTTGGTCGCGTGCGTGCCCTGGCGGGCCGCGGCCTGCTGAGCCACGACGACCTGGTGCATCAGCGCGATGTTGGCGGTCACGTCGAAGATCTCCGCGGGGAGGTCGACGGTGCCGTTGGTCTTGCCGCCGATCTCCTTGACCGGCAGCGTCAGGTTCGCCTTCTTCTCGAGGCTCGTCATGCGTGCGCACCACCCTTCACGGCGCTCTTGACGATCACGACGCCGCCCTTGCGACCCGGGATCGCTCCCTTGATCAGCAGCAGGCCGTTCTCGGCGTCGACCTTGTGCACCGACAGGTTCTGCGTGGTGACGCGGTCGTTACCCATCCGGCCCGACATGCGCATGCCCTTGAACACGCGGCCGGGGGTGGCGCAGCCACCGATCGAGCCCGGACGGCGGTGCACGGCCTGCGCACCGTGCGAGGCGCCCTGGCCACGGAAGCCGTGGCGCTTCATGGTGCCCGCGAAGCCCTTGCCCTTGCTGGTGCCGGTGACGTCGACGTAGCTGCCCTCTTCGAACACCTCGGCGCTGATCTCCTGGCCGACCTCGAAGGTGGAGGCGTCCGCGACGCGGATCTCGGCGACGTGGCGGCGCGGCGTGACACCGGCCTTGGTGAACTGGCCGGAGACCGGCTTGGTCACCTTGCGCGGATCGATGGCGCCGAAGGCGACCTGGACGGCGCTGTAGCCGTCGCGCTCCACGGTGCGGATCTGGGTGACGACGTTCGGCCCGGCCTTGATGACGGTCACGGGAACGACGCGGTTGTTGTCGTCGAAGACCTGGGTCATGCCGAGCTTGGTGCCCAGGATGCCGGCGGCCGGCCTGTTCTTGTTGTCAGTCATGTCTCGAGTCCCCGTCACTGAATGTTGACGTCGACGCTGGCCGGCAGGTCGATGCGCATGAGCGCGTCCACCGTCTTCGGCGTCGGGTCGAGGATGTCGATAAGCCGCTTGTGCGTACGCATCTCGAAGTGCTCGCGCGAGTCCTTGTACTTGTGCGGCGAACGGATGACGCAGTACACGTTCTTCTCGGTCGGCAACGGCACCGGGCCGACGACGCGTGCCCCGGTGCGGGTCACCGTCTCCACGATCTTGCGCGCCGATGCGTCGATCGCCTCGTGGTCATAGGCCTTGAGCCTGATGCGGATCTTTTGTCCCGCCACGCTAAGTGTCCTTTTCTCCGCTTTCCTTCGTGGTCCGGAAGCCCGGCTATACCAGTCCTCTGGACCACCCTCATTTGCACAGCCCGAACACACGAAGACGTCTCAGTGGAGACCCTGACCGGGCACGCCCGATCTCGCCGCTGTTCATCTGTCATGGTTCTCCGGTACACGCGGTCGGGCGTGTCGCCCGTCCGCTCATTCCTCGGCCTCGGATCGCAATGCATCTCAGGCCTGGAACACTGTCCCGGACGTACCCACGCCAGAAACCCGGCGAGGTACTCGATGGGGTACTGCTCGCCCCGCCCGACCAGCTGTTTCACCTGGAAACAGACACGGCCCGGTGCAAGGCAACCCGAACAGTATGCACGATCCCCGCGAGTCACTTCAAATCGGTGGGGCTGGCCACGAACTTACTTTTGAGTAAGATACGCCGCATGGCAAAAGAGACCGTGACCTATCGCGGCTGGAAGAAGCTGCCGGACAACCGGCTGGGGCATGCCCTGTTCTCGCTCGGGATGGTGGCGCGGGTGCCCTACTTCGGCACCGTGTTGCCGAACGTGGTCCGGCTCGAACCGGGGTTGTGCGAGGTCACCTCGCCGAAGTGGTTCGGCATCCACAACCATCTGGGCACCTTCCACGCGATCGCGGCGTGCAATCTGGCCGAGGTCGCGATGGGCATGCTCAGCGAGGCGACCGTGCCCGCGACGCACCGATGGATCCCCAAGGCGATGAACGTGCGATATCTGGCGAAAGCCGAGACCGGGCTGCGGGCCGTCGCGCAACTGGCCGAGATCCCCGACTTCGCGAGCATCACCGAGGGGCGCGAGCTGGTGGTGCCGGTGTCGATCTACGACAAGCACGGCGTGGAAGTGGTACACGCGGACATCACCACCTGGGTCACACCGAAGTAGCCGGCCTCCGCGAGCCGCGCGCGTCCGGTCTCGCGAAAGCTGTCCGTGGTTCGACCGGGGCCGGAACCGATGCGTCGCCCGCGACGAGTCGCCCCTGATCGATGTGCAGGATGTTCTCCGCGCATCCGGCGAGATCGTCGGCGAGACAAGCAGAAACGACGATCGTCATGTCCTGGCGCGCGAGAGCTCGCAGCATTCCGGCCAGATAGCGACGCCCGTCGTGGTCCAAGTCGGCCATCGGGTTGTCCAGTACGAGTGCCGTCGTACCCGCGGCCAGCGCTCTGGC